>CAYWFS010000010.1:11211-20668 GCA_964457685.1 uncultured Ruminococcus sp. | reverse complement strand
GGCTCTTGTTTTTCGATAGATGCCGAGGAAGCCGCCGCAATTGAGGAAAAGGATATTACACTTCTTAACGAGGACACAATCGAACAGTTTTCCATGTCCGGTGTACTCATTAAGGATGACCTTGACGAGGACAGCATTTTTTCATATTATAACGGACTTCATAAATATGACAAAAGCCACCTCTCGACCACTCTTTTCCTCACATGGGCGTGCAACTTGAAATGTATATACTGTTTTCAGGGTCTCGACAAAAGCAATGTCAGAATGGACAAGGAAAACGCAGATAAATATCTGAAATTTCTGAAGCTCAATGCCGAACAGAACCGTATCAGCAGTATGTCGATAGTTTTATTCGGCGGCGAACCTCTCATGAACATTGACATCGGCTTCTACATCCTCGATGACATTACAGCCTACTGTAAAAATAAGAAAATTTCATTCTCATGCTCCATAGTAACAAACGGCACCCTCCTTACAGATGTTATTCTCGATCGTCTTCATTCTTACAACTGCGATATGATTCAGATAACCCTTGATGGGGTCAAAGAAATACACGACACACGACGCATATACGGAAGCGGAAAGGGTTCTTTCGACGAGATCATGACAAACCTCCGTCTCTTGAACGAAAGAAACGATATTCCTACGGTAATTCGAGTAAACATCGACAAAACAAACCTCGAAAAAACCTACGAGCTTCTTGATTATATTGGTAAGAACGGTCTTAATCTTACAAATTGTCACGTCGATTTCGGCATCGTCAAGGGAGACACAACTGCGTGTTCAAGCTATTCGGGACACTGTCTTGTGGATAACGAGATAGGGGACGTACTCTACGGATTGTGGAACTACGCAGAAACACAGGGATTCCACTACAACATAAGACCTCAAAGAAAATTCCTTTATTGCGGTCTTTACAAGGACAACAGCTATTCTATTACGCCATCCTGCGAAGTTTACAAATGTTGGGAACACGCAGGTCAGCCGGAACATCTCATGGGCAAGATAGATGACAACGGCAACCTAATCGAGACAACCAACGCTTTATTCAAATGGATGGCGGTAGATCCGCTGAAAAACAAAGACTGCAAGGACTGCGCATATCTTCCGAACTGCGGAGGTGGGTGCAGAGTCATCAGCTACAACGAAACCGGCACATACCATTCAAAGGGCTGCTTCGGTGTCCGCAGTACGCTTGAAAAAGAAATCCTTAAGTATGTGGAAAACGAAATGGTCAAATCAAAAGCATCCGAACAAACTTAAAAGTACCGACATTAAATTCATTAGTTGAATGGAGTAACCGCTTATGAAACCAATTGATTTCAGAGAACAAATGAGTCTGAAAAACCTCCTGACTCTACCGTTTAAAATAGACCCCTTCTATTCGATTCTCAGCATCCTCTCATCGATCATTACAGCTGCTATAGCTCCTCTCGGAGTGCTGGTAACTTCATATTTTGTTGATACGGCATTGTCTGTCTTTGCCGGTGAGTGCGACAGTAAAAAGATAGTTCTGCCTATCCTTCTTATTGCCGCATTTAAAATATATGAATATGTATGTACCCCTATTTTTAACTTGCTTACAATGAAGCATGAGGAAAAAGAGTGGTCTACGCTTAGTTATCCTTTGCTCAAGGAAGGTGCAAGCCTTGAAATAAAGTACCGCGAAAACCCGGAGATGCAGTCTCGCATAAGTCTTGCAACAAGCGGTTCCGCAGGATTTACTACTCAGCTCCCCGGTAAAATCAAGAGCTTTGCCGTACTTATAGCACAGATTGTATCTTACCTCGCAATTCTCATTGTAAGAGTTCCCTTTGTTGCTATAGCCGCCATTCTTCTTTGCATTCCCATGATAATCTTCAGCAAGGAAAAGGAAAATGATGTTTTCGAGAAAAACATAGTTGAGCAGGAAAAGCGTCGCCACATCTCAGCTTACAAGGAATACCTGACAAGCAGAGATTCTGTTGCGGAACGTAATCTTTTCGGTTATTCCTCCAAGCTTGCCGATATGTACGAGCAGACAGAAAAGGAAACTCGTGACAGAAACTACAAGCTCAAAATTAAATGGGGTATTCGCGAACAGGCGTTTGAATTATGTCGTTTGCTTCTCTGTACAATCGGAATCTTCATAATGCTCCCCGACGTAATGAACGAAAATATTACTATCGGTACATTTATTTCCCTTACAACAGTTCTTTTCTCAAGCTTCCCTTCACTCCTGACTTCGTTACAGAATGAGATGTTCTTCCTCAGAACATTCAAACGCTCCTATGACGAATTCAACGATTTTCTCGCACTTGACAGAAACCCCGGTGTCCTCGACGATATGTCAACAGACGCTCCCAAGTTTGAGAAGCTTGAACTCAAAAACGTATCTTTCGCTTATCCGAACACCGACAAGCTTATTCTTAATAAAGTAAATCTCGTAATCGAGAACGGAAAAAAGTACGCACTGGTCGGAGCAAACGGTTCGGGTAAAACCACAATCACAAAGCTTATTCTTCGTATGTACGACAATTACGAGGGTGAAATTCTTCTTAACGGAAAAGACCTCAGACTCTGGAAGATGGCCGATATTAAGGCTATGTTCGGTGCGATAACTCAGTCGTTTGAGAAGTACAGTATCTCCCTCGAAGACAATATAAAAGTCGGTTCCGGATTCATGGCTACCGATGATGAAGTCGATAAAGCCATAGAGCTTGCCGGACTTTCGGACGCTGTAAAGGATCTTCCGAACGGTAAAAAATCAAAACTCTCCAAGATATTCAAGGGTGGTGTAGATCTCTCGGGCGGTCAGTGGCAGAGAATAGCCATAGCAAGAGGGATAGTAAGTCACGCACAGCTCAAAATCCTTGACGAACCGACAGCAGCACTTGACCCCATCGCCGAAAAAGAAGTTTACGACCACTTCGGTGAAATAAGCCGTGGGGCGGCAACATTATTCATCAGCCACCGTCTCGCATCAGCTAAAATGGCAGACGTTATCTACGTTCTCGACGGCGGTTCGATAGCCGAAAACGGCAGTCACAGCGAACTGATGGAACAAAACGGACTTTATGCGGAAATGTTTAAAAATCAGCAAAGTTGGTACTTATGATGGAAAAGAAACACTCATTTATAACATTAATAGCTCGAGCATTCGGTATCGTTTTAAAGGAAGCTCCGATTGCGTTTCTCGGAATGTTCTTCGTAAATCTGTTTTTGGGAACACTCAGCGGAATCACGGCACCTGTAAACGAATATCTATTTGACTCTATCGAAGCCTATATTCTTCACGATGGCTTAGCTCGAAATATTTATCTCGGTGCGGCGGCTGTAGTTATTATCATTTTTGTTACTCAGCTGATAAACTTCATAAACGGTCTTCTCTCCGATTACACAAACAATCACATTAACGTAAAGCTTTCAAAGAGACTTTACAGAAAGGTATCTTCCCTTCCCGCTCAGTCTTTTGAGGATCCGGAATTCATTCAGAGCATCTCAAAGGCTGCCAGCGTATCAAGCGGTACTATTCAGGTCTTTGTTGACACCTGGCTCAACCTTATAGTTTACAACCTTGCGTTCTTCTCGATAATGGCTACATATCTCGGTCAGATGGAGCCTATACTGATTCTTCCCCTTATCATTGCGTTCATCCCCACTATCCTTTCAAACTGGATACTTCCAATGATCGAAAATAACATGGATATGGAAGTACGAGCTTTGAATATGGAAGCAGATGCCTACCAAAAGCATGCATCAAATCCTTACGACACCCGTATGTTCGGTGCGTTCAATCGCTTCTACAAAATGTATTATGACGTAAAGCTCCTGATATTTGAAAAGGAAAGAGGTCACAAGAGAAAAAAACTCCTCATCAACTTTGCTCTTGATATGTCAAAGGTTGTGGGTTGGTCCGTCATCGTATTCCTGCTGTTCCGTTCTCTTATGAATCAGACTATATCCGTCGGTGGATTTGCGGCAGTACTTACATCTACCGAGCTTGTATTCTCAAATGTTGAGAACTTCTTCCTCCAGATAAGCATCGGTACTATGTGGTCAATGTTTATTGAGGAATATCTCGATTTCAACGACCTCCCCGACGGAACTATTGGCAGCCACACCAATCCCGATTTCACAAAAAACGGTGTTACAGCCTCCAATGTAAGCTTCTCCTATCCCGGTAGCGAAGTTCCCGCAGTCAATAATGTATCTCTGAACATAGGAGTCGGCGAAACAGTTGCTATAGTCGGCGAAAACGGAAGCGGTAAAACAACACTGGCAAAGCTTCTCTGCGGTCTCTACAAGCCTGACAACGGAAGCATAAACATCGGCGGTAACGATTCCGCATCCACGGCAAATACGGCTCTGTTCTCAAGAACAAGTGCGATATTCCAGAACTATATGCAGTACCTCGGTCTCGATCTCGACAAAAATGTACGCATAAGTGATTTTTCAAAGAAAGAAAGCTCAGAACCCGCAATTGAATCCGCCAATGTTCCGATAAACGACAAGGAAACTCTTCCGAACGGAAAATCCACCGTACTGGGACGTGAATTCAAAGACGGTGTTCAGCTTTCCGGAGGTCAGTGGCAAAGAATTGCTATTGCAAGAGGTATCTACAGAGATTCAGACTTCATCATTCTCGACGAACCTACCTCGGCAATAGACCCCATTGAAGAAACAAGAATCTACAAGCAGTTTGCCGAATACTCCCGCGATAACTCCACAGTCCTTATAACTCACAGACTCGGCTCTGTAAAGATTGCAGACAGAATAATTGTCATGGACAAAGGCTCTGTCATAGAAGAAGGCACACATGATGAGCTTCTTAAAAAGCACGGCAGATATTTCGAGATGTGGGAAGCACAGTCAGCAGCATACAAAAGCTGATCCAACATATTAAAAGCACTCCGATGTAATTATATCATACTCCTTTGAAAAAAGCAGTTCGCTCAGACCAACCGAATTTCGGAAAGTCTATGAGCGAACTGCTTTTTTATTGCTTATCAGGTATTGTAGGTGTCGAGACCGTATCTTACAAATGCATATCTGTCAAGGTAGTCTCCGCACTGTCTGCCGTTCCATTCCTTTTCATATGAGAATGTATTCGGTCCTACTCCGTAAGGCTCGGGATCGTGACGGTGGTGCGGTCCCATGAGGTTTCGGTTGGAGTTATACATCACAATGCATATCTCGTTTTCTCCCTCGTGAAGTCTTTCGGAGAGGTCAACATACTTCGAGAACATGGCACAGCTTCCGTCATCTCCGTTTACGCTGACCTCGCAAAGTGCAAATCTGCCACCAAGCTTCAGCATTGTCGGCATTCCGTCATGATAATCGTAATTGAAGCTTGTCTTGAACGCACCTCCGAGGAACGGATAGCCATCCTCAACTATATCGTTTATCTTTACTGTGTCACGCTGAGGCTCAAGTGAGAATTCACCGGTGTAAATTACGCTGTTTCTCTCACCTTTCGTAAATTCTCCGTCACACTTAACGCAGAAATCACCGATTAAGTATATATTTTCTATCTCGCAGTCGAATACAAGGCAGTTTCTGAGGGATTCCGACACACCGCCGTACAGAACATAATAAACGTAATCTCTCTGGTAATGGTGAAGCTTTATGACTATTTCGTTTCTTCCGACCTTTGCATTTCTTACAACATCGTATACCGCAAACTTCTTGTCGAACCACCACTCACCGGGAATTGCTTCAAGCTCTGTGCCGTTCACCCACACGTTCTTCACGTTCATAGGCTCTGTAACTACTCGAAGCTCCTTTGCCTCTCTTATGTAGTCCTCGTTTGCGTCAAAGCTGAATCTGAGCCATACATCTCCGTCATATCTTTCTCTAAGCAGATTGTCCTTAATTCCCATTACTGAAAGAGGCTCATCGTAGTTGACACCGTCCTTTGAAAGCTCCGCCGTGTCAAGGTTCATCATATTTACGCACGGATAGCATTTCATCTCGGCAGGAAGCGGAATATGTTCATCTGCAAACTCCTTCTTCTCTGCCGAAGCATTTTCGCACGGGATGATAACGTAGCTCTGACTGTCCTCAAAATCAAGTGTAAGCTCACCGTCCGTGACTGCAACAGGCTTTGTTTCAAGAGTCAGCATATCAAGCTCAGCTACCGCACCGAACGACGAATCAAGCTTGACCTTTACGTTTTTCAGAGTCTCGCCCGTAATATTTGTAACGAACATAACCTTTCCGTTTTCGGTAATACGGCTTGTTTTTCTGAGCTGTGGTGCGTGTCCGCCGTTTTGGGTTGTGAACACCGCATCTCTGTATGCGAAAATATCATCTACAGTACAGGTATCATGAAGCCAGCTCATATCAGCTTTTTCGCCGTCGATGCAGTACGGATGACCGAAGCACCATATTTTTCCGCCGTCTGCAATGAGCTTTTTCAGAATTTCAACTGTGTTTGAATCAAGAGTATATGCAAACGGAACTACCACTGCCTCATACACTGCATTTCCGATTCTGAGCTTGCCGTTTTCCACAGAAGCATGGTTTTTCATCATGTTTTCGTCTCCGTAGTGGTACGGAACCTGATTATGCCCGAGAAGCCTTGAAAGCTCAAAGAACTTTCCCTCAAGCTCGCCGAAGCCCTCACAAGGAGCGTTATATTTCATGTACGCACTGTGTATCGGGTGGATAACGAGAACGGGTGCGTATTCTGCCCCTTCCGTAAGTACAGCACCGAGATTCATATAATGCTTATCAAACTCCGCAAGGTGCTTTTGCCACGGATTGTGGAATGAATAGTGATTGGGGTAATCTCTCTTTCTCTGACCTCTTTCGGAGTATGGATAGAGGTGCTGACACATCAGGTTAACGCCGTTTGAATATTGCATATCGGCAATTCGTTTAAGCTCAAGCGGAGTTACATCCCATCCGCAACACGCAAACATTTCCGAAAGAGCTTTCTTTTTGCCAAGCTGTTCACACACGGAACCAAGCTGTTTTGAAGCAATATCGTCTGCTATACCTCGACCGAGATAGTCGATTCCGGGTATATGCTCGTACTCATAGAAAGGCATTACACCTCCGCAGCACAGCATCTGACCGCCGAGAGACGATTCCTCAATAGCGTGTCCCGTAAGCTGCATACCATGTTCGTCACACCAATCGTACACTTTTTTTGCGAAATTATTTATAAACAGCTCGTGTATCAGCTTATAGTAGTCATAACGAAGCTTGTCCGCTCCCTCAAAATCAAAGAACAGTGCCGGAAGAGCTTTCTTTATATCATAGCCGTATGCACGCTCAAATTCTTCGGGCAATGTGTTTGAATATGCTCTGTCCCAACGATAATACTGCGGTTCATCCGTAAAGAATCCGGGCATTACCCCACCGACATCCTCCTTTGCAATATGCTTCAGATAAACCTCGTGGGTTTCTTTTATGAATTTTTCCGTAATTTTTGCGTCAAGTGTATCAACATAGCTTGAATCATATGCCTTGTATATTCTTATGTACTGCTTTTCGCCGCAATCACCATCACATATAGCGTATGTGCCGTCATCTTTTTTTACATATACGGCTATGGTATCTCCGTTTTCCTCGGGGAATTTATCGGAGATTTCCTGACGTATCATAACAGCGTGGTTTGCAGGGTCTTCGAGAAGTTTACCGCCCGCAAATCCGCTTGGCCAGCCGTTTTCATCGTATGCCCATGCTTCCATTCCGAGTTTTTTCGCTTCATCAATGCAGACATTCACGCAATCGAACCAATCCTCGGACAGATATTCCGTTTCAAGTCCTCCTCTTGCGTGCATGAAGAATCCACCCATGTTAAGTTCTTTCATGGTTCGTATCTGTTCACGAAGCTCACCCTCTTCAAGCTTATCGTTCCAGCTCCAAAAAGGTATAGAGCCGTATTCCTTTGAACGCTTCTCTATCTTTTTTACAAGTTCATTCATAATCAAAAACTGCACTCTTACCGTACAGATTTTCTCCTTCCGATTTTAACTTATACATATTATACATTTTCGTCAAGCAAATTACAATACTCTATGTGATATATTGTAGTCCATATTTTACTTTTTTCGATATAATTATAAAAAGGCACCTGTGAGCCAATCAAGTTTGATACATCAATTAACTTGACCCAATGGTACCTTTTCATATTATCAGAAGAATTTTACGTTATCGAGTATTTCCCTGTCTATCGCTTCAAAATCGCTTGTGTGCGGATACTCTGCCATATCGGGATGATGTCGGAATGCGTCTCTTGCGTTATCCTTGTTCAGAGAAATGGTGGCAAGCATACAACCGCTTTCACGAATTTCAGCTATATTTTTGTCGGAAAAATCGCTTGTGTAGACAAAGCATTTTGACTGATAGTTTTCGACTTCGGCAAGCTTTTCTTTCGTATAGTTCACCTTTGTGTCGATAAACTTAGCCTCATTGTCTATCTTCAAAATAGCGTTTATCGTTTTCGAGCCTGCTCCGTTCGTTGCATACACCGTTCTTCCACGCATTCCGCTTACAACGACCATTCTTGCAATTTCCTCTGCGTGAAGATTTCCCTCTTTCAAGTCGATATTAATGCACATTCCTGTAAAATATGCCAGGTGAAGCGTTTCCGAAAGAGTGGGAACACGGTTGTTTTTGTCTCCGTCCTCGCTGAGTGTCAATGCCGCGATAACTTCGTAGTCCGTGTCGGAAACCTTATACTCAACCTTTGCACCGCTTTCGTCGTATCCCTTTACCGTCTCGTCATGATTTACGATTATCACGCCGTCCCTTGTCGTTCTTGCGTCTGTCTCGATCATGTCGGCACCTTTTTTCGCCGCAAGCAAATATGCAGGCAAGGTGTTTGACTGAACATTTCCGCTGACAAATCCACGGTGTGCGGAAGAAATCCATGTTTTTTCGAGCTTAAAGCAGTTATTCATTTTTATTTTCTCCGTTTGACAATAAAAATTCCGTGTGTTCAGTTTAGCACCTTTGTCATTATTTGTCAATACTGAGATAAATTTTTTTATTCGGCAATTACAGTATAGCTTTCACTTCCGCAGGTAACCGTGTAGCTTTCGCCGACTTCAAGCTTATCCGAGGTTACAAACATTGCGTTGCATTTTAATGCTCCCTCGAACGAAAGCACTTCCTTTCCGTCCTTGTCGCATACAACAACGGTGCTGTCGTTTTCCGTTACCTTAATGCTGAATGACGGCAGTGTAGTAAAGCTCTTGTCGGACGCATTTCTCGAATAAGCTACAAATGTACCTCCCGTTATTTCGGCAGTACCGTTTGTGTCGATAATGCAGTCGGGTTCTCCGTAGACAGACATATTCGTGTTCTTGATTATGAGGTTGCCGCCGCTTATTTCAAGAGTTCCGTTTGAGTCGAGTACATCGTTTCCGCCTGTTGCGGTGATATTACCGCCTGCGATTTTGATGTACACTCCCTCCTCGGGTTCTTCGTTAGGCATACCTCCACCGAAGCCGCCGCCCATTCC
>CAYWFS010000010.1:0-11111 GCA_964457685.1 uncultured Ruminococcus sp. | reverse complement strand
CGGTCGTTTCTGCCGTTACCTTTTCCGTCACCTCTGCCTCCGAAGTCCATGTTTCCGAAGTCAAATCCTCCAAACTCATCTGTCGAAGAACCTGAAGCCGCATTTATCGAGTCATCGGAAGAAACGATATTGATATTTCCTCCGTATATCTCAACCTTTTTTCCTTCAACACCCTCGTAGCACTTAGAAATATTAATATCACCGCCGTTTATTATCAGCCATGATTCAGCATGGATACCATCGTCACCGACGCTTATGTTGATAACACCGCCGTCGATTATTACATATCCTTTTTTCTCATTTGAGTCGTTGTTTGACTTCAGACCGTCTTCATCGGAAACAATATTGATTTTGCCGTCACGAACAAGCAGACAATCCTTACCCTTTATTGCGTCTCCCTTTGAATTTACGTTTATTGTACCCGAAACTATTTTGAGGTCATCCTTTGAATGAATACCTTTATCGTAGTTTCCGTTTACTGTAAGCTCTCCGCTACCGTTTACTGTAAGGTCTGCTTTGGAATATACGGCTGCGGCAGGCTCATCGTTGTCACCCTCGTAGGTGTAGTTTTCGGTATCGCTGATTACATTTACGCTTCCGTCGGCAAGAGTAAGAGACACATTCTTTGCGGACTTGACATATATCGGAGCCATATCCGCACTGATATTAACACCGTTTAGTATGAGATGTACGTTTTCCTCCGATTCCACTACGACCTGTCCGTTATATTCTCCGCTAAGAACATAGTCTCCGCCGTTTGTTATTTTTATATAGCCCTCTCCGACTTCGATTCCCGATACCGAATCCGCGGAAGACAACTCTATATATACCGCATTCTCACCGATGTCTGTGTTCAGGTCAAATTCGGAATACTTTGCCTCGGGATAGTAGTCTTCATCTGCGGTGCCGTCATTGTTTGTTTCGTTCGTCTCGCTTTTTATTACTTCTTCAACCGCATTTTCGACATTTTCAGGTTCAACTGCGTTGTTTTTTCCGTTTCCGCATGACTGTAACAATAAACAGGCAAGTACAGCACAGAATATTTTTCTATATGATATTTTTTTCAATTGACATACCTCTTTTCCGATTACGGAACTTATTTAGCTTTAATATTTTACTATGTAAACTTCACGGTAAATTATCGAAAATGTGTATGCAATCTGAAAATAATACGAAATTCACATGACAACGGCACGCTTTTCCAATAAAGCATATGCGTCAAGTGTATTTTTGTCCGAAATTCTCTTTCCCGAAGCGTAGTATTCCACTGCGGATTCATCCCCGTTATCGCATGGTGTGTAGCCGAGAGTTTCCATTATGTATTTCAGGCGATTTACAGTACCTACAGTGCCGTCGATTATATCTATATCTCCGAGAACCTCTCTGAAGCTGTCTCTGAAATATGCGAAATGAGTACAACCGAGGACAACAGCAGAATAATTCTCGCTTGCGTCTATTATGGAGTTGAGATAATCGCATACGGGGGTTTTGTCGAATATTCCTTTTTCCGCAAATGTAACCAGCTCAGGTGCGGCAACAAGGGTCGGATAAACCGTTTCCATGGCAAAGTTTGCGTCTATCAAGTCATGCAGCTTCTTTCCCGCTATCGTAAGCGGAGTAGCACAAACGAGTATCTTTTCGCCGTGATGACGGGCATATGCAGGTTTAACTGCCGGCTCCATTCCGATAATCGGTACGGAAAAGCTTTCTCTGAGTGCGGATATTGCCATACTTGTGGCCGTATTGCACGCAACGACTATTACCTCCGCACCATGCTCGATAAGGCATGAAATTGCGGCTTTGCTGAACTCAACCACTTCCTCGGGTTTCTTTTTTCCGTAAGGAACGTGTTCGGTATCCGCATAGTATATGTATTCGGCATTTTTGATTTCGCTTCGTGCATATGCCATAACGGATATACCGCCGACTCCCGAATCAAAAAAGCCTATTTTAATCTTGTCTCGCATTTTGAGATTCCTTTTTTCATATGATATATAGTATTATAACCCCATTATGCGAAAATTGCAAGTGCGTAATATTCCGCTGTCAAAGAAGTCCTATGAGATAGTAGATAATACCGTACACTACCCCTGCCGATATTCCGTACAAAATCACGGGACCTGCTATGGTGAATATTTTTGCACCGACACCGAGAATATATCCCTCCGAGTTATTGTCGATTGCACATGAAGACACCGCATTTGCAAAGCCTGTTATCGGTACGAGGGTTCCTCCGCCTGCGTGCTTTGCCAATTTGTCAAATACTCCGAAGCCCGTTAAAATTGCAGTCACGAAAATCAGCGTAACGGAGGTAAGAGTTCCTGCGTTATCCTTGCTTATTCCGAGATATTTGTACAGCTCGATTAGTCCCTGCCCTGCCATACATATCAGTCCGCCCGACACAAACGCACAAAGACAATCCTTGAGAAGCGGAGATTTTTTCGCTCTTGCGGCGGCATATCTTCTGTAAATCTTGCTTTCCATAAGTGTAATACCTCAAAAACAGTAGATTTTAATCCTGCTTTAATATTCTGCCCGCGAATGATTAAAATATTCTAAAATCTTTTTTTACAATATCTAATCCTGTTGTTAACAAATTAACTATCTTTTAATTTGACTTTGGGAATAAATTGGTGTATAATAGAATCACGAAAGAAAACAAAATTTTTTATATCTGAAAGGATACAACAAATGTCATTTTTTGAAGAATTCAAGCGTGGTGCATCCGATGTTGCCAATAAAGCAGTAAAGAAGACCGAAGAGCTTACAAGCATTGCAAAGCTCAACATCAACGTAAAGACAAACGAAGCTAAGCTTTCCAGCGTATTTGAAGAAATCGGCTTCATGTTCTACGAAGCTCAGTGTACCGGTGCAGACCACACCTCCGACATTGCTTCCCTTATCATGAAGGCTGACAAAATCAAGTCCGATATTGAAGCTACAAAGAAGGAAATTTCCAAGCTCAAGAAGGTTATCGTTTGTGTAAACTGCGGCAATGAAGTTTCCGACGAATCCGCATTCTGCTCTCACTGCGGTGCGAAGATTGAAAAGCCCGAACCCGAATGCTGCTGTGACGATTGCTGTGAATGCGATGACGACTGCTGCTGCGAGGAAGGCGTTGTATGTGACTGCGGCTGTGAAGACACCGAAAACGAAGAATGCTGCGAATGTGAAGCTACCGAAGAAGCAGACGAAGAATGCTGCACAGAGGAATGCGACTGCACTTGCGAAGAAAACAACATCGCTGAGTAATACTTAAAGCAAAAACAAAAACAGATCGGTTAATATAATCGACCTGTTTTTTTGTTATATCAGAACACCGTTACAGTGGTCTACCTCGTGCTGGATTATCTGTGCAGTCCATCCGCTGTAGGTTTTTATTTTTATCTTTCCGTCGAGGGTCAGACACTTCACCTTTATGCTCTTGTATCTTTTGCATTTTCTGACTCCGCCGAGAAGTGAGAGACAGCCCTCCTCGGTATCGTAAGCTCCGTCCTTTTTTATTATCTCGGGATTAAGCATTACTGTGTACACGGAATTTTTTCCGCTCTCGTCAAGAAATGCAATTATTCTTTTTCTCACACCTATCATATTTCCTGCCATACCCACGCATTCCTCTTTGTGATAAACAAGAGTATCGAGTAGATTCTGAGCGTCCTGTATATCTTCAAGTGTAGCGTCCTCTGAAACTCCTGAGAGGAAGATTGGGTCGTGCATAAGTTCCTTTACCATTTGTCACCTCAAAATCATATTTTTAGATAAGTTTACCATAAACCTCCACAAAATTCAAGTAATGCACCCCATATATTTCTTTTCAGTCTAATACTCAACATAATAACTGTTTATATATATAAAATTTGTCTTTATTGCTATTGTTTTTTCGACAATACAATGTTATAATTATACAGCGTTGTTTCGCAATTGTATCATATTTATATCAGGCAGGTGAAATCAATGAACAGTACCGCTGAGAACAAAAAATTTGATATAGGACTTGTGAAATCTATTATCAAATTCATAATTCCTCTTATGCTAACAGGTATCTTACAGCTTCTTTACAATGCCGCAGACAGTATTGTAGTCGGTCACTTTGACGGCAAGGATGCTCTTGCGGCGGTAAGCTCTGTCGGTGCCCTTATTAACCTTATCGTTAACGCATTTATGGGACTTTCCGTAGGTGCGGCGGTTGTAGTGGCTCAGGACTACGGTGCAAAGGACTACAACGGAGTAAGAAAAACCGTACATACCTCGTACCTCATAAGCATTGTCGGCGGAATTATCGTAGGTGCGATAGGTGTTATCTTCTCGAGACAGTTCCTTATTTGGATGGGAAGCCCCGATGAAGTTCTACCCCTTTCGACAGAATATCTTATGATATATTTTCTCGGCACTCCCGCAAACATGGCATATAACTTCGGTGCATCGATACTTCGTTCTGTAGGAGACACAAAGCGTCCTCTGTACTTCCTTACCGTGTCCGGTCTTGTCAATGTCGTACTGAACCTTATTTTGGTTATAATCTTCCACATGGGTGTTGCCGGTGTTGCAATCGCCACCATATCTTCACAGATACTTTCTGCGATACTTGTAATAATCTGCATGATGAAATCGGAGGACTGCGTTAAATTCGTACCGAAAAACATGAAGATATACCCCGACAAGCTGAAGAAAATGCTTCTTATCGGTCTCCCCGCAGGATTCCAGGGAACGGTATTCTCCCTCTCAAACGTAGTAATTCAGTCTGCGGTAAACTCATTCGGATCTGTTGTAATGGCAGGTAACGGAGCCGCAGGAAGTCTTGAGGGCTTCACCTACACCGCAATGAACTCCGTATATCAGGCTTCTCTCACATTTGTCGGTCAGAATGTCGGTGCGAAAAGATACGACAGAATAAATCACGTTCAGGGCATATGTCTGGCACTTGTTACTATAGTCGGTCTTGCGTTCGGTGTTACAACATACTGTCTCGGCGAGCCGCTTCTTTCGATATATCTCCCGAACGACCCCGATGCTATTCCCTACGGTATCATTCGTATGAGCTATATTGCACTTCCCTACTTCCTCTGCGGTATCATGGAGGTAATGGTAGGCGGTCAGCGTGGAATGGGAATGTCGTTCATACCCATGATAAACGCACTTATCGGTTCATGTTTGCTCAGAATCGTTTGGATTTCCACTGTATTTGCCGCAAATCCGACACTGTTTACTCTTTACATCTCCTATCCGATTTCGTGGATAGTTACCACAATAGCACATACAATATTCTATTTCGTTAAGCTGCACTCTCTGAAAAAGAAAGCGACACACGAAAGCATAAACTGAGAAAAATAAAAATCCTGTAAGATTTAATTCCTACAGGATTTTTTTATTTCACTTACTGGGGTTTGTAGCTGCCTTTGAGGGATACAACACGGTTGAAGGTGTTTTCGTTCTTTGTATCCTTGGAGAAGTATCCGATTCTTACGAACTGGAACTTGTCTCCCGGCTTTGCTTCAGCGAGTGCAGGCTCTATCTTTGCGTTCTCAACCTTAACTGCGGATTCGGGATTGAGGAAGTCGATATAGCTCTTGCCTTCGGGAAGGTCGTTCATGTTTTCTTCGGTGAAGAGACGGTCGTACATCATAACGGTAGTATCCTCGGCATACTTTGCACTGAGCCAATGGATAGTTCCCTTTACCTTTCTGTCGGTGGGAGCGTCTGTGCCTGTTACGAGGTCGGCTGTAGCATGAATTTCCTTAACTGAGCCGTCTTCGTTTGTGATTATTTCGCCGCACTTTATGATATATGAACCCATGAGACGAACTTCTCCGTCCGGCTTGAGTCTGAAGAACTTCGGCGGAGGAACAAGTGCAAAGTCGTCGGAGTCAATGAATACTTCACGAGTGAACGGAACCTTTCTTGTACCTGCTTCGGGGTCGTTCGGGTTGTTCGGCATATCGAAATATTCAACCTTGTCCTCGGGATAGTTGTCGATAACTACCTTAACGGGCTTGAGAATACCGATTCTACGCTGTGCGGTGTTGTTAAGCTCCTCTCTTACGCAGTGTTCGAGAAGCTCGATATTTACCATGGAATTTGCCTTGGAAACTCCGATACGACCGATAAAGTCGAGTATGGAGGAGGCGGTATAACCACGTCTTCTGAGACCGCAGAGAGTAGGCATTCTCGGGTCGTCCCAGCCGTCAACGATGTTATTTTCAACGAGGTAGCGGAGGTATCTCTTTGAAAGAACGGTATTTGTTATGTTGAGACGTGCGAACTCTATCTGTCTCGGCTTTGAGGGAACGTCTGTATGCTCGATTACCCAGTTATAAAGCGGTCTGTGGTCTTCATATTCAAGGGAGCATAAGCTGTGTGTAATGCCTTCGAGAGCGTCCTGGATGGGGTGTGCGAAGTCGTACATCGGGAAGATACACCATTTTGTACCCTGTCTGTGGTGTTCGATATAGCGGATCCTGTAGATAACGGGGTCACGCATATTGAAGTTACCGGAGTTGAGGTCGATTTTTGCACGGAGAGTATACTTACCCTCGGGGAATTCTCCCGCTCTCATTCTGCGGAAAAGGTCAAGGCTTTCTTCGGCAGGTCTGTCACGGAAAGGAGAGATTGCGGGATGTGTAAGGTCACCTCTGTATTCCTTGAACTGCTCGGGTGTAAGCTCACAAACGTATGCGTCACCGTTTTTGATAAGCTGTTCTGCAAGCTCATAGGTCTTTTCAAAGTAGTCGGAGCCGTAGAAGAAGCGATCGCCCCAGTCGAAGCCAAGCCAGTGAATATCTTCCTGGATAGCGTCAACAAATTCGGTGTCTTCCTTTGCGGGGTTTGTATCGTCCATTCTGAGGTTGCAAAGTCCGTTATACTTACGGGCAGTACCGAAGTCGATAATGAGAGCCTTGCAATGTCCTATATGGAGATAGCCGTTCGGTTCGGGAGGAAAACGTGTGTGTACGGTCTCTGTTTTGCCTGCGGCGATGTCTTCGTCGATAAAATCATATATGAAATTTGAGGAATTTTCAGCCATTTTAAAACCTCTTATATTAATAAAATCTAAAATTAGAGCGATGCGAGCATATTGTCGATTCTCGCGATAACTCTGTCACGTCCGAGTATCTGCATTACTGCGTACATATCGGGAGAGTTCATTTTACCGGTAACTGCGATTCTAATGAACATGGAAATGTCACCTACGTTACCCTTGTAGCTTTCGGGAGAAGCCTTGTAAGCCTTCATATCGGAAGTATAGCCCATGCCCTCTCCGATCTGCTGAATCTTTCCGAACCATGTGTTCATATCGTCAGCCATATCGAATGTAGCCTTGAAGCCTTCGAGAGCGGCTCTTATATCTTCCTTTGCGAACTTTTCGGGGTAAGAATCTTCTATTTTGAAGAATTCATCGTAGAAGAAGCCGATAAAGGGTTTGATTTCGGCGAGAGTTGCAAAGTCCTTACGGGGTTTCTTACCGCCTCTGCCGATGGAGAATATCTTCTTTGCGTATTCGGGGTCTGCACTGAGGCACTTACCGAACTCGGGGTCGTATTCGTTAGCCCAGTCTGCCGCAAGCTCGAATACACGGTCAGCTGTCATTCTGGAGAATACATTCTTTGACACGTCAAGGAGCTTGTTATAGTCGAAGAGACAGCCGGACACCGACATCTTCTTCATGTTGAACGGGAAGTCCATGTAGCTCTTGTCTGCGTTCTGAGCGTGCCATTCCTCGAAGTTGGAGTTGAGAAGTGTAAGGAGATATTCCCAAACGCATTCGGTAGCGAAGCCCATTTCACGATAGTCATCCATCTTCGCACCCATATCACGCTTTGAAAGCTTCTTCTTACCGCCGTTTTCATCCATTTTAAGAATCTGAGCGGTGTGGAGGTACTTGGGCATCTTGAAGCCGAGGTACTTGAAAAGCATTATATGCTTGGATAAGCTGGGAAGCCAGTCCTCACCTCTTATAACGTGTGTTGTCTTCATGAGGTGATCATCAACCGCATGAGCAAAGTGGTATGTGGGGATACCGTCGGACTTAAGAAGAACGAAGTCCTCATCGTTTTCAGGAACCTCGAGGTTACCCTTAACAAGGTCGGTAATCTTGGTCTTTTTCTCGGGATCTCCGTCTGCGAGTATTCTTACAACGAACGGGTCTCCGGCTTTAAGGTGAGCTTCAACCTCTTCCATTGTAAACTTTCTGCCCTCAAGCATCTTTGCACGCTTTTCTTCTGCGGCAACGTGCCAGTCGGTATTCTTTATCTCAGCCTTTTTATCGGTCTGGTGTATTTCTTCAAGCTCTTCCTCTGTGGAGAAGCAGGGGTAAGCCTTTCCTTCTTCAACAAGCTTCTTTGCGAATACATGATAGAGGTCAGCTCTCTGACTCTGCTTATACGGACCGTAGTTACCCCTATCGGTAATACTGCCGTCTTCGTTTACCTGAACACCCTCGTCATACTTTACTCCGTAATATTTGAGAGTGTTAAGAAGTGCTTCAACCGCACCCTTTACTTCTCTCTGACTGTCGGTATCCTCTATTCTGAGGTAGAAAACACCGCCGCTCTGATGTGCAAGTCTTTCGCATACTACAGCCTGATACATACCGCCGAAATGTACGAAGCCTGTGGGGCTGGGTGCAAAACGTGTTACCTTAGCACCTTCGGGAAGGTCTCTCTGAGGATATTTTGCTTCAACCTCCTCAACCGTCATTGTTACATCGGGAAAAAGAAGGTCTGCAAGATGTTTATAATCCATATTACACTCCGTTATTAAACTTAAATATATACATAATTAATATTATACCACATTAGCCTCGTTCCGTCTATATCAATTTTTCCAATTTTTCATATTATATGCGGATTTTTGTTTTTCTAATTCCGTTTACGATAGCTTTTGACCGCACAAAATGTAAATTATTCTTACTTTTTTGACATATGTTGTTGATTTTCAGTCATTTATATGATAAAATCAAGCTACAGAATTTTATGATACGGAGGCATTCATGAACGGAGAAATCAAATTCCGCACAGGACTCGGCGGATACAACAAGGATGATGTAAACAACTACATCAAGGACACCGACATAAAATATTCGACCCGTATAGAGGAGCTGGAAAAGGCTCTCGAAGACACAAAGGCAGAGAACGAAAGCTTGAAAACCGAGCTTGAGGACGCATCTCTTGCCCACGAACAGGAGCTTGACGAATTAAAGGAACAGCTTGCCGAGAGCGGTAATCAGCTTGACAGTCTTAACAACCGTCTTGCATCAGAAGAAGAAAAATGCTCTGAATACTCGACATCTATTGAAAAGCTGACAGCAGAACGTGACAGAGTAAAAGATGAGCTGAATATCGCACTCGACACAAAATTCACGGCGGAAAAGAATCTTGCAAAGGCGACCGAAGCCTGCGAACAAAAGGAAAACGAACTCATTCTACTGCGTGAAGAATGCGACAAGCTGAAAGAGGAGCTTTTACAGGCAAAAAACACAGCTACAGCTGCACCTGATGAGGAATGTGTTCGCCTGAAAAAAGAGCTTGAAGAAAGAGACAGAAAAATAAGCATACTCATGACGGAAAAGGCAGTCAGAGAAAAAATCCACGAGGGTGACGAAGACGATACCGCCGACCGCACGGAAATCGAAAACCTTATTCCTGCCGCAAAATACGACATAAACAACCTCGGTGACCCGACCGACAAAAATTCACCTGCTTTTAAGGTTGCCATGTACGACAGAATAAGCTCGGGTCTTGGTGACATTATGATAAGTGCGAACCGTGACGCAGACTCAGTTATACAGAAAGCAAAAGAGGATGCGGCTCGTATGTTAGCTCAGGCGGATGAAGAATGCGAACAGAAAATAAAGGAATGTGATACAGCTGTATCGAAAATACGCAGTGAAACCGAAGAAGAAGCGTCTTACATCAGAGAAAGACTGTCCGAAACCGCAAGTGAGCTTCTTTCGTCTGTAAGTGCGGCTCTTCACTCCAACATAGAAAACTGTATGCGTGAGATAGAGACCGGCATCTCGGGAATCAGCTACGAAATCAACTCACTTATGCAGAAGATACAAAGCAGAAACGACGAAATGAGCGACAGAATAGATTATTACAGTCACTGCGTAACGGAACAGGTATCAAAGAAGCTCTCCGATATGGACTCAAAGTACGGTGTGGAACATGGTGGGGAGCATGATAAAAAACACTGATTCACACGATATTGACAGTCGCATAGGTCAAAAGATTCGTGAGCTTCGTGTAAAGGAAGGCATTACTCAAAAGGAGCTTGCCGGAGACAAAATAACACGAAATATGCTCAGTCTCATCGAAAACGGAAGTGCGTCTCCCTCTGTTCGCACACTGCTGTACATTGCGGACAAGTTGGACACACCTGCGGGATATTTCTTTTCGTCAAATTCCGCCGATGAAAGCAGATTTTTAAAGCTCACGGTCATTGAAAAGCTAAAGGAAAAATTCAAGCTCAAAAAATACAGGGAATGTCAGGAAATATGTGCCACTCTTTCCGCTTCTGCCGCAGACGATGAGATAGCAATGATACTTGCTTCTTCGTACATGATGACGGCAATAGCGTCAGCGGAGGAGTTTGATATGAAAAACGCACTCGGCGACCTTGACATGGCTGTAAGCTACTCCGCACGCTCAATATATTGCGGTGATTCCATTGCTAAAGCGGCGGCATTCTACCGTGAGCTTATCGCCTCATCCACGGGAGAAAATATTCCCGATGCAATATCGTCAACCTCAAGCATATGCGAATATGTTCCGTCCGTAATTGTGGAATATTTCATCTCACTGAAACAGATAAAAAACGGAGAAAAGCCCGTGTTTACGTTTGTCAAAGGCTCATTCTACGACAAACACCTATCTGCTCTTGCTCTGACAGCGGAGGAACACACTCTCGAAGCTCAAAAGAAACTACGCGAGCTTTCACTTTCCCCTTCTTTGCCCTACTATATGCAGTACAAGGTGCTATGTGACCTCGAAAGCTGTGCCGAAACCCTCGGAGACATACGTCTTGCATACAGCTCCTCACGAAGAAAGCTTGAGCTGATAGAAAAAATCCGTAAATAAAAATAATCCCTCGACCGATATGTACCCAAACTCTTT
>CAYWFS010000009.1:32810-48294 GCA_964457685.1 uncultured Ruminococcus sp. | reverse complement strand
GCAACTTTTACGGCTCTACAGCCGAGAAAGTGACCTTACGAAATTATTCCCACTCGATAGTGCCGATCGGCTTCGGGGTGAGGTCCATTACTACGCGGTTGATTCCCTCTACCTCGTGGGTTATGCGGTCGGTGATGTGGTGGAGGAGGGCATACGGAATCTCCTCGATGGTTGCGGTCATTGCGTCTGTTGTGTTTACAGCACGGATGATTGCGGGCCATCCTTCGTATCTCTTGCCGTCACGAACTCCTACGCTCTTGAAGTCGGGAACAGCAACGAAGTACTGCCATACCTTGCCTGCGAGACCGTTCTTGTCGAACTCTTCACGGAGAATAGCGTCGGCTTCACGGAGGGCATTAAGTCTGTCTCTTGTGATAGCTCCGAGGCAACGTACTCCGAGTCCGGGACCCGGGAACGGCTGACGGTATACCATGCTGTGGGGAAGACCGAGAGCCTCTCCGACTACTCTAACCTCGTCCTTGTAGAGAAGCTTTACAGGCTCTACAAGCTCCATCTTCATGTCCTCGGGAAGACCGCCTACGTTGTGGTGAGCCTTTACTCCGTCGGATTCGAGGATGTCGGGGTAGATTGTTCCCTGTGCGAGGAATTCTATACCGGTAAGCTTGGAGGCTTCTTCGTCAAATACCTTGATGAATTCGCCGCCGATGATTTTTCTTTTCTTTTCAGGCTCCGCTACTCCTGCGAGAAGGTCGAGGAAACGGTCGGTTGCGTCAACGTAGATGAGGTTTGCGTCCATCTGATTTCTGAAGACCTCGATGACCTGCTCGCTCTCACCCTTACGCATAAGACCGTGATTAACGTGTACACATACAAGCTGCTTGCCTACCGCCTTGATAAGAAGAGCTGCTACAACCGATGAGTCTACACCGCCCGAGAGAGCGAGAAGAACCTTCTTGTCTCCGACCTGTGCTCTTACTGCCTTTACCTGCTCATCAATGAACGCATCAGCAAGCTCTTTGGTTGTGATACGTGCCATGGATTCGGGACGTACATTGCTCATGTTTATATCTCCTTTGTTTTGTTCCGGGCATCCCTCCGCAAGCTATGTTTTCGCACGGCAAAGGGAAAAACGTACTCGGAAAATCTGATAGTATTATAGCATATTTAATGTCATTTTTCCATACAATATCATACTTTTTTTGAGCCTGCACGCAGGATTTTTTTGAGTGGAAGTCGCAGCTTTTTCTCGAAAATACAAAACAGACGACATCCCATCGAATATCGCCTGCTTTGTTATTAAATTACTTTATTACAGCGAAATAGAAGAGATTCAGAGGGCTTTCGAGAAGATTCCATGAGGGAAGTGTTCCCGCAGCAGCTGCCTGAATGTCGCCGTAATACCATGCGTCTTCGGAAACATCAGACCATTCGCCGACAGTTTCGTAAGATGTACGGTTTGTTGCGGAATTGAGTATCTTTACCGCCTCTGCACGAGTGATAAGACCGTCGGGACGGAAAGAGCCGTCACCGTAGCCGTTTATCCAACCTGCGGAAGCAATGCGTGAAATAACATCTGCTGCCCAGTGGTCTGTGGTATCGGTGAATGAAATGCTTTCGCCTGTTGCTTCTGTGAATTTTGACATTACGGAAGCAAATTCTGCACGGGTAATAACGTCATCGGGACGGAATGTTCCATCGGGGTATCCGTTTATTATACCTGCGTTGGCGATTGTGGATATTGCCGTATTCATGGGATGGCTTCCCGAAACATCGGAGAAATCGTTGGTTCTGCACCAGAAAGCTTCACGGGATTCCTCTGTGAGAAGACGGAAGAGAAGTGTAGCAACCTCTCCGCGGGTGATAGCTTCATCGGGCTTTACCTCATCCTGAACTGTGAGATAAGCGTAGTTGTTTACAGTGTCAAGCTCGGGACTGCTTACGGAAGGAACTGTGGATTCCTCTGCACCTATCTGAGGGATTGCCGGAGAAATGCTTGCAGGTGTGCTTACAGCAATAAATGTTATGTCATCATATATTGCCATGTTGATGATTTCGTTGCTTGTGTATGTCTTTTCGGTTTCGGGCGAATACCAGTAAGAAAATTCGTAGTCAGCGGCAACTATAACGGAGGGAACATAGCTTATGTATGAGCCGTCCATAACAACGTAGCTGAGCTTGTCCTGCTTTATGCCGTTTTTGCCTGCAACCTTACCGCCGCAGTCGTCAGCAATGAATACAACGTCATTACGGCTGTAACGAGCTTGAGCTAAGGAATTGAGAACGTAGGTGTAGTCCTCGGAGGTCATCTTATCGTTCTTGTTTTCGTTATCGCCGGTGTTGTTATTATTGTCGTTGTTGTCCTTGTTATCATCGGGATCGGGATTTGTTTCGGGATCTTTGTTTTCGGAGAGCTGCCATACTGCATAGTATGTTATTGTTGCGTCACCGAATACAATATTTTCGCCGGCTTCTGTAGCGTCGGAGGTTGTTGCCCAGCCGATAAAGTCGTAGCCGCTTCTGGTGGGTTCCTTGTAGCTGTCGTGACTTGTTACGGAGGAGCCTGTTTCGCCTGCTATTTTAAGAGTAGCGTTTCCTCCGAAGCTTCCGCCGTTTGCATCAAGAACAGCATAGTACTTTGCAGTATCGTTTTCGCCCTGCATTAACCAAAGCTGAGTTCCCTGGAAGGGGTTTGCTGTGCCGAAGAATACACCGACATCGGTTGATTCAATGGTGCGAAGACCGTGGTTGTTTCCGGAACCGAATCCGTCTCGTGTGAGTGCGTCGAAGTTAACGCCGTCATTCGAGATAAGAAGGTCAAAACCGCGTTCTGCCTGCTGACCGTAATAGCTTACACCGAAGTAGTAAACTATGGGAGAGAGTGTTTCAAATACGGAGTCAACACCGTCCATTATGGGAGTGATGGCTTTGAGTATAAGTTCCTTGTATTTGTCGAGGTTGATTATGATGCCTCTGCGTGTTTTTGCAACGTAATCGTCATATTCTTCATCTGTAGAGCAAGTCACGGGTGTGGATTCAAGCTCATATTCAAGAATCATATCAACAAGGTCGTAGTTTACGCTTCTTGCTTTGGGAGCTAGAAGATCGTATATCTTTTCCTTTATTTCTTCCCATTCTTCAAGCTTTTCACGGTATGTGGGAACAGGATTTTTGCCCTCTGTTATGGCAGAAAGAGCGGAGCAAAGATCTGTATAAATTGTGTGGAGTACTTTGTTGAAGAGATACTTGTCGAGAATTGCGTTCCAAGGAGAATCTTCTGCCTGACCAAGAATTGCGAGAAGTGCTGTGATTGCCTTGTCGGAGCGTGCTTCAAGCTCATCCATATCAACTTCGTCTATCTGACCGTCGGTTATCTGTGTGAAAATGTATGTCAGAGAGGAGGTGTCGTATGTGCCTATCAGAAGCTCGCCGTCGTGTTCACCGTAACGCCATACATACTGGTTGGAGTTGTTTCCGAGACCGGCACCGAGATTTCCTATGGGACCGTCGGGGAATTCGGGGTTGTCATCCTTACCGCCGATTTGTTCGAAGTTTTCGTTTTCGTCCATACGATAGAGATATATCGAGTGGTCGAGGTCGTTATAAAGAAGCTCATAGTCGTTCTGTGCAAAAGCGGCATTGAGGTCAAGCATAGGGTCGTTGTATGTGCCGAGGTAAAGGTATTCGTTTCCGTCTTCAGCCTCATATGTCCAGAGGTTACAGCTCATGGAATATTCAATACCCATACCGAACGGCATTTTTGCTTCACTGTTGTCGCCAACTACCTGAGTCCATGTGAAGTCACCGTCGGCATCCTTTTCGCCACGGTACATAGCGAATCCCTGCTTGTTGATTTCGCCCGTGGAAAGGTCTGTTGTGTCGGTAACGATGGTTACATAAAGGTAGCCGTTGTATTCGATTATGTCCCAAATACCGCCACCGTTAAGACCGTCTGTCTGTAGAACTGCCGGGAGTCCGTCGAAGTCATCCTGGTCTGCGATTATATCCCAGTTGTCAAGTCCCTTTGTCGGGTCATCGGAAGCTACGATTATGCCGCCGGGAGAGTATTCTCCGTCATCGTCATAGTCGGAGGTTGCGAGACACATGAGAAGCTGACCGTCATATTCAACGAGACCGTGTACTCCGTTTGCTACCTTTTCGCCTTCATGACCCACTGTGGGAGAGATGCTCGTGATTTTTTCGGCATATGCTATCTTTGCTGTGTTTGTTTCGGGATCTACTTCAACAAGGGTAGCTGTAGGATTTCCCATTCCGGCAAAATATATCTTACCGTTAAATTCAACTGCCATACGGTATCCGGAAATGTAGTTGATATAGCCGCCCATAGCCTGATAATATGTAAACTTATCCTTGTAGTCTGTATGATTTTCGGGGTTTGCTGTCATGTCTGCACGAAGGTCGGACTCACGGAAAACCACCTCAACCTCGTAGGTGTACTTGTTTACGGATATGATTACGGGATCCCAGTCTGCGAATTTGGTTTCGTCAAACGCGTCTACACCGAAAACAACTTCGATAATATCTTCAGCTGCCTTGTCCGCATTTTTTACACCCGCAGATTTCAATGCACTCATTAATGCATTGTGATATATGTAGAATGTGGAATTGTAGCAGGTTCCGATGTAGATGTAGTCTCCACCCTCTGCCATAGACCAAGAGTAGGACTGACCTCTTTCCTGTTCGTTCAGAATGCTGTCAAGCTCATCGGGACCGTTTTCGGGATAGGATACCTTGTCGATAGTGTATCCGCCGTTTGAATACGTTCCCTGTTCAAGCGGCTCATAGTGCCAGTGGCCGTTGTCATCTGTATACGCAGTTCCTTTTTCTGCGGCAGCTATGGGTGTTATTGCGGTGCTTGTCAGCATAAGACCTGCGAGAACAGAAGAAACGATTTTCTTTGCTTTCATGATATTTCCTCTCTGTAAAAATATTTATATTCAAGCTGAAGAAGGCTGAATATATCGGATTTAAACAGTCGGGAAAAAGCGGTTTTGTCAAAAAAAGTAGGCATTTATTTCCAATATAAATATTGACAGAACATGATAACTTTGGTATAATCATATTCGGATAACAGTCGATTTTTGACCTTAAAAGCATTTTTTTGAGCAAAAATATAAGGTGGAAATAAATGCCTACCTTATTTTACAGATAAGCTTGCAATATAAAAAAGCTCTGCCGATGTGCATATTTTCAAAGCACACAGTAGAGCTTTTATCATTTTCATCCTACCCATTCACTCGGTGGGAGGGAGAAGTCGGGGGAGGGCTTTATTTCACCGCATTCACGCAGGCGGACACCGTATTTTCGGAGCTTTTCAGCAAAGTGTTTTCCGTCTTCTTCGTTCGGGTGAAGGTACAGCTTCACTATTTCCCACTGCATTACGGAGCGGTCGAGTCGTTCCTTTTCCTTTTCGTTTGCAAGGGAGTATGCCGTTTCCCACCAAGAGTCTATTTCGGCTTCATGAGCTTCGTAGACCTCTCTCGAAATAAGGTCGAAGGGGGAAATCCATATGCTCATGTGGTGACCGTCGGACTCCTTTTCGGTGAAGTCGATGAATTTCGAGACGTATTCCCAGCCACTGCCGTAGTAGCCTCTCAGAAAATCGTTCTTTAATGCTTCATACTCATCATCGCTCATGTGCGGATCCCACATTGAACGGGCGAGAAGATATGCTCTAAGCTCACCGAATTCACCGCTTGCCGACTGGTAATTTCCCTCGGGGTACATTCCGACTGCGTTGTGGTCTGCGAAAAATTCGAGATTCCGTCTGAGAACGCTGAGGTTCGGGAAAGGCGGTACATAGTGGCAGAAATCCGTCACATAGTCCCAAATGTAGAGCCGTTTGGAAATCTTGCTCCATTCGATGAGGTCGTGCTTGAACGCCGCATTGACTTCACAGCTTTCATCGTCGAGAGGGTGACGGAAGCAGCATTCTATAGAGCAGAGGCGGATTATCACGTTGTCTCTCGGTCGTGTGATGAGCGGTGCCTTTCTTGTGTACTGGTATGCGAGGGTATCAACGGAAACGTCGGGGTAGTCGTCTCGTATTTCGTCCGCTATTCTGTTGACAAAACGAAGCAGAGTTCCGGAGGGAGAGCCTTCCTCTTTGTCCGTTGCAAGGCATTTTTCACACTTGCAGGGGTTACAGTTGTCGTTTTGTGATACCGATATTATCTTGCAGTCAGGTTCGTTGTCGAGGATGCGTCTTACGTTTGCAAGAACCTTTTCGTACACGCTTTCATCGCTGAGACAGGGCTGAGTAGATTGGTCATGAGTTTCGGCAAGCTCCGCAAGGGTATGTACAAAGCGAGTCCAGTGAAAATCGTTGTGGTTTATGTGGTTTTTCGCCATCCACGCTTCATCCTGAGCAAATACCCAGTCGCTTTTGCGGTATTCGTACACGGGGTTGAAGCTGTAGGTGTATCCGTCGGGCAGGGCAACGTCTGCGTCAGGGTCTGAAAGGAAGTCAACGTCTTTGCAAAGAAATCTCCAGCCGAGTACACGGTGAAGAAATTCGTAAACTCCGTTGTTTACCCCCTTTTCCGTGTTTGAACGAATGAGAAGATTGCCGAGAGCGACCTTTAAAACAAAGCCGTCGTTCGTGATTCCGTCAAGCTTCAGTCTTTTGCAGACATCGGCAGGGGAACCCAAGCGAATCTCGTGTCGGTTCGGCTTGCTGTCTCTTTCGAGAGGAAGAATTATTCCCGTAGCTAAGCGAATGTATTTTACAAGCTCGTCTGCTGCGTCATCGTAGCCGTGGCTGACTATGGTAAAAATACTGATCGGAGAATTTGCAATTGTCAGATTCATGTTGAGACCTCACTTTCATATATTATATAGTAGTTATTTGTAATATTATATATGATAACGCAATAAAAATCAAGTGGGATTTGTGAGAAAAGACAATTATGCGAGAAAAAATTTATTACGGATACAATCAAACTCGGAAAACAGCGAAAAATATGAAGAAAAAACAAAAAAGCAGATTCATTTCTGAACCTGCTCTATGCGGAAAACGGGACTTGAACCCGTATGGTGTGAACCACACGCCCCTCAAACGTGCGCGTCTGCCAGTTCCGCCACTTCCGCATTCATCGAAGGTGTTCCCTCGCTGACGTATGATATTATACCACACAGCGGCGGATTTGTCAAGGGGATTTCCGAAATTTTTTCACAAAATTATGCGGTATATCTCCACACGTTTCCTTTCATGAGGATAAATACAATATCTATTATCCATGTTATCGGAACGAAGCAGAGTATCACTGCAACAATCAGTCCCCATGTGTTTTTCTCATCAATCGCACAAACGATTCTGTATATGTCCCAGATTATGTCGAGTGCGGGGATTGCGAGTATTACCTTGAGGAGTATCGGAAGCGAATCCACGGAGTTAATAAAGGCTCTCATTGTGTGTCTCCTTGATGTTTTTTTCTTTAATTATAGCATGAAAGTGTGTCAAAAACAATCGTATTTTCAAACTTTAAGAAAGCCTTAATCCTGCTTTAATAAAAAAAGACAGCCGTTTTTTTCGACTGTCCTTTGATTTTGCTGTTATTTGAGAGTATATTCGGGTTCGCCCTTGCCGTTTATGCAGTCCTCGGTGATGGTAACCTTGGCTACATCTGTACGGGAGGGAAGTGTGAACATGAGGTTTGTCATTGTTTCTTCGAGAATGGAGCGGAGACCTCTTGCACCGGTATTTCTTTCGATTGCACGGCTTGCCACTGCACGGAGAGCCTCGGGTGTGAACTCAAGCTCAACGTCATCCATTTCAAAGAGCTTCTTGTACTGCTTTACAAGGCAGTTTTTAGGCTCGGAGAGAATACGGACAAGAGCATCTGTATCGAGATTTTCAAGTCCGACGATAACGGGAAGACGACCTACAAGCTCGGGAATGATACCGAACTTTACTATGTCGTGTGCGGAGACTTCCTTGAAGATATTCTCCTGCATTTTTTCTTCCTTTTTCTTTATCTCACCGCCGAAACCGAGTACGGATTTGCCCTTACGCTGTTCGATGAGCTGGTCGAGTGTATCGAAAGCACCGCCGCAGATAAAGAGGATGTTCTCGGTATTGATGTGGATAAATTCCTGGTTCGGGTGCTTTCTTCCGCCCTGAGGAGGAACATCGGCAACAGTACCCTCGAGAATCTTGAGGAGAGCCTGCTGAACGCCTTCGCCGGATACATCTCTTGTTATGGAGCGGTTTTCACTTCTTCTTGCAATCTTGTCAATTTCGTCGATGTATATGATACCTCTTTCGGCAAGCTCGATATCGTAGTCGGCAGCCTGAATGAGACGGAGGAGGATATTTTCAACGTCCTCACCTACATATCCGGCTTCCGTGAGTGTGGTAGCGTCTGCGATTGCAAAGGGAACCTTGAGGGTCTTGGCAAGTGTCTGAGCAAGGAAGGTCTTACCTACACCTGTGGGACCGATAAGAAGCACGTTGCTCTTCTGAAGCTCTACACCGTCGTCTACGGCTTCGTCTGAGTCCTTCTTGTTCTTCTTTGCGTTATCAAGCTTCAGCTTCGCATCCTTCTGGATAAGTCTCTTGTAGTGGTTATAAACTGCTACTGAGAGAGCTATTTTTGCGTTGTCCTGACCGATGATATATTCGTCGAGAGTAGCCTTTATTTCCATGGGCTTCGGGAGAGAACCGTCTTCAAGGGAAGCGTGACCCATTTCGTCATGCTCATCGGAGAAGTGGTCGAAAATAATATCGTTGCAAGCGTCTATGCACTTGTCGCAGATATAAAGACCTGTGGGGGAGGGAATAAGGAATTCGACCTGCTCCTCTGTTCTTCCGCAGAATGAGCAACCGCGTTTTACTCTCATACGTCCGTTGTTGTTAGTTGTTTGAGGCATTTGGAGTGTCCCTTTCGATTGAATGGATTATGGGATTTAAGGTCTCTTGTCAATGACCTTGTCGATAAGTCCGTATTCAAGAGCTTCTGCGGCAGACATGAAGTTGTCACGCTCGGTATCTCTTGCGATAACGTCAATGGACTTACCTGTATTTGCGGCAAGGATGGAGTTGAGGGTGTCTCTTGTTTTGAGGATACGATCTGCATGAATCTTAATATCGGTAGCCTGACCCTGCATACCGCCGAGGGGCTGATGAATCATGATTTCGCTGTTCGGGAGAGCAAGTCTTTTGCCCTTTGTGCCGGCGGAAAGAAGGAACGCACCCATAGATGCCGCCATACCGATACAGATCGTGGAAACATCACATTTGATGTAGTTCATCGTATCGTATATTGCCATTCCGGCAGTGATGGAGCCTCCGGGGGAGTTGATGTAAAGGGAAATATCCTTGTCGGGATCTTCAACCTCGAGATAGAGAAGCTGTGCAACTACAAGAGAAGCGGTAGCATCGTTAACTTCATCTGCGAGGAAGATAATTCTGTCGTTTAAAAGTCTTGAGTATATATCGTAGGAACGCTCGCCTCTGCTTGTCTGTTCCACTACCATAGGTACAAGTGCCATTTTATTTACCTCCTTGGGTATTTTACGGATTCTTTAATATTATATTACCGCAAAGCACGGGAGTATACGAAATAATCACGCACTTTATCGGAAATAGGCAAAACCGCCACCTGAGATTCATTCCCGGCAGCGGCTTAGTCAGTCAAAAATAATTATTCAGCGTCGTGTGTATGCTCGTCGTGTTCAACTTCTGTTACAACAGCCTTTTCACGAACGAGTTCGATAGCCTTCTTAACCTTGAGGTCTTCAGCTACTGCTTCGGAGTCAACAACGCTCTTAACTCTGTCTTCTTCCATACCGTAGAGTTCAGCAAGACGCTTGTATTCGTCTGCGATTTCTTCTTCGGAAGCAACGAGGTTTTCGAGAGCTGCAATCTTTTCGAGTGCAAGACGTGTCTTAACCTGACGTTCTGCATCGGGTCTCATCTGAGCTCTGAGCTTGTCGAGATCCATGCCTGTGTACTGGAAGTATGTCTTGAGGTCGAGACCGTTCATTCTGAGTCTGTTGTCGTAGTCACGAACGAGGTTTTCGGTTTCGTTATCGAACATGCAGGTGGGGATGTCGCCCTGGAGCTTTTCGATAAGAGCCTTGATAAGAGCTTCGTCAACGTGGTTGTCAGCGTGCTTGGAGTGAGCAGCTTCAGCCTTAGCCTTTATGTCAGCCTTGTATTCGTCGAGTGTATCGAATTCGGATACGTCCTTTGCGAAATCGTCGTCGAGAGCGGGAAGCTCAGTGAACTTAATTTCGTGGAGGTGGCACTTGAATACAGCTTCCTTACCTGCAAGTTCAGCTGCGTGGTAATCTTCGGGGAATGTTACGTTAACGTCGAAGTCTTCGCCGATATTGTGGCCTGCAACCTGGTCTTCAAAGCCGGGGATGAACTGACCGGAACCGAGCTTGAGCTGGTGACCTTCAGCCTTACCGCCTTCAAATGCAACGCCGTCAACAAAGCCTTCAAAGTCGATTGTAACGAGGTCTTCGTTCTGAGCGGCACGGTCGCTTACTTCGATCATACGGGAGTTTCTCTGCTGAACTCTCTTGAGTTCTTCTTCAACTTCTTCTTCTGTAGCGTGGGAAACGGGACGTTCAACGGCAATTCCGAGGTAGTCTGCGATTTCAACTTCGGGCTTTGTGAAGTAAGTAGCTGTGAGAACAACACCGTTTTCGTCGATGGAAACAACGTCGAATTCGGGACGGCTTACAACAACTCTCTTTTCGTCAGCCATAGCTTCTGTATAAGCATCGGGAATAACTTCGTTTATAGCGTCTTCGTAGAATACTTCCTTACCGTACATCTTTTCGATGATGGCACGGGGAGCTTTACCCTTACGGAAGCCGGGGATTGTGATATTCTTTGCGGATTTCTTGTAAACCTTGTTTATCGCATTTTCAAATGTTGCGTGATCAACGTCAAACGTGATCTTCTGCTGGTTCGGAGCGATAGTTTCCTGTGTTTTCAGGCTCATTTTTCTGTATCTCCTTCGAATTTATGTAACTGAGTTAATTTTTTGTGGGTCATAAACCTCTGTGCGATATGGAGACGGACACAATGTGAGCGTTATACCGCATAGCTTTTTATATTTTACAATTATTTAGTAGGAATGTCAATAATATTTATGGGGAAAGTATTTGAATTTTCTGTGAATTGATGTTTATTTTATCTTTTTTGGGTAAAAATCGAGGTAATCGGAGGATATTATTTCCATTTTTATGTCTTCGTATTCAAATGACGGCGGAATACGATAGCTTCCGTGGATGTGTCCGAATAGGAGTCGGCGTACACCATACTCGTGCAGAGTGTCGATTATCGGTCTGCAAACGAAGTCACCGAACACGGGAGGAAAGTGAAGAAACACAAGAGTTTCAAGCTCACCCGAGAGAGCATGACCGCAGTCGAGAGAGAGCTTAAGTCGTCCGCATTCTCTTGCCACAATTTTTTCGTAGTCCGTATCGAAAACCTTGCCCTGCATTTTCGGCTCGACATACCAACCTCTTGACGCACACAGAACGAAGTCATCGCAGACGTATGCATTGTTGTGAAGCAGACCTATGCTCGACAGCCCCCACGAAAGGAATGCATCCGTCATTTTTTTCTCGCTTGCCCACCAGAAATCGTGGTTTCCCTTTGAGATGAGCTTTTTGCCGTTAAGCCTCTCGAGAAACGTGAGGTCTCCTTTTGCTTCTTCAAGCTTCATTGCCCACGATATATCTCCCGGAACGACCACCGTATCTCCGTCCTCGACGATTGCGTTCCACCTTTTTTCTATCTTGTCCATGTATCCCTGCCATCTTGAGCCGAACACGTCCATTTTCTTGTCGGTTTCGGTTGAAAGGTGGAGGTCTGCCATAACGTAAAGTGCCATTACGAATCGAATATGAGGTCGTACATTTCGCCTCTGTTTATGACCTCACGGAATCGAGCCTCTCTGTCACGAGCTTCCGATATCGATGAGGGGATGGGTGTGCCTGTTTTTTCGGAGAGAATGTCCGCCGTCTCGAAAATATCCTTTCCCGAGAGTATACCGAGTGCGTCACACACAGAAGAAGCAAACTTATACGGACTTGCGGTGGAGGCGATTACCGTTTTCTTTACGTTTCCCGTGTCGAGACGGAGCTTTACCGTGCTTCCGAGAGCCACAGCGGTATGAGGGTCGAGAAGATAGCCGTCTTTTTCGTATTCGAGGTAGATTTCCGCCATTGTGTCATCCTCGCTTACGGAATATGCGGAGAAATATTTCTTTATTTCGTCTGTAAGGTCGGCGGGAGCGGTGTAATATCCCTTTCGAGAGAGCTGCTCGGCAAAATCGGACGTTAATGCGGAGCCTCCGAGGATATATATAAGACGCTCTATGTTCGATGGAACTACTATGTCGATAGAGGAGCTTATTGTCTGCTCTGCTTTACGTCTGCGGTCGTAGATACCGTTGTTTATGAATTTTGCGGCAGTGTCGTTTGAGTTTGCGGCACATATGATACGGTCGATGGGAAGTCCCATTTTCAGTGCGATGTAAGCGGAAATAAGACCTCCGAAGCTTCCGCATGGTACGGCAAGGTTCACACGGTCTCCCATGACGATTTCTCCCGAATTGCACAGGTCGCAATATGCGGAGATATAGCAAACTGTCTGTGCGGCGATAACACCCCAGTTGAGTGAACCTGCACAGCTGAGGATATATCCCTTTGCTTCTGCGGCGGCACGAACTCTTTCGCTTGAAAGCAGAGTTATTACTCCAGACTGCACATCGTCAAAGCTTCCTCTTACTGCGGAGACGTATATGTTTTTTCCGAGTGAGGTCTGCATTTGAAGCTTTTGAAGCTCACTTACACCGTTTTCGGGATAGAATACAGTTACCTTTGTGCCGTTTGTGTCGCAGAAAGCGTCAAGTGCGGCTTTTCCCGTGTCACCCGTTGTTGCGGTCAGAAGATGTACGGTTTTATCCTCCCCGACTATTTTTCTTGCCCTCTTTATGAGATACGGCAGGAGACTTTCCGCTATATCTTCAAATGAAGCGGTGTTTCCGTGCCAAAGCTCAAGTGCGTAAATTCCGCCGGACAGAGACTTTATGTTTGCGGGTGACGGAGAAAAACGTGATGTGGAATATGCTTTTTCGCAGTCCTCGTACAGCTCGTCGAGGTCGAAGTCATCAAGGAATTTGGCGAGAACGTATGCCGCTCTTTCGGGGTAATTCATGTGAGTGAGAGCATCGAAATCCCCTGCCGAAATTCTGGGAATATTTGTGGGGACGAAAAGTCCGCCGTCTGTGGGAATGCCTTCAAGGATAGCCTGTGCGGAGGTAAGCTCTCTCGGTTTTGCCAACGTGTCTCTTGTGCTGATATACTTCATGCTGTCGTCCTCACTTTCGGTCATGGGGGAGATTTTTCTTCATGAAATCGTATGCGGTGTCGTAGGTAATGCCTCTCAGCTGTTCTTCGTTGAAGCCGTTCTTTTGAAGAAGCTTCACAGCGTCCGGAATGCCGTCGAGACCGCTTATGTCTCCGGGTAGATTTGTGCCGTCCATATCACATCCGAAGCATACACGGTTGTTTGTGAGGTCTGAATAGTGCTTGAAATGCGGAACTATAGCGTCAAGTGTGAGTGAGTCGCTCGCTTCACAGCCGTCCTTCAGGTGCGGAGGGCAGAGAGACACACCGACAATACCGCCAAGCTTTTCAAGTCGGAGAAGTCTGTCGTCCGTGAGGTTTCTCGAAACAGGGCAGACGGAGTAGGAGTTCATATGTGTTGCGATAGGAGAGACACCGTGTTTTTCGCATATGTCCATTATTTCGTCGGCGGATTTGAATGAAGCGTGGGAAATATCGGGAATAATTCCGACCTTTGCCATTTCTTCGACTGCCGCACGACCGAACTCCGTAAGCCCGTTTTCGGTATTGTGAGAGCCGCCGATGGATGTGTCTCCGCCCCAAAGCAGGGTCATTACACGAACTCCGAGGTCGTAAAGCTCCTTTACACGCTCGATTTTTCCGTCAAGAATGCGTGCGTCCTCAACGGTGAGAATGGCGGCAAGCTTTTCGTCCGAGGCTTCAAAGGCTTCGAGGTCTTCGGCGGTGTATATCATACGAACACCGTTTTTTTCGCATTCGGAGAGGAATTTTTCTCTTATCTTCAGAAAATACTCGTAGCCCTCGCCGTCGGTGAAGGTGTCGGAAGTGAACACCGCAAACAGCTGAACGTATTTGTCAAGGTCTGCCGCTTTTTCGAGAGAAACATGGCAGTCGTTTGAATAAAGCTCCTTGTTGTCGAAGAAGATAACGTCTGCCGTGTCGCAATGAAGGTCAAAAAATTTCATAATTCACCTCATAAATTCTGTCTGGTATCGTTCTGCGTAATATTTTTCAGTGAAACGAAACTTATCTGTATCTGTTTCGCTTCATCGAGAATTTTCCGTTTTTGCGTACTGCGTTTTCCGTGTGGATAAGCTTCGATACATGATACGACTCCGATTTCGGGTCCGCGTACACCTCGATAACATCTATTCTTACGGACTCATCCGTGTGGGTAAGCATATATTCCTCGACCGCACGAACGAGATACGACTGCTTTTTGTCATCTACAGCCGCACCGGCAGTCGAGTAAAAATCTGCGTTTTCGGGGAGCATACGTCTTGTTTTGACTTCAACAAACACGGTGGTTCCGTCTTTATCCCGTGCTATTATGTCTATCTCGGAGTGTCCTATCCTTTTTCTTCGTTCAAGCACCTCATATCCCTTTTCGATAAGGTAGAGAGACGCACTTTCTTCTCCGCAGTAGCCGAGATCCTGTCGTTTCATAAGCCGTTTTTCTTTTTCAGAGCGGCTTCAAGCTTTTCTTTGTCTTTTTCGAGAAATCCGAGAAAGCTCTTACGATGAATATCCGACGCACCGAATTCATATACCGCAAGCTTATGCTCGGGTGTGGGGTATCCCTTGTGCTTTTTGAAGTTGTACATGGGATATTTTTCGTCAAGCTCCGTCATGAGTCGGTCTCTTGTCACCTTTGCGAGTACGGAGGCTGCGGCTATAGAGAGGGAAAGTGCGTCTCCGTGTACTACGGGAACAGACGGGATTCCGAAGTCGGTATTGCGGTTTCCGTCAACAAGAATAACATCGGGACGTACCGTTTCGCAAACCTTGTCTACCGAACGTCTCATCGCATAAAGAGAAGCGGCGAGAATGTTCATTTCGTCTATTTCTTCGGGGGAGGACATTGCAATACCGTATGCGAGAGCCTTTTCGATTATTTCACCGTAGAGCTTTTCACGCTTCTTTTCGGTGAGCTTTTTTGAGTCGTCAAGTCCGTCGATAACGCAACCCTCGGGAAGTACAACTGCGGCGGCAACCACGGGACCTGCAAGAGGACCTCTGCCTGCTTCATCCGTTCCGCAAACTATGCCGTAATTATCGCCGTATTCTTTGTCAAAGCAAGGGTCTATCATTCCGCATCCGCCTTTTCTTCGCTCTTAACGTCGGCATTCACGGGAGCTTTCTTTTCGGGGGCTTTATTTGCGGCAACATT
>CAYWFS010000009.1:9755-32710 GCA_964457685.1 uncultured Ruminococcus sp. | reverse complement strand
TGAGGTAGCTCAAGGGTTATTCTGCCTATCTTCGCTTCACGGAATTCATCGAGAACCACGTCGGCGGCTCTTTCAGTGTTCAGCTCTCCACCGGAGATAAGGAAGCCTCTCTTTTTTGCAACCGCACAGAGGAGGTCATATGCACCGAGTCCTTCGAGAGCGTTTTTGTCAAGCTTGTATCTTGCACAAAATTCGTTCGGTGCTATGTTGTAAAGTCTGAGACAGAGCTTGGAAGCAAGATCTTCGGTGTCGAGAATAGCGTCACGGATGGCTCCGGTAAATGCAAGGTTTTCGCCGGTCTTCTGGTCATCGAACTTAGGCCAGAGAACACCGGGCATATCGAGAAGCTCAATACCTATATTTGTAGTTACCCACTGCTTTGTAAGAGTAACACCGGGTCTGTCTTCAACCTTTGCTTTCTTGCCTCCGCCGAGCTTGTTTACGAGTGAAGATTTTCCTACATTCGGAATGCCGACTATCATTGCACGAACCGCACGTCCGCTCATACCACGATCGGCATATCTTTGCAGCTTTTCCGAAAGTATTTCACGAACTGCGGGGGCAATATTTTTCACACCCTCGCCTGTGACAGTGTCTATCGCAATCGCACGGCGGTCTGTCTTTGAAGAATAATACTTTATCCATGCGTTGGTTGCGGCAGGGGAGGCAAGAGAGGATTTTGTGAGAAGAGTAAGTCTCGGCTTTGTGGCGGTGAGCTTATCTATCTCGGGGTTTTTTGAGCTTTTAGGTATTCTTGCGTCGAGAAGCTCGATAACTATATCTACCTGAGAGAGGTTTTCGGAGATAAGTCGGCGTGTTTTCGCCATATGCCCCGGGAACCACTGAATAGGTTTAGATGTACTTTGTTCCATTTATAATAATACTCCTTGTTGTTCGTTTTTTCAGACTGCGATAACCACCCCGTCCGTGGAGCAGATATAGCAGTGCGGAAGTCTTTGCTTTATATATGAAAGAGCATCCGTGTTTTTTTCGATAAGTCGCCCTACAAGCACACCCTCGATAAGGCATGACGGAAGTCCGAATATTATCGAGGCTTCACGGTCGGTGGTTGCGGGAGTTCTCGAAAAGCGTTCTTTCAAAAAGGTTTCGTAATAGCGTGAATCCGTGAAGTCTTTTAATACCTCGGGAGAAAGAGAGGTGTCCCACACATCCGCTTTTGCCATTTCACGGGCTTCGGGTGAGGACATATCGAGAATAAATCCTATCTGCACATTGTCGGCGACAAGATTCGGCAGGAAGCGTACCTCCTTTGTACATTCGCAACGGTACGTCCATATGCTCTCGTCATTCATGAGACGTTCCGTTACCTCATCGAATTTCCTGTACGGCACAAGAATCGTATGCTCTTTTCCGCTCGGTCCTCTGCCAACGGAATAAGTAAGTGTAGAGCCGCTGTAGGTCTCGATATAGTCGCGTAAAGAGGTCTCTTCTCCGATTTTCCACATTCCGATGCTGTTTTTTATCTTGTGCGTGGTGGTTTCACGTGTAATGTCAACGGCAACAAATCCGTTGTTGAGTACCCACTCAAATGAGGTAAGGTCACCGAAACGACTCGGAATGCCGTGCATAAACGTACCTTTTTTGAGGATAACCGAATCTCCCACGACATAATTGTGAGAGGTCTTGACATTGCAGGAATAAAAACGCTCTGTCTGCTCAAGTAAAAGTCTCATTGCCTCTCCCGAAAAACGAGAGCGTATATTTGCGGTGAAATCCTCTCTTGTCAGCTTAGTTTGCATAGGGATTTTTGAATATCTCAAAGGTGTTCAGAGGGAATATTCTCGCAATGGCACGTCCGATTACACAGCGTTCGTCTATCGTTTGAATTTCGATCTGTCTGCTGTCGGCGGAGTGGTTTCGGTTGTCTCCCATAACAAATATTTCGTTTTCGGGGACGGTTATCGGGAAAGAATATTCTGCTGTGAGAAGGTAGGAGGATTCGTCAACATATCTGTAAGGCTCCTCAACAACCTCTCCGTCTACCGTGAGGGTCCATGTTGAGAAGTCTATGTCAACAGTCTGTCCTCCAACCGCAATTACTCTTTTTACAAGAGGGTCGGTGTAAGGCTCTGCGTCTATTTCGTGGATTATGACAATATCTCCCGCTTTCGGTGTGTAGAACAGGTCTGAGACGATGAGATATTCTCCGTCATGCAGAGTGTTTTGCATGGATATACCGTCAACTACGTTCAGCCTTGCTATAAATGCAAAAAAGAGCATTACGCATACGGTGGTCGCACCTATCATTTCGAGTATCTCGTAAAATGAGCCGAGGAAGGTGCTTTTTTCGCTTTGATTTGCTTTTTTGTTTTCCGTGGTCATGTTTAACCCTTTCTCCGTAATCGGTAAAAGTTAAAATATCGGATGTATTATAGATATAATCAATAGATGTATGAAAATTATAATACGACATCATAATAAATATTATATCACGCAAAGCAGGGTAATGCAATCGAAAAAAGAAAAAAATCCGTGTCAAATAATATAATCACCTTATTTTATAATAAGCCTTTTGCTTTTTCGAGTGTCTGTTCTAAGGTGATAATATCGTAAGACGTGAAACGACGATATTTGAATAAAATTACCTCGATTTTTTTTTCAAAGGTATTGCAATTCGGAACGAAACGTGATAAAATCTTAGAGTGTATGATATTGTCCCTCTGCGTACCCTCTCAGGCGCGACGGACGTTGATATACGAAAATAAGTCGTATAAATTATAAAATAGGGAGACAAAAAAATGCCGAACATTAAGTCCGCTAAAAAGCGTGTTAAAGTTATTTCCGTAAAGACTCTTCAGAACAAGATGGCGAAGACCGCCCTCAAGACAACTATCAAGAAGTTCAAGTCTGCTGTTGAAAGCGGTGACAAGGAAGCTGCAAAGGTTGCTTACACTGCTGCTGTTAAGAGCGTAGACCAGGCTGTTGCAAGAGGTCTTCTCCACAAGAACAACGCCGCTCACAAGAAGAGCCAGTACACACTGATGCTCAACAAGATGGCGTAAGCTGTTAAATCAAATAAAACAAAAGAGCTTCGATTTTTAACCCGAATCGAGGCTCTTTTTTTCTTTATTCTAGAATTTCTTTATCCACTTGTAGCGGTTGACCTTTACTACGGCTACGAGGCATTTTATTATCTGGTCGGATTTGAGGACTATGAATATCATGACGGGGGAGAGCTTCAAGACGAATGCCGCAAGGAACGAGCAGGGAAGCACGAGACACCACATGAAAATAATATCGTTGTAGAAAACGAAGTTTGTGTCTCCTCCTCCTCTGACGATACCGGTGAGGCAGGTCATTTGATATGAGGTTCCGATGACCGTTACGGAAAGCACCGACATGAACTGTGCGGCGAGTGCTTTTGTTTCGGCGGATACGTCATACAGGCTTATTATGAAGTCTCTGCTGAGGAATATAGCAAGTCCGGTTAAAACTCCGAGTGCGAGGTATATAATCTGCATTCTTCCGACACGGTGCTTCAGCTCCTTTTTGAGAAGTGAGAATGCGTTTTCTTCACTCATTCCGTCCGAGAGAGAACGTGCCTCTCCTATCGTTTTTCCTATCATGACGGAGGATGCTGTTGCCGAGCCGTATACGAACACGGACATTATCTGGAATACCGTGGATGCGATGGAGTTTGCGGAGATAACGGGGTCTGTAAGTCTTCCGAGAATTGCGGTTTGAAGCGACATTGCAATTCCCCATGAAGCTCCCGAAAATACAACGGGCAGACTGACCTTGAAGAATTTTTTCGATATTTCACGGTCTGTTTTAAAGAAATCCGAAAGCTTGAGATTCAGCTTTTTGTCGAAGAATGCAATGTACACAACGACAATCGCAAATTCGGCTACACGGGAAACAAGAGTGGCAACGGCTGCTCCTCTGATTCCGAGTGCGGGAAAGCCGAAATGACCGAAAATAAGTGCGTAGTTCAGCACGAGATTGATTACGAATGCCGCACAGGAGTTGATAAACCCGATGAATGCGGTCTCAACGCTTCGGAGTATACCGAGGAGTACCTGAGTAGCCGCAAAGAACACGTACGTGAAGCCGACTATAACGAGGTACTTTTGACCCTCTGCTATAACGTGCGGCTTGTCGGTAAGAAGTCCAAGCACCTGGGAGGGAAAAAGAATTACCGCAAGCATCATAATCCCCGAGAGAATCACTCCGAACTGCATCGAGGTCGCACCTGCACGCTTGATTTTGTCGATGTCTTTTTCACCCCAGTAGCGTGAGCATATGACTACTGTTCCATCGGATATGCTTCCGCAGACAGACTGAAGAAGAAACTGTATTTGGTTTACGAGAAAGACACCCGATATTGCAAGCTCCGCCACTTCACCGAGCTTACCTATCATTATATTGTCAAGCAGATTGACTCCGTAGACGATGATATTCTGTGCCGCTATCGTTATGAGAAGCTTTACCCACCTTTTCCAGAAGTCACGTCTGCTTTCCGCGGATGATATTGTGAGAGAAGTATTCATTTTGTCGGTCTTCCTTTTCAGCTTTGCTTTACTCTCGAGATGTTTATCGCACCTTCGGGAATTGCGGAGAGGTTTTCAAGGCTCTTTCCCGTTCCGATTGCAACGCAGGATACCGCCTTGTCTGCCACTCTTGTTTTGATTCCCGTAGCATATGCGATAAGTCTGTCAAGTCCGTAGAGAAGACTTCCGCCGCCGGTCATTACTATTCCGTTTGAAAGTATATCTCCGATAAGCTCAGGGGGCGTACGTTCCACTACCGAGCATACCGCCTCGATTATCTGAGTGATAGGCTCTTCGAGTGCGTCCGGTAATTCGTCGGAGCTTATGCGAACCACTCTCGGAAGTCCCTGGATAAGGCATCTTCCCTTGACTTCGAGTGTGCGGGGTTCTTTTCGAGGCCATGCACAGCCTATTTTTATCTTTATTGCCTCAGCCGTTCTTTCGCCGATAAGTACGTTGTGCTTTCGTCTGACGTAGCGTATGATAGCTTCATCGAACTTGTCACCGGCAACCTTTATGGATTCGGATACAACAACTCCGCCGAGGGAGAGAACCGCAATGTCCGTTGTTCCGCCGCCTATATCGACTACCATGTTTCCTTTGGGAGCCGCTATGTTAATTCCGGCACCTATTGCGGCGGCTACAGGTTCCTCTATGAGGTATGTTCTTTTCGCACCTGCCTGAGTTGCCGCATCCACTACGGCTCTTTCCTCTACCTCCGTAATTCCGGACGGCACACATATTATGACTCTGGGTTTGAAAATGACCGTTCCGCAAGCTTTTTTGATGAAGTGCTGTATCAGTTTCAGAGTTATTTCGTATTGGCTTATAACTCCGTCTCTCAGCGGACGTATTGCGGTTATGTTTCCCGGTGTTCGTCCGAGCATCATCTGAGCTTCACGTCCGACCTTGATTATTCTGTCGGTGTTTTTGTCGATAGCCACGACAGACGGCTCTTTTATAACGATTCCCTTGCCCTTGACGTAAACAAGCACCGTTGCCGTCCCGAGGTCTATTCCGATATCCTTGCTCATCTATAATAATTCCTGACCTTGTTTTTCTCAAAAATAATAATACAAATTCATTTTACATTATACTACAACAACGTAGGTTTTGCAAGGAAAAAATACATTAAATGATAATTTAGGAGACAGAGACGAAAATCCTACTTTACTTTTTTTCTATAAAAATCGAGTCGAGGAGGGGGAGACAGAAGAGTTCGTAGTAGCTGTCCTCGTCATCGTCGAATACCGCCATCGAGATAAACACTCTGTCTCCGTTTTCGTCAATGCTTTCGGGAATAGCGAGGTCAATATAGTACTGCGTTACACCGAGGTTTCGTTCCGATTCGGAAATACCCTTGCTCGAGTACCACTTGTATTCGTAGCCCTGTGACGTTTTGCCGATTCCCTCGTTTATTCTGCTGAGACCGTCCGTGCTTACGTTAAGTCCTCTGAATATTTCAAGTCTCTTTGTTGCGTATCTTCCCTCGAGTGTGCGTGGAATGTCGGAGGCTATGGTGTAATTCATGCTCCAACTGTCGGGGAGGGTCAGAGAGATGGAGTAGCTTCTGTCGTTTTCGCTTTCGTAGAGGTCGATCGAGAACACAAGCTGTCGTCCGTCATCGGAACAGTATGTGCGACAACCCTCAAGCATGGGTCTGTAGCAGTTTTCCCATATGTTTTCGTGTTCGCCGTCGTCGGAAAACAGCATAGCCGCCATTTTTTCGCATCCTATATCGATAAAGCAGAAGTAGAGAGAGCTGTTTTCCTGCGAGGTTTTGTATGCCGTCCAGCTTTTGCCCTCTGATGTGACACCGCTCAGAATTTCCGCTCCGTCAAGGGAGAATATCTCATCCTTTGTCACAAACGTAACGGTCTCACCTCTCATGCATTCCTCCGACAGGTCGTAGATACAGTTATCAAGCCATCCGTAGGAGCCTCTTTCGCCGTTTAGGTTTTCAACTCTGTCTCTGTTTTCGACTACTTCGATTTCGGCAAACACCTTGTCGAAAATTATAGCTCCCAGAATACGGTCGGAGTCGGTGTAATGTGCGTCACTCTCTCCGTAGGCTTTGTCCGTTACCGACGTGAGATAGTATATCTCGGAGGAGGTCAGGCATACGTTTATGTAGCCGTCTTCCGTATACGATATTTCCGTTATTTGAGTTTCGTTTTCTTCTTCCTCCTCTATCTCCGGTGGGTATTCCTCGACCTCAAAAACGGGAGGCTCACTTTCATTTTCGGTGTCAGATGTGTATATTTCGTCCGGCTTGTCAAGCGGCGGAAGACCTTGTTCTGTTTCCTCCTCAAGTTGTTCCTTTGCACATGACGGAAGTAAAATAAGCAAGCATAAAAGCACTGATAACAGTTTTGTTTTCATTTAAAATGTCACCTCACATGGTTACTTTACCGTTTTAGACGCGACTTTTCGGTTGAGTGTTCCGATGAGTGTGTTTTTTTTCCATGACTTTTCCCGAAAAATTCACCATTCCATCACGCAGAAGTGCTATAATCAAAACAAAAACCTGTTATCCGAATAAAGGAGGATATTGAATTGATCGAAGTAAAAAATCTCGTTAAGCGTTACGGCGACTTTGAAGCGGTGCGTGGTGTAAGCTTCGAGATAAAAAAAGGAATGATATACGGCTTTCTCGGTCCGAACGGTGCGGGAAAATCAACTACGATGAATATCATTACCGGATGTCTTGCGGCTACAGAGGGCGAGGTCACGGTAAACGGCTGCGATATATACGAGGATCCCATAGGAGCTAAGTCTTCGATAGGCTATCTCCCCGAAATACCTCCGCTCTACACCGATATGACTCCCGAAGAATATCTTTCTTTCGTGGGGGAAGCAAAGGGACTTTCCGGAGACAAGCTCTACCGTGAGGTTGACAGAGTAATTGCAAAAACAGGACTTGACGCATATTCGACAAGACTTATAAAGAATCTCTCAAAGGGATATAAGCAGAGAGTCGGTATAGCTCAGGCTATCATGGGAAATCCCGAGATAATAATCCTCGACGAGCCTACTGTAGGTCTTGACCCGAGACAGATAATCGAGATAAGAGAGCTTATTCGTGAGCTTGGACGTGAAAGCACCGTTATCCTCTCGAGCCATATTCTTACCGAAATTTCCGAGGTCTGCGACTACGTTATAATCATTTCTCACGGACAGGTCGTAGCTTCCGATACAATAGAGAACCTCACCAAAAAGTACGAGGGCAAGAATTACGTTGACATAACCACAAGGGGAGACGAGGACAGAATAAAGAGACTTGTCAACTCCATAAACGGCGTTCTCGATATTGAAAGCAAAGCAGAGGGTGGACTTCTTGAGCTTAGAATAGCGACAGAGGGCGGATGTGACATAAGAGAGGAGCTGTTTTTCCGATTTGCAGACGCAAAAACTCCCATTCTTTCGATGAGCTATGAGGAAGTAACCCTTGAAAAGGTATTCCTTGAGCTGACGGGTGAAAACAACACAGGCACACATATAATCAGAACCGCCGCAGAGACAAATCAGGAGACAAAACCCGATTCCGCACCCGAAGTCGAAAAAACTCCCGAAACTGGCGAAAAGAAGCGTGACGAGACTCATGATACGCACAAAGAAGACAAAAAATCGAAGAAAGATGACGGTGACGACTACACACCGCTGTTCGGAGGAAACTGAAAAACAAAATGAATGCATTATATAAAAAAGAACTGAAAAGCTATTTCACCGGAATGACGGGGGCTATCTTCACGGGCTTTCTCCTGCTTATGGCCGGTATATATATGGTGGCTTACAACCTGAACGGACTTTATCCGAACTTTGAATATGTACTTTCCGCCGTTTCGTTTATCTTCCTGCTTACCGTACCCGTGCTTACCATGCGTTCCTTTGCGGAAGAAAAGCATTCGAGAACGGATCAGCTGCTGTATTCTCTGCCGATAAGCGTGACATCCGTAGTCATGGCTAAGTTTTTTGCAATGCTTACCGTGCTTCTTGTTCCGTGTGCTGTTATGGCACTTTATCCGCTTATCCTTTGTTCATTCGGAACGGTATATCTTTCGACTGCATATGCTACTCTGTTTGCGTTCTTCCTTCTCGGTGCCGCACTCATCTCGATAGGTATGTTTATTTCATCCCTTACCGAAAGCCAGGTTATTTCTGCGGTAATAAGCCTTCTTGTCATGATACTTATAAACTTCATGTCCGGACTTTCCACAATGTATCCCACCTCTGCCACAGCTTCTCTTGCGGGACTTGTTGTTCTTTCGATAGTGGCAGGCTTCATTATTCAGAGCCTTATAAAAAATTCCGTCGTTTCTTCGTGTGCGTCGGTAGCTCTCATCGCAGTATCGGTGCTTGTTTACCTTGCGGATTCCTCTCTGCTTGAGGGACTTATTCCGAATCTGCTTTCGTCACTTGCTCTGTTTGACGGACTTACCTCGTTCCAGAACGGTATATTCGATATGACCGTAGTAGTGTTCTATATTTCTGTATCTGCACTGTTCGTCTACCTTACAGTTCAGTCAATGGAAAAGAAAAGATGGAATTAATCCAGAAGGAGACAACATGAATAACGCAACAAAAACTCCGAAGAAAAACGGGTTAAATAAAAAATATCTCAAAATAGGAACCTTTTCCATTACCATGACAGCTGTAGTTGTTGCGGTTGTTGTGGTTGTGAATCTGCTTGTCGGAGAGCTTCCGTCAACTCTCACAAAGTACGATATGTCCGCTCTCGAACTTTATTCCATAGGTGAAGAAACGGAAGCGGTCATAGACTCGGTTGAAGACGACGTTGTTTTCTATCTGGTAGCTCAGAGAGGAAACGAAAACTCCACAATACTCGAGCTTCTCGACAGATATGCCGCAATGAACTCCCACATCAGCGTAAAAACGGCAGACCCCATAACAAATCCCACGTTTATCGAACAGTATACAAGCGAATCTCTCTCCCAGAACTCCGTAATAGCGGTAAGCGGAAAGAGAAGCTATGCGATAGACTACTACGAAATCTACACCACGACCTACAGTGAAGAAGAGCTTTACTACTACTATTACTACGGTCAGATGCCGAGCGGTACTCCCTACTTCAACGGTGAGCTTTGCTTCACTACCGCACTTGACTATGTAACGAGAGACGATCTTCCGAAGACCTACTTCCTTACAGGTCACGGTGAGACTGAAATGAGCAGCACATACCTCTCATACTACACAGCGGAAAACATCGAGACGGAAACTATCTCCATTCTCACGCTTGAGTCCGTTCCCGAAGACGCTTCCGCAGTTGTGCTTAACGTACCTACCTCCGATATTTCCGAACCGGAGTTAAATCTTCTCTCCGAATATCTCGATGAAGGCGGTAATATTATCCTTATCACAGGTGCGTTGTCCTTTAATTCAAGCAGTATGCCGAACCTTACTTCACTTGCGAAAAAGGTCGGACTCGAATCGGTTGACGGTATCGTTGTTGAAACATCACAGAACAACTACATGATGTATCCGCACTACCTCCTCCCGAATCTCGGCTCAACCTCAACAGAACCTCTCTCCATGCTTTCCGATTCCAATATTTACGTCTTTGCAAATGCGGCTCACGGAATTATTTCCGACGGCACTCACGATGTAAACGCACTTCTTGCCACAACATCCGGTGCATATGTTAAGTCTAATCTGAATGCGGAAACGCTTGAAAAGGAAGACGGCGACATTTCCGGAATGGTATATATCGGTGCGTCCGTTACAGATTCCGCAGACGGCACAAGAAATGACAGCTATAAGTTCGTTTGGTTCTCATCTCCTGCTTTAGTTGATGAAAGTGCGGACTCGTGGGTATCCGGCGGTAACTCAAGCGTATTCATGGCAGCTACGGGATGGATGTGCGAAAACAAGATAAATCTTTCCATAATGGCAAAGCAGCTTCAGGTAGAGTCTCTTACAGTGACCGCAGGCGAAGCTACACTTTGGTCGATAGTGGTAGTCTTCATTGTACCTATCTCCGTGTTCGCTCTCGGCTTTATCGTTTGGTGGAGAAGAAGAAAAGCGTAAGGAGAAAACATGGCACAGAAAACAAAAAAGAAAAACAACAAATACATCCCTCTTGTCGCACTTCTCGTTGTTCTTGTCGCACTTCTTGTCGGATATAAGGCTCTTTCATCCTCGAACGACAGAAAAGAGGCTGAAGAAGCGGCACTTGAAGCGGCAGAAAACGCAGATATTATGATAGCGGAATACGACTACACCACGATGACCGCACTTTCCTATCAAAGAAGCGGCGAAGATAAGCTTGATTTCATTGTTTCAGGCTCATCATGGGTGTATAAGGATGACGAAAACTTCCCCCTTGACCAGACTACCGTTGCGAAAATGGCGGCCGCAATAGCTCAGATAGCGGTGAAATGCACGGTTGATGAAGGAGAAGACGCAGATTACGGACTTGACGAACCTGCATATGAAATCAGCGTAAAGTATTCCGACGGAACAAAGTGCGAATATAAAATAGGCGACTACAATTCGTTCAATTCCGCATATTACTTTATGGCTGACGGGGATATTTATATGATAGCCTCGGGTCTCCTTTCGTATTTCAACTACAATCTCGATGACCTCATGGTTCTCGATACCGTCCCGTATTCAGACTGGAGTGACACTTCCTACGTCAACTTTGTAACAGTCAAGAACGGAGAGGACGAAAACAAGCTCGAGGATGAGACTGCGATAGAAGCTCTCACCGATATTGTCTCCTCTCTCCCGACAAGCTCATGTTTGGATTACTACACTGAGGATGCGGAAAAGGCTCAGTACGGACTTGACGGAAGCCTGGGTGTAAGCATAAACTACAAGAAAGCTAAGACCTCGACAGACGCAGACGGAAACGAAACAACGGTATATCTCGATACAGGCTACTCCGTTGAGATAGGAGAAAGCGAGGGTGAATATTACTTCATGCTCCAAGGCTCAAATATAACCTATCCTCTCGATACGGAGACGGCGGAAAATATACTTTCGTATATCGACTATACACCGTCCGAAAATGAAATCTCCGAGGATGGAGAAGACTGATAAAAAGGTTTTATAAGCTTAAAGCTCCCACTATGCCGTGTGGGAGTTTTTTGTATGTGTTCGTATGTGCAAAAGCACCAAAAACAGCGGAGGATTACTGTTGAAAAAGCGGAATATCCTCGTGTGATATGGATTTTTGAAAATCGGTGTGATATAATTAGTCGTACAAAACAAAGCCAAAGGACAATATAAATTATGATGAAAAGAGCAAAGACCGGAAAAATGATAGCATCGGCACTTCTTGCAATGCTTATGCTTCTACAGTCCGTTTCATGTACCAAAACAGAGGCAGGGAATGAGACGGATATAACGGAAAACGTCGGTACATCGGAGACAGTCGGCACAGTCGGCGAAGAGCTTCGACCCAGCGGTAAGATAGACGATGACGCAAAAAAGGTTGACGGAATCGCCATCTCGAACGCAAAGGAGCTTGCGAAGATAGGTAACGACAAAAAATATCCCCTTGACGGAGATTACGTCCTTGTTGCGGATATAGATATGAGCGAGTACGGTGCGTTTACTCCCATAGGCGGTGCGGCAAGTGAATGCGGTATCGTAGAGGGTAGCAACGTATTCTCGGGTACGTTTGACGGACGCGGACACACGATATACGGACTTACCATTTCCGTTTCATCCGCCGAAAGAGAACACGTTGGTCTTTTCGGAACGGTTGCTTCAAAAAATGAAAACGCCCCTGCAGTAATCAAGAATCTCATAATCAAAAACGCAAGCGTTACCGGTACTATCAATGCCCCTGCTACCTGTGCCGTTCTTATCGGTCAGGCTGACGGTTATGTTACAATAGATAACGTGGCTCTTATGTCGGGTGAGCTTGACATAAAGACAGCCGGAAGCGGAGACAGCCTCGGATTCGGTGCGTTGATCGGTCAGTGCCGTACAAGCGACAGTACAGGACTTAACAACAACGGAATAAAGATAACAAATATCCTTTCCAATATTAACGTAACTGGTGAAAACTACGGCAGATCCAACTACACAAGCGGACTTATCGGTCGTATAAGAGGCTCTGATCTCGGTGAGCTTACAAATGTACTTATGCTCGGTACGGTATATCACGAGGGTTCAAAGAGCCATTCCATTGCGGCGGGCGACTCCCATGTGATAAGCACAGCAAACGTATACTACCGTGCGGGATATTCCGTTGACACCAACTACAACGGTAAAACAAAGTCCACAAGCACACTCACAGACGGAAAGATAGAACTCAGCGGCAGCTCATGGTCGATAGAAGAGGGAAGATATCCGCTTCTCAACATCGTACTTGACAGCGGTATGTATACTCCTCTTGATTTTGTCAGCGTAAAGCTTGCCTCCGGTGACAACGTAAATAAGGTTACCGAGAACTTCGAGTTAACTACCGAAATGTTCGGAAAAACGGTTGAATGGGTATCCTCGGATACAGACTACATTAAGATAGACGGTGCAAGAGCTGTTGTTACCACTCCGGAAGCCGGCTCAAAGACAGTAGTTCTTACCGCAACCATGGACGGAATAAGCAACAGCTACACATTGAAGGTAGACTCAAACCTCAGAGGCTCTATAGGCTATGACGGAAAGCAGACTCTTACCGCCGTAAACTACTCCGAAGGCTCTACCTACAACTGGCTTGCATATAAGGCTGACACAGGCGAAAGCGTAAAGAACGAAATCTCCACAAGCGGTACCTTCACTCTTGACGATACCATGCTCAACTGTGTAATCATGCTTTCCGTATCGGGTTGCGATAACACATATTTCTACTACAGCACACTTCCTTCGGTTTCCGTTGAATGTGACGCAGGCTACTATGACCTCTCAAAGGGTTCATATTCCGATGCACATATTACAATCTATTCCACCGAGGGATATACATCAACATCGTATAACGGTGACACAAAGATAAAGCTCAGAGGTAACTCCACGGCATATCAGGCAAAGCGTCCGTTCAGATTGAAGCTCGATAAAAAGACAGACCTGTTCGGAATGGGTGAAAGCAAGCACTGGGTACTCCTTGCAAATGCATTCGACAGAACAAACCTCAGAAACAAGCTTGCATACGACCTCAGCGGTGAGCTTGGTATGGTATACTGCGAATCCACCCTTGTAAACCTTATCTACAACGGCGAATATTGCGGTCTCTATCAGCTTTCCGAAAACATTCGTGTTGACAGCGGCAGAGTTGACATATTCGACTGGGAGGATGTTGCGGAAGACGTTGCAAAGGCTATAGCAAAGGCAGAGGAGCTTTCCAAAGATGAAAGAGATGCCCTTGAAGATAAGCTCGTATCTAATCTTTCATGGATAACAAGCGGAAAGTTCGGAAATTACACAATCTCCGATTACTATGATACCTCCGAATTCGATATAAGCGGCGGTTACCTCATCGAAAACGACGCATACTATGACGAAGTTTCAAAGTTTACCACCGAAAACGATATGAAGCTTATGATAAGCTCCCCCGAATATCTCTCCACAAACAGTGAGATGATGAATGAGCTTAAAAACTACATTCAGGATATGGAGGACGCTATCTACTCTCCGAACAGACTGAACTCCGACGGACTTACCTACAGCGATTATATGGACGTAGGCTCGTTTATAGACTTCTGGATGGTAAACCAGGTATTCAAAAACGTAGAGCTTCTCTTTAAGAGCTGCTATATGTATAAGGATGTCGGCGAAAAGCTCGTATTCGGACCTATTTGGGATATGGACTGGACAAGCGGTAACCATGTAAACCTCGGCGGAAACAGCGGAAAGTACAATACATGGTGGCACAGCGAGAGCCAGGACAGAGAATACTGGTACCGTGCTTTGTATAACGACCCGAACTTCATTTTACAGCTTTGGGAAAGATGGCAGGAAATCGGCGTAAATCTCGACAATATGTTTGCACAGCTCGATACTCTTTCCGAGGAGATAAAGGAATCCGCGGAGATAGACAACAAACGCTGGTATTACAATGTTTCCTATGAGGACGAGATAAAGCTGTTCAGAGACTGGATGAACAACAGACGTAACTGGATGGACAAGCAGTTTGAAACTCCCGATACTCTTATCGAGTCCTTCGGCTACTTCAACGAAAGCAAGACCGTTATCCTCAAGGGTGCGGAGATAGTCGGAGATGAACTTGTACTCAGCGTAAAGACAAGCAATCAGTTTACATCTCTTGAAGTAATGCTGAACGGCGTGTCACTCGGAGACTTCACTCCCGAAAACGGCAAGATAAGCATTCCCGCAAGCGAACTCAGAGAAAGCGGAAAATATAACGCAATAGAGATTATCGGAAAGAAGTCCGACGGCTCCTACAGCGTTATAAAGAGCAGAAGCGGTCAGAACGGCTCAAATGCAGTTGACGCAGACTACATCTTCTTCATGAATTAACAAAAATAAAATATCGGATAACCGTTTGGCTGTCCGATATTTTTTTGCTTTGATTATGTTGTTCAGAACAATTACAGTGTTGAACAATTAATTATATTGTTCTAAGGAACGCAAGAATCTTGTCCTTGAGTATAACGTGACCTGCATCGTTCGGATGGAGTCCGTCGGGGCAGAATTTCTGACGAATTATTTCTACCTTGGGCTGGATTCCGCTTACCGCATAAAGGTCAAGTACGGGAATGGAGTAGTATTCCGCAACCTCTCTGATTATCTCAACGTAGGTCTTGAGCGGTGCAACATTGTATGCCTTGTTTCCGTCTCCCTTGGGATTGTCCTCAGTAAGTCTGTGGAGAGGGGTCATGAAGAATATAGTCTTTCCGGGATAGCGTTCGATAAGATGGCTCATGAGGTAATGGCAAGCACCGTAGAATGTGTTTACGTCACGGTCAGCAAAGGTTCCGAGGGGAGCGTCGCCGTGTCCGAAGTCGTTTGTACCGCCGAATACACCGATTATGTCAGCGTCCTCGTCAAGCTCTTCGATTCTGGAGCAGAAATCTCTGTCCCAAAGGTTTTCGCCGTATTTTACAGCCTGACGTGCGATTCTCGTTCCGCCGATACCGTAGTTTTTCGATTCTCTGAAGCCGCCCTCCTTGCCTACAAGTGTTACAAAGTGATGCTCGACACCGCTCGTTCCGCAACCCTCTGTAATGCTGTCCCCGAGGAATACTATCTTTTTGCCTTGAAGTTCCATTTTATTTGCCTGCTTTCGTTGAATTTGTTTTGTTTTCAGCTCAAATTTTAGCACAATATATACAATATGTCAAGTAGAACGACAAATTTCGTGTTTTTCGAGACCGACGGAGAAAAGTCGCTTGCTTATCGTGCGGCAGTGTGATATAATGTAGAATATTAATTAATCGGAAGGTGACTGATATGGATAGAAAATACGCGGAATTTGCAACCGAAAAGGCAGTGTCTCTCCTCGGAATAGACAGCCCCTCTGGATTTACGGCAAAGGCGGCAGAGTGGGTTAGAGATGAGTTTTCCGCACTCGGCTTTGAAGCGGTAATAACGAAAAAAGGCGGAGTTCTCATTGACCTCGGAGGAGAAGACAGCGAAGACGCACTTCTTCTTGAAGCACACACAGATACTCTCGGCGGTATGGTGTCGGATATAAAAGGCTCGGGAAGACTTACTCTCACTCCCCTCGGCGGAATGATGGCTGAAAACGCTGAGACAGAGGACGTAAAGGTATATACAAGAGACGGAAGAATATACGAAGGTACACTTCAGCTTAACAATGCCTCCGTCCATGTAAACGGAAGCTACAGAGACACAAAGAGAACCTGGTCAACCACAGAAGTAGTTCTTGACGAGGACGTAAATTCAGCCGCTGACACAAGAGAGCTTGGTATCGAGGTCGGAGATATAGTTGCGTTCAACCCCAGAACAAGAGTTACAAAGACAGGCTATATCAAGAGCAGATTCCTTGATGATAAGCTTTCTGTAGGTATTCTTCTCGGCTTTGCAAAGTACATTGCCGACGAAAAGATTACTCTCGGCAGACGTACCTACATCCACATTACCGTATACGAGGAAGTAGGTCACGGCGGTGCAGGCTCGGTTCCCGCAGGTGTTACCGAAGCTATATCCGTTGATATGGGATGTGTGGGAGACGGACTCTCATGCACCGAAAAGCAGGTTTCCATCTGCGTAAAGGATTCGGGCGGTCCTTACTCCTATGATGTTGTCGGAAAGCTCATCGAAGCCGCAAAGAAAACCGAAGCCGACTACGCAATTGACGTATACCCCCACTACGGCTCCGATGTTGAAGCTACACTCAGTGCGGGACACGACATCCGTCACGGACTTATCGGTGCGGGAGTTTACGCAAGCCATGGTTACGAGCGTTCCCACATTGACGGAGTTTACAATACAATAAAGGTTCTTGCAGGCTACCTTAACGTATAATGTAAGAACAAAGGAAAGCATTACTACCGACCACAGTTTCGTTGGATTTTTTGTCGAAATTTTGGGAATCGGTTAAGTAATGCTTTTTTCTGTTGCAAATAAAGTAAATACATGATACAATCTAATCAGATGAAAAAATGTAGGCGTGAGGTAAGAAACCAATGAAAACTTTATTTTTAAGAGATTACGGTATTGTTCCCGGAGAGGATTGTACACTTGCCCTCTGTGAGCTTTTTGCAAACAATAAATGCGATACGGAGTTTGTTTTCGAGGACGGAGAGTATTTCTTTACTCCGAAAATAACCCGTGACCTCAGACTTTCAAACACCGATGTTCTTCCGCAGAGAAAGCTCGGTATGCTTCTCGATGGAATGAAAAACGTGACACTCAACGGTAACGGTGCTAGACTTCTTTACGCAGGACAAATGCAGGCGGTGACCATGCTTGACTGCGAAAACGTAGTTATGAAGAATTTCGTTATCGACTGGAAAAAGCCGCTTGTCTCAGAGGGTATCGTTCGTGAATATGGCGAGGACTACGTTGACCTCTACATTGACCCCGTAGCATTTCCGCACAGAGTAGGGGAGAACAATGTCGAATTTGACCTCGGAAACGATGAGTGGGCAGAGGTAAAGACATGGGGTCAGATGCAGTTTGACGCAGAGACACATACCGTAAGACGTACAACCGGAGACAACTTCTCACTCGGCGGACTTGTGGAAGTGCGTGGGGATAACGTGTACAGATTCGCCGCAAATCACCCGAATACCGCTATAGGAAACATAATAGTTCTCCGACACAACGAACGTCAGCACGCAGGTATATTTACCGAAAAGTGCAAGAATATAACAGTAGAGGACGTAAACGTATACAGCTGCGGAGGTCTCGGATGCCTTGCACAGTTCTGCGACACTCTCACATATCGCCGTGTAAACTTCACTCCGAACAAGGCTGCGGGACGACAGATAGTAAACGGACGTGATGACGGTATGCACATAACCTGTTGCTCGGGTACTGTGACAATAACCGAATGCAGCTTCCTCGGACTTATGGATGACCCGATAAACGTACACAGCTGCTGTGTAACCGGTGTGGAATGGCTTGACGAACGCACACTCAGATGCCGTTATATGCACCATCAGGCTTGTGCTTTCCTTTATTGGGCAAAGGCAGGGGATGATATTGTGTTCATCGACCGTGCTTCAATGACTCAGACCGCACACGCAACTGCCGAAAGCTATACCCTCGAATCGAACGCACTGTTTACAATCAAGTTTGATTCTCCCGTAAGCGAGGAAATACGTTCCCGTAACCCCGTATCGCTTTCCCTCGACAACATGACGAACACCGCCGCATTTGTCTGCACAAACAACCGATTCGGAAGCTGTCGTGCAAGAGGAATCCTCGTCTCGACACCGAAGCCTGTACGAATTGCGAATAACCTCTTCCAGTCCTCGGGTTCCGCTATACTTGTTGCGGGAGATTCTAACTACTGGTATGAATCCGGTGAGTGCCACGATGTCGAAATATGCGGAAACGTGTTCTCGGATTCTTGCCTCTCGTCCATGTATCAGTTCTGCGAAGGTATTATCAGCATTTGCCCCGTTGTTCCGAATCCCGACACAAAAACCCCGTATCACAAAAACATCCGAATACACGACAATATATTCGACACTCCCGACACACCCGTGCTTTACGGCTTCTCGACCGACGGACTTTACTTCACCGATAACAGAATATTCAAAAGTACATCGGCTGAAAAGTGGCATCCCGGTGACTCCCTCATAAAGCTGTCGTACTGCCGTAACGTAGTATGCAGAGACAACGATTGGATAGGAGAGTTCTCGATAAAACGTATAAGCACCTCAAATTGCGAAAATACGGAGATATAAAACAGGTTCTGCTAAAGCTTTATAAATAAAGGAGGAAGAGATATGATATATCTTTCTGAGTTTTCATTGCCCACACGAGAAAAAGAGGATTTATTCTTCGACCCCGTAAGAAATCCGAACTTCAAGACCAAGAATTATCGCACTGTATATTCTTCCAAGTATCCTTTTGATTTGTTCCGTGACCGTGAGCTTCCGACCTTTGAATTTTCCGATATAACGATATTCTGCGGAAACAACGGAAGCGGAAAAAGCACAATCCTTAACGTAATATCCGAAAGTCTCGGACTGAAGCGTGAAACCGTATTCAACAGAAGCGACTTTTTCGAGGATTATCTTGAGCTTTGCGACTATAAGTATGCCGACAGAAGTATAAAGACACCTCCCACGGACAGCAAAATAATAACAAGCGATGACGTGTTTGAAAGAGTGCTTACGACAAGACGACTGAATGACGGCATAGACGGTCGCAGAAACGAGCTGATTTCCGAGTATATTTCGGCAAGAGACCCTGAGCTTGTAAATCAGCTGAACGGTCTTGAGGACTACGAAAGATGGTCAAAAACCGCTGCACTCCGCAAAAAACACCTGACGCAATCCTCTTACATACGAAAAAATCTAATGGGAAACGTGCAGGAAAGGTCAAACGGTGAGTCGGCTCTTGCATATTTTGTGGAGAATGTGCAGGATAACGCTCTCTACCTCCTCGATGAGCCTGAAAACAGCCTGTCTCCGCAAAATCAGCTACAGCTTAAATACTTTATCGAGGACAGCGTAAGAAACCACGGTTGTCAGTTCATTATATCAACTCATTCGCCGTTCATTCTTTCGCTCAGACGTGCGAAGATATACGACCTCGATATTATACCTCCCATGGTGACACCGTGGACGGAGCTTGAAAACGTAAGAACATTCTTTGATTTCTTCGAGGAACACAGAGACGATTTTGCGGAATAAGTCATAGACGCATATTTATATTTTTTACAAAATCACTTGAAAAAACAAGACCTGCGTTGTATAATTGTTTCATCACAATACGGTCATATAAATGAAACGGAGGTAATTTTATGGAAAATGTAAGATTCGGCGTTGTCGGACTCGGTAACATGGGTTCAAGTCATGTAAAGAATCTTTTCGGCGGAGATGTTCCCGGTGCTACACTTACCGCAGTCTGCGATATTAAACCCGAAAGACTTGACTGGGCAAGAGGAATATGTGCGGATAAGGTCGAGTATTTTGCGGATTCCCACGAAATGATAAAGAGCGGACTCGTTGACGCGGTTATGATTGCGACTCCGCACTACTATCACCCGATAATCGGCATAGACGCATTTGAAAACGGACTTCATGTGCTTTCCGAAAAGCCTATCGGAGTTTACACAAAGAGTATTTATCCGCTTATGGATGCGGCAAAGAAAAGCGGTAAGGTATTCGGTATAATGTACAATCAGCGTACAAACAAGCTCTATCAGAAAATGCGTGAGATGGTTAAAAACGGCACTCTCGGTGAGCTTAAAAGATGCGTGTGGATTATAACCGACTGGTACAGATCTCAGGCTTACTACAACAGCGGCGGCTGGAGAGCTACATGGGCAGGAGAGGGAGGAGGAGTTCTTCTCAATCAGTGTCCGCATAATCTCGACCTCTGGCAGTGGATATTCGGTATGCCGTCTTCAATTTACGCAAACTGTGAGTACGGTAAGTATCACGATATTGAGGTAGAGGACGATGTTACCGCAATGGCTAAATATCCGAACGGTGCTACGGGTGTGTTCATTACCACAACAGGTGAATATCCCGGCACAAACCGACTTGAGATAACAGGCTCCAAGGGTAAGCTCGTTTACGAATCGGGAAGACTTATGTACACGAAGCTCGATGTTGACGAAAGAGAGTTCACGTTCACAACAAAAGAAGGCTTTGCAAGAATCGGAAACCACACCGAGGAGATAGTTATCGAAAACGGCGGAGGAGAACAGCACGTCGGAATCCTCAAAAACTTCACAAACCATATTCTCTACGGCGAAGAGCTTCTTGCACCGGGATATGAGGGTATAAACGGACTTTCAATCTCGAACGCAATGATGCTTTCCTCATGGACGGGTGAGTGGGTAGAGCTTCCGAACGACGGTGAAGCATTCTGGGAACATCTCCGCGAAAAAATAAAGACCTCACGCAGAAAAGAGGACAGCGGCATTGTATTCGATACAGAAGGAAGCTACGGCAAGTAAACATTTCGACTGACGCTTTAATTTGTGAAAAAACAATGTCTCGAAAACAGTTTATAAATTAAATTTTCGACAACGCATATGTAAAATAGGTGTAATAATCAAGAAAAAATTTCTTTGATTTGTTATTTTTGTTGACAAACGGAGGAAAATGTGCTATCATTGACTTGCACCCGATGATTATGTGTCGCCGGTGCATTAAATGCATAAATGATATGCATTTCACAAGACTGAAAAAAGTTTCGTAAAAACTTAAAAATAAACAAACGAAAGGATTCTTTTACCATGAAGAAAATTCTCGCTATTCTTCTCGCAGGTCTTACAGCTGTATCGACTCTCGCTGTTACTGCCGCCGCAGAAGACACTACCGTAGTTACAGACGGTCTCGCCGCTTATTATGACGCAGTCAACAACGTAGGTGACGGTCATGACAGCACCACAGAAACATGGAAGGACGTTTCCGGAAACAGCATCGATTTCGAGGTTGACATTGATGAAACAAACTACTGGACAGATAACGCTTACCATGTAAACTCCGCATACTGCTTCTTCGATGATTCTCTCGTTGATGTAGTAAACGGCGACCAGTTCTCCGTTGAAATCACAATCGGTGAATTTACAGGTCTCGGCACATCCTTTAACACACTTCTTAACTCCACAAACGATAACTTCTCCCTCTTTATCCGTACAGCGGGTGACTATATCGAATTCAAGAACGCAGGCAACTCCAGACCTAAGGTTGCAGGCGGTACAGATTTTGTAACAAACTCTACTATCACAATAACCTACGACGTTGAAGAAGCTGAATGTAACCTCTACGTTGACGGTGAGCTTATCGACCAGCAGTTCCCCACAAGCAATATCGGTGCGGACACATTCTTCCTCGGACACCCCGAAGACTCCCGTAACTGGGAAGGCGATGTTTACAGCATCCGTTACTACACAATCGCTCTTACAGCAGACCAGGTAGCTCAGAACGTAGCGGCAGACCAGGCTAAGTACTTCACAGCGTCTGCTACAACAACAGAAGAAGTTGCTACAACAGAAGAAACAGCTACCGAAGCTACAGAAGAAGTTGCTACAGAGGCTACAGAAACCACAGAGACTACAGAAACTGTAGAAACCACAGAAACAGAAGTAACCGAAACCGTTGAAACCGAAGAAACAGTTGAAACAGCAGAGACTGTTGAAACCAAAGAAACTGTTGAGACAGAAGAAGCTCCTCAGACCTTTGACTTCGGTGTTATCGCCGCTGTTACCGCTATCGTATCTGCGGCAGGCTACGCTGTTACAAAGAAGTCCAGATAAAACAAAATAAAATCAGTTGGTAAAATGGGAGGTGGCATATGAACCGTCCCCCGAAATGCAGACTTGGCTGTCGGCGGCTCGGGATGGCGGTTCGGTCATCTCCCGTTTTTTGAGGACAGAAAAATGAAATCTATCAAAAAAATTGCGTCTGCCGTACTTGCATCGGTAATGCTCGGCACACTTGCGTTCTCTGCCTATGCAAGCGGAATCAAGATACAGTCTGAGCTTGAAACAAACGTATTTACCGCCCCTACTCTCGTTACGGAAATAAACACCGCCGAACAGCTTGACAGCATAGGAGCAATCTCCCCCGATACGGCAATATTCAAGGTAAACGGCGAGGGTAAAGCAGTGCTTGAAGACGGTACCGTTGTCGGAAGTGCCGCTGAGGTTGATTCTCTCATAGGAAACACGATACCCGCGTTTGAGGTAACGACTGCGGATGAGCTTAACGCACTTCTTGCCGATTTAAGCGGAATTAACGACCTGTTCATCGTGTCGGAGGATACATCTCTTCTCAATACGGCAATCACCGAAAACGTGTGGTGCAGAACAGTTCTCCGTGTAAACGACAGCTACAAAAACGATGACGGCGAATACGACCT
>CAYWFS010000009.1:5598-9655 GCA_964457685.1 uncultured Ruminococcus sp. | reverse complement strand
GAACAGTTCTCCGTGTAAACGACAGCTACAAAAACGATGACGGCGAATACGACCTTATGAAAATCAGAGGAGACGCAAACTCCGTCGGCTGTCACGTTGTAATTCTCCCCGAGGAAATATCCGATAAATATCATGCGGATTATCTCGAAAGAAGACTTATCGGAGTTTGGACTACCGCTCCCGAAACAGAATACGGTAATATGTCGGCGATTCTCTCCGGTGCAAACGGCATCGTTACTTCCGATATTAGCGGAGCTAAGACAGACCTTGCAGAAAACTTCGAGAAAAACACCATGACCCGTCAGGTATACATAATCGGTCACAGAGGTATGCCCGGCACATATCCCGAAAACACTATCGAAGGCTCTCTTTACGCAATCGAAGCGGGTGCGGATATAGTTGAAAACGATATTTACATCACAAAGGACGGCGTTCTCGTTATCATGCACGACAGCGACATCAGCCGTACCACAAACGGTGAGGGAAATATCGAAGGCTATACTCTCGAGGAGCTGAAGCAGTTCATCGTTGACACCGATTCCAAGTACAAAGACTGGAAAATACCGACTCTTGAGGAATACTTCATCGAATGGAAGAAAATGGATTCGTCCAAGCAGCTGTTCGTTGAGATAAAGTCGGGAAAGGCAGAGCTTATAGATGAGTTCATCCGCCTTGTAAACGAGTATGATATTGCAAATCAGGTCAGCGTTATCACATTCTCGCAGGAACAGATCAACAGACTTCACGAAGCGTTCCCCGAAATGTCGATAGGCTACCTCACAAGCGGTATCATAAACGATAACGACCAGGCTACATACAAATCAATAATCCGTACCGTTCAGAAGTTCGAGACCACTTTCAATCACAACAGTGACGGAGTTGACAATGAACACGTTCGTATAATGAATGCACACGGTATCACACATTGGCCGTGGACATACAACGAGCAGGGAACATTCATGAAGCACTTCCTCACAGGTATAAACGGTATGACCACAAACTATGCAAACTGGGTCAGCGATACCGTGAAGTACTGTTTCGTGGGAGACGGACTTGAAACGACGGAGATAAATATCGGTGCAGGTCAGACCCTCGAAGATGTTTTCGGTACAATGACCTATTCCGGTGAAGTCGGTTCCGATGCCGTTATACAGATAGTGTCGGGCGGCGAAAACCTTACCGCAGACGGAAACAGCCTTACGGGAGTCAGCGTGGGAGAAGCGTATGTTTATGCTACTTGCAAAACTACCGTAATAAGCAAGCCTATCCGTGCGACAAGCGGACTTATCAAGGTAAATATCACCGAAGAATTTGTCGAGGTTGCAGAGAAGTCGGAACCGATTTCCGCTGAGGATGAGGTCATCGAAGAGGTCACCGATACGGTTGAAGAAGAAATCACCGCGGAGACAGAAGCCGTTACAGAACCCGAAGTCGAGACTGATGAAGCGGAAAACATCTCCTCCGAAGAAAACGAAGCAGCCGAGACAGAAAAAACCTCGGAAAAAAGCAATACTCCCGTTGTGATAGCAATAGTAGCGGTAATCGCGATAGCTGCGGCAGCGTGCGTAATCCTTGCGATAAAGCATAAAAAGAAATAAACAAAAAAAGATGGCAATGTATAAGGTAAAGCCTTACACAGCCATCTTTTTGTTTTACAATACCCACGAGATTTTAATTGCCAATTAACAATGGCTTGTTGTCAACTTTTATGGAATTTAATCTCGTTTTTTTAATTAATTGTTATTGAGACTTTTATGAGAATATGCACGATTTATTTCTTCGACAGATTCAGAAATCTCGCAACACCGTTCAAATGCTAGTTCTGCTTTTTTTGCTTTTGGCTTGTAGTAGAAAAAATAACGTATTAATGTTGGCAGAAGACCGATAGTAACTGCAAAAAGTAAATCCAGTATATTGTGTTCAAAATAGTACCTAAAAATGCCGCCGACAATATATAAGATAGCAAATCCTTTAAGTATTTTTCCGGGCAATATTTTTGGAACTGTGTAACGCATGGCAAAATTATCCCAGTACTCGTCTTCAAGAGGGCGAATTTTGTCTGCGTTTGGAAAATCTCTGTCGCGTTTGAATACGAGCTTTACATAGTTTGTAGTAGTTGTGGTGTGCTCTACATAATATCCCATATCTGTAGAATGTCCTACTTGAGACATAATCTCTTGGGAACTGTGAAGACTCCAACCGAATTGTTCATGTGCTTCAATTATCGTTTGTTCTTCTTCACAAGAGGTTGTTATGCTTCTTGTTTCATCGTTTGCCATAATAAAGTCTCCCTATAAAAGATTTCACGATAATAATATCACAAATTGAGATAAAAGTCAATATCTATATGGCAGATAATCTATAATTTAAGCAAAAAACGGTGGTGTTATGTATCGTTTACGTTCTCTAAGAGAAGACCATGATTTTACTCAGGTTTATGTTGCCGAATATCTAAACGTGCAACAGAATACGTATTCGCAGTATGAAAGCGAAAAAAGACAAATTCCAATAGAAGCTTTGATTAAATTGGCAGATTTGTATGAAACTTCTACCGACTATATTCTCGGAAGAACGGAAGTTTTAAAGCCATATCCGCTTAAAGCAAAAAAATAAAGATGGCACGTGAACCGCCCGATGAATGGGGGAAAGGTTCAACACAGCCATCTTTTTGTTTTATCTCATTTCTTCGTCGGCTTTCTTGAGAAGCTCGATTATGCCGAGATGCTGGGGACAGATACCCTCGCAGGCACCGCATTCAACACATTTGTCTGCTCCGTGTCCCTCATCGCAAAGTCTCTTGTAGTCTCTGTTACCCTTGAGAGGCTCGTTATAGAGGAAGCGGTTGTTCCAAATAGCGAAGATTCTGGGAATATCAACGCCGTTCGGACATGGCATACAGTAACGACAAGCGGTACATCCTGCCTTTGTGCGGCTTCTGTAGGCTTCACGAACATTTGCGATAAGCTCTTCTTCGGCAGGAGTCATAATGCCTGTCTCACAGCGGTCGAATATCGCAAGGTTGTCGTCACACTGCTCCATTGTGTTAACACCGGAGAGAACCGTTGCAACCTCGGGATGATTGCAGAGCCATCTGAATGCCCATTCAACTGGAGAACGCTTCTCGGGGAACTCATCATACAGAGCCTGTACATTATCGGGAGCCTTTGCAAGCTTACCGCCGAGAAGACCCTCCATAATAACAACGGGAATACCCTTTGAGCCTGCGTATTCGAGACCCTTTGTTGTCGCCTGATTTTCAATATCCATGTAGTTGTACTGAATCTGGCACATATCCCAGTCGTAGGAGTCGATTATGTCAATAAATGTGTCGTAGTTGTCATGGAACGAGAAGCAGGCATACTTTATCTTTCCGCTTTCCTTGGCTCTTGTGAGAAATTCTCTGATACCGAGGTCTCTTACCTTAGCCCATGTGTCACGGTTGAGTGCATGAACAAGATAGAAGTCTATGTGGTCGGTTTCGAGATTTGCAAGCTGTTCGTCAAGGAGTCTGTCCATGTCCTCGGGAGAGTGAATATCCCATGTGGGTATCTTTGTTGCAAGGTACACTTTTTCTCTGTAGCCGTCACGGAGAGCATGAGCTACGGCTTCCTCGTTGTTTTTGTTCGAGTAGACATAAGCGGTATCTATGTAATTTACTCCGTTGTCAATGGCATGACGGATGATGGGGGTGGATACTTCTTCGTTCACCTTTCCGTTTTCGAGAAGCGGAAATCTCATACATCCTACACCGAATGCCGACAGCTCGATTCCGTGCTTTTTAATCTTTCTGTACTGCATAAGCGATTCCTTTCGATTCTATAAAGATAACAGTATTTTATCACGCAAACTAATCCATTGCAAGACAAAAATGTGAATTTTTAAAAATATTCTCGGAGAATTTAGAAAATATCCTCGGTGAATATTGCGTTTGTGTTGGCGTGATAACCGTGGTCGTCCGTTACATCTATTCTGAAATAAACGTCGTCAGGCTCTATCTTGAACTTGGCTTCACAAACGCTGTCTCCGTAAAAGACGGTCTTGTGCTGTGTTCTGCGTC
>CAYWFS010000009.1:0-5498 GCA_964457685.1 uncultured Ruminococcus sp. | reverse complement strand
TTGGCTTCACAAACGCTGTCTCCGTAAAAGACGGTCTTGTGCTGTGTTCTGCGTCTGCCGGAAATGTAGGAAATCTTGTGTGCGGTGGAGGTGGTTATGTAGGCATATCCGTCCTCAACACGGAACGATTTTATTTCGGGGCCTGTAGAGCAGTAGAAACGTCCTTCTTCGAGAGCCTTTGTTATCGCCTCATATTCAAGCTTTTCCGCAAATATCGACACCCATCCTCCGAAACAGTCGCAAGAGGGATTGGTAGCGTAGGTATTTGCGTTCTGGTGGTTGTCGTCTGCGGCGATACAGAATATCTTCTTGCCCTGAAGGAGTAAATCGTCGTAGCAGTGACTGTTGTATTCGTCAAATCCTGCGGCAAAGCAACCCGTGTTGAAGATTTCCATTGCATCCATTCCGCTGTAGCCGGAGTAGTGTGCATAGTTTTCGAGAGACCATGTGGGGTGGTTGTAGGTTACAAAGAATCCGGAGTCATGGCCGCGGTGCATTATATCGGAAACACCCTCATGAGTGTATCTGCGGACGTAATCCGTGTCGGGGAGCTTTAATTCGGGAATGTATTTTCTTGCGTTTCCCCATACGTTTCCCTCTGTAGTGCATACCTGACTGAGATTGTCCTTTTTCTTTGCGATAAAGCAGATGTGTGCAACGTGAGTTACGCTGTAGTCCTTGCAGTTCGGTTCGTTTGCTTCGATTTCGTAGCCGTTTAAAGCAACAAACTTGTCATCGCAAAGGTCGCTGTGGTCAAGCAGTGCATTGTGGTCGGTGTACGCCACTACCGAGTAACCCTGCTCCATATAGAGCTTTTTTACTTCCTCCGGGGTGTTCTGACCGTCGGATACAGTAGTGTGGCAGTGCAGATTTGCTTTGTAGGATATTCCCGAAAGTTCAAAATTTTTCATGGCTTTTCCTTTCTTATATAATGCCGTAGATAAGCGGCAGCTTTTTTACTTCGTTATCTGAGTATTCTATGGCACCTGTGAGAGTTTTTTCGGCTTCATCGAGCTTGCGTGAGTCGGAGGAATAAAGGGTTGCAATATGCTCTCCACGGCAGACACGCTGTCCTACCTCGACACCGAATACTATTCCCGCACCCATGTCTATCTTGTCGTTTTTGTTCGTTCTTCCCGAGCCGAGGAGACACGCACTTTTTCCTGTCAGCTCTGCGTCAATGCGAGAGATATATCCGTCATGCAAGGCGAAAAGCTCACGTCTTTCTTTTCCGACGGGGAGGGAGTCGTTTTCGATACAACGTATGTCTCCGTCCTGAGCCACTACCCATTCGAGAAGCTTCATGTATGCTTTTCCCGAATCTAGTGCGTTTTTTGCACATGATACGGCTTCTTCGTCGCTTTTGTTCATCGCAAGAGCGTACATTTTTGCTCCGAGTAAAACGCACAGCTCATATAGCTCACCTTTTTCCTCACCTCTCAGGATTTTTACGGCTTCAAGAACTTCGAGTGAGTTTCCGACGCTGTTTCCGAGAGGGGAGTCCATTGCGGTTATAAGGGCGGAGATGCGTCTTCCGTTTGCTTTGCCTGTTTTTACCATTTCCTCGGCGAGAATTTTTGCCTGCTCCGGAGTTTTCATGAAAGCACCGCTACCGTATTTTACGTCAAGAACTATGTTTTTCGCCCCTGCCGCAAGCTTTTTCGACATTATGCTTGAAACAATGAGCGGAATCGAGTCTACGGTAGCCGTAATATCACGCAGAGCATACAGCTTTTTGTCGGCGGGGGTGAGATTTCCGGTTTGAGAGATGACGGAGACACCGATTTTTTTAACCTGAGAAAGAAATTCGTCCTCGGAGAGTGAGGTTTTATATCCGGGTATAGCTTCAAGCTTGTCTATCGTGCCGCCCGTATGACCGAGACCCCTTCCCGACATTTTTGCAACGCTGAGACCGAGAGAGGCACAAAGAGGAGCCACAATAAGCGTGGTTTTATCACCGACTCCCCCTGTACTGTGCTTGTCAACGGTGTTTTCGAGAGAGGACAGGTCGATAGTGTCACCTGAATACGTCATGCATCGTGTGAGTGCGGCAGTCTCTTTTTCACTCATTCCGCAGAAGCATATAGCCATGCATAGAGCGGACACTTGAGAGTCTGGTATGCTTCCGTTTGTGAGACCATCCACAAAGAATTTTATTTCTTCCTCGGACAGCTCACCGTTTCGTTTTTTCTTCAGTATTATATCGTACATTCGCATGAAATATCACCTCCGAAAATATGGAATCACATTAGGTCTTGCGGCGAAAAGGAACTTGGCAAAAGCTCTGAGAGAGTATGCTCTGTGTAGTTTTTTCCGTCGAACAATACAATGAGAAAGTCGTCCGTGCAAAACTCACGCATAACCTGCCTGCACACTCCGCACGGATAAGTGAAAGAAGATATTCTTCCGTCCTTTCCGCCGACTATTGCAATGGCTTCAAATTCACGCTCACCGTCAGAAACAGCCGAGAAAAACGCTACTCTTTCCGCACAGACAGTGGGAGTGTATGCGGCATTCTCGATGTTGCACCCCGTATAGAGCTTACCGCCCTTTGTAAGGAGTGCCGCACCCACCTTGAATCCCGAGTACGGTGAATATGACGCTTGCATTGCCGTTTTTGCCGCCTCCGTAAGCTTCGCTTTGTCCATTTCTCCCCCTCCGTTTATAAGAAAAACTTATAAAAATTATTCTTCTTCCTCGTCCGCTTCAAACAGTGCCGCAAGAACGTCGTCGGATTTTATCTTCATGAGGTCGTCACGGGATACGCTTTCCATTTCGGCGATTCTGTTAGCCTGTTCGGTGAGGATTTTTTCAAATGAGTTTCTTACTCCTCTTGCGTTACCGAAATCTCCCGCACCCTCGGAAACAAGGGAGAAGTATTCCTTTACCTTTTCTTCGGCATCACTGTCGAGAACATAACAGCTTTTTTTGCAGTTGAGCTTGAATATATCGAGCATTTCCTCTGCTGTATAGTCGGCGAAGTCTATGTATTTGTTGAAGCGTGAACGAAGACCCGGGTTTGAGTCGATAAAGTCCTCCATCAGATCTGTGTAGCCTGCAACGATAACAACAAGGTCGTCACGATTGTCTTCCATTGCTTTCAGGATTGTGTCTACCGCTTCATAGCCGAAGTCGTTTTCGGTTTTCGAGGTGAGAGTGTACGCTTCATCAATGAAAAGCACACCGCCCATTGCATTTTCAAGTACCTTTGATGTCTTTATTGCAGTCTGCCCGATATATCCCGCAACAAGTCCGCTTCTGTCTACCTCGGTGAGAGTTCCCTTTGAGAGGAGTCCGAGAGAATGATATACTCTTGCCATAAAGCGAGCTATCATCGTCTTTCCGCTTCCGGGATTTCCCGAGAAAACAAGGTGAAGCGACATATCGGGGTTCGGGAGGTCGTTGTCAAGTCGAAGCTTGTATACGCTTGCCATGTTGATAAGGTTTTTGACCTCTTTTTTGACCTCGGCGAGACCGATATATGAGTCAAGCTCTTTTTTCAGCTCCTCAATATCTTCTTTCGGGGGTGTCTCATCCTCGGTTGATTCCGGTGGGGTTACAGTCGCACCGTCCGGCGCTTTCGTTAAGTCCCCGTTTGGCTTTGCGGAGCTTTCTTTAATATCTGCGTCAGACTTATTCGTGACATTCTGCTGCTTTTCGGTAGCTGAGGAATTACTTGACGGAGTTCTTGAAGATCCCCAAATATCATCGCTCAGTCGTCTTATGTTGTTTTCCGTCATTTTGCGGATAAGCTCAAGCTGTGCGGCGATTATTTCATCTTTCCTTTCGGAATTTGTTTTGTTTTCGTTCATCGAATTATTTTACAACGCCCTTTTTGAGAATTACGTTTGCGTAAATAGCACTTTCGCCTGTAACAACTACAGCATATGCCTTTCTTGCTCTTTCGTAGAACTCAAATCTTTCGAGGAATACAGGCTCCTTGTCGGTGTGCTTGCTTGCGATTTCACGGTATTCATTCCAAATCGGAACTTCGAGATCCTTGTCCTTTTCTGTCTTGTCCATGAGATATACGTTGTTGTCGTATTCGTCAAGCGGAAGAAGCTCGAGAACCGCACTCATAAGCTCGGGAACACCGCAAGCATCCGCACGAAGAACGATATTTCCGATGCTTTCACCGGGGAAGTTTCCGTCGGAGAATACGATTTCGTCTCCGTGTCCCATTTTGTCGAGAACCATAAGAAGTTCGGGAGAAATGATTTTGTTTATACCTTTAAGCATAGTAGCCTCCAAAAAAATAATTATAACATTACAGCTACATTTTATCATAGCACAGAGTAAAAATCAATAGCTTATGCACAACCGAGTGATGTAAAAACTGATACTTTGTATGGAATGTAAGCTGCGACGACATTTTTAAACTTTTGTTGACAAAATTAAAAAATGCTGATATAATGTAAAAACGGTTTGATTTACATTATATTGACGGAGGAAAGTATGCTGAAAAGATTTATATCTTACTATAAGCCGCACAAGCGAGTGTTCATTCTCGATATGCTTGCATCGCTTTGTGTAGCCATTGTCGGTATAGTTTATCCCATGGTGACGAGAACTATGCTGAACGACCTTATACCGAACAAAAATTATCGCATGATAGTTATATTCGGTATGACGCTTCTTGTGCTTTACGCAGTGAAGATGGGACTGAACTACTTTATCCAGTATTTCGGTCACGTCATGGGTGTAAAAATGCAGGCACAAATGAGACGTGATATGTTTGAGCAGCTTGAAAGACTGCCATACAGCTATTACGACAATCACGAAACGGGAAAAATAATGTCCCGTATGACAAACGACCTTATGGATATAAGTGAGCTTGCACACCACGGTCCCGAGAACATAATAATATCCACCTTGTCGGTAGTTATGTCTTTTGTGTATCTCTCGACCATCAATATCTATCTCACATTGATAATATTCTGTGCAGTGCCTTTTCTTCTTTTCATGGCAATGAAGCTGAAAAAGAAAATGAGAAGTGCTTTTACCGAGTCGAGAAAATCGGTTGCCGTTATCAATGCGGCTCTTGAAAGCAGTATAGCCGGAATCAGAGTTACAAAAGCGTTCACCAATGCCGAAAAAGAGTCCGAAAAGTTCGAGGAGGGAAACAAATCCTTCGTTAAGGCGAGAAGCGAGGCTTATCAGGCAATGGGTCAGTTCCACTCCGGTACTACATTTGTAACCGATGTGTTTAACGTAATAGTCCTTATTGCAGGCGGTCTTTTCCTTTACAGCGGAAAAATATCCTTCGGTGACTATTCCGCATTCGTTGTGTCGATAAATATGTTCATTTCCCCCGTTATGACTCTCATAAACTTCATGGAACAGTATCAGAACGGCGTAACAGGCTTTGAGAGATTCATCGAGATACTTGACGAAAAGCCGGAAACAGACTCTCCCGACACTGTGGATATAGGCGAGGTCAAGGGTCACATAGAAATAAAGGATATTTCCTATGCATACGAGCCTGACGAAAACGAGGA
>CAYWFS010000008.1:41872-52566 GCA_964457685.1 uncultured Ruminococcus sp. | reverse complement strand
AAAACAAAAAAAAGATAACTCGCTCATCCCTGTCGCTTGCAAGAAAATTCATGCACGGCTGTACACATTTTTTCGTTTTTGCCGTCGTTTTTTCTATGATGTCTTCGCTTTTTGAGCTTGTCATTCCTAAAATAATCGCTCTCACCATAGACAGCGTTTTCGGAAACGAGGAAGTTACGGGAAGTATGAAAGGTATTGTCGATCTGTTCGGCGGTATCGAATATATCTCGGAAAATCTTTGGATAATTGCGTCTGCGATACTGTTTTTTGCGGTATTTCTTGCGATTTTCCAGTATCTTTATCAGGTTCTGAACAGAAAAGGCTCGGAAACTCTCGTTGAAAATATGCGAAACACGCTTTTTTCACATATTGAGCGTCTGCCTGGCAAATGGTTCACCGAAAACAAAACGGGAGACGTTATTCAGAGAAGCACGTCCGATGTTGACATGATAAAGACCTTTTTATCCGAGCAGCTCATCAGCGTAATAAGCACGGTAATGCTCATCGTTACTTCCCTTGCGTTCATGTTCTCGATAAACAGCACGATTGCTCTTATAGCACTCTGTTCGATTCCGATAATCGTGTCAATCTCCGCTGTTTTCCACAACAAGGTAGGAAGCTGCTTCGAGAGCTGTGACGAAAGTGAGGGAAAGCTCTCCGCTGTTGCACAGGAAAACCTCACCGGAGTAAGAGTCGTTCGTGCATTCGGTCGTGAAAAATACGAAGTCGAAAAATTCACCGCAAGCAATGCCGCATACACAAAGGAATATCTCCGTCTTGCAAAGGTTCTTTCGATGTTTTGGGCAACAAGCGACCTGCTCTCCGGACTTCAGATAATGATCGTTCTCGTTGTCGGAACCGTTATCTGTGTTAACGGAGAAATAACAGTCGGCGAATTTATCGCACTCATGTCGTACAATTCCCTGCTTTCATGGCCTATCAAGTCACTCGGTCGTGTTATCTCGGAAATGAGCAAAGCAAATGTCTCATTCGGTCGTATTGCGGAAATAACCGATGCGGAAGAAGAACACGACAAGGCGGATTCAAAGAATTTCGGCGGAGTCGGCGATATTGTATTTGAAAACGTCTCCTTTGCATACACAAATCAGGACGGAAGCGAAACAAAGGTACTTGACAATATCTCACTTGAGATAAAGAAAGGCTCAACACTCGGCATAATCGGCATGACGGGAAGCGGAAAATCCACTCTCGTTCAGCTTCTTTGCCGTCTTTATGAGCTTCCCGACGGTTGCGGAAGAATAACGATAAACGGAGAGGACATAAAAAATATAAAAATGTCTTCACTCAGAAAGAACGTGGGAATCGTGCTTCAGGAGCCGTTTCTGTTCAGCCGCACGATAAAAGAAAACATCGGAATTACGTTTGACGACCCTATCGCACACGAAAATGAGATTATCGAGGGTGCAAAAACCGCCTGTCTCGATGAAACAATAGAAGGCTTCACAAACGGCTACGACACAATGGTAGGAGAACGCGGAGTCACACTCTCGGGCGGACAAAAACAACGCTGTGCCATCGCACGTCTGATTGCGGCAAACGCACCTATTATGATATTCGATGACAGCTTATCTGCCGTTGACAGTGAAACCGACGAAAAAATCAGAACGGCTCTCAGAGACAGAACCCGTAACGCTACCGTTATCATAATCTCACACAGAATACAAACGCTTGTGTCGGCGGACAACATTGCTGTCATGGTCGGCGGAAAAATAATCGAATACGGAAACCATTCATCCCTCATCGAAAAGGGCGGAATTTACAAAAAAATAAACGATATTCAGTCCTCCGACACTGCTGTTTACGACGAAAACGGAAAGGAGGCTGAATCCGATGAAAGATAACAAGCAAAAAACACCTCACCTTAAATTCTTCGGAATACCGAAAATTTTACCGTACATAAAGCAGCACTCACTTCCTCTTATCATTATGATTTCCTGTGCTGTTATAACATCTGTTTACGACATAATAGCCCCGAAATTTCAGGAATATGCGATAAACCACTACATCGGCGAGGGAACGCTGGACACCGTAAAAACCTTTACGATAGTGTACGCTTCTCTCCTTGTCGCAAAAATAGCGATAGATGCCGTAAGTACATATCTTGCAAACCGTGTCGCTACCTTTATTAATCGAGACCTGAAGCAAAAGGCGTTCGACCACGTCCAGACCCTTTCATTCTCGTATTTCAATCAAAACAGCGTCGGATATATTCATTCGAGAATCATGAGCGACACAAGCCAAATCGGTTCACTTGCCTCATGGGATCTTCTCGACGGTATTTGGAATACCACATATCTTGTAGGTGCCATTATCGTCATGTTCAAAACAAATGTAAAGCTCACGCTCATCGTGCTTGCAGTCATACCGATTCTCACTGCAATTGTTGCATTCATGGAGAAGAAGCTGACCGCCACCAACCGTGCAATGCGTGAAACGAACTCACAAATAAGCGGAATATTCAACGAGGGAATAAGCGGTGCAAAGACGATCAAAACGCTTGGAGCCGAGGAAAAGATATTCTCCGAATTCAAGGAAAAGACCTCGGAAATGAAGCGTATTTCCATAAACGAGGATCGCATTCTCGGTGTCCTTTGGTCGTCAATCACCCTCGCCTCCTATGTTGCCGTAGCACTTGTTTTAAAACTCGGCGGTATTCTCACCTCTGAGCAGGTAATAACTCTCGGTACACTTTCGCTGTTTATTTCCTATTCGATGGGTATAATGAGTCCCATTCGCTGGATAATCTCACTTGTATCACAGCTTATTGCGGTACGGGTAAACATCGAACGCTTCACCTCCCTTCTCGAAACAAAATCGGATGTATCGGACACCCCCGAGGTAACCAAGAAATACGGAGATATGTTCAATCCCAAACGCGAAAACTGGGAGGACATAAAGGGAGACATTGAATTTGAAGATGTTTCCTTTAAATACCCCGACGGAGACGAATATATCCTCGAGCATTTCAATCTCAAAATACCGCACGGTACAAATGTAGCTATCGTTGGTGAGACCGGTGCGGGAAAATCTACTCTCGTAAACCTCGTTTGCCGCTTCTTCGAGCCGACCTCGGGCAGACTTCTCATTGACGGACGTGACGCAAGAGAACGCTCACAGCTTTGGCTTCATTCAAGCATCGGCTATGTTCTTCAAACCCCGCACCTTTTCTCGGGAACAATTCGCGATAACATGAAATATGCGTCTCCCGATGCAACCGATGAAGAAATAATGGAGGCTCTCCGAACTGTATCTGCCGATAAGATAGTCGAAAAAAGCGAGCATGGACTTGACACGGAAGTGGGTGAGGGTGGCGATCTTCTCTCAACGGGAGAAAAACAGCTTATCTCCTTTGCAAGAGCTATACTCTGCAATCCGAAAATTCTCGTGCTTGATGAAGCTACCTCATCCATCGACACCTTCACAGAGCAAGTCATCCAAAGCTCCATTGAAAAGGTTATCGAGGGCAGAACCTCATTTATGATTGCCCACCGTCTCTCCACCGTAAGAAACGCAGACATAATCCTTGTTGTGCGTGACGGTAAGATTGTGGAATCGGGAACACACAGTGAACTTATAGCCAAAAAGGGTTACTATCACTCACTGTACACCCGTCAACACGAATCGGAAGCAACGGACGAAATCTTTAACACCATTAGTTAAAATCAACAAAATCACCTCTGTATTTTCTACGGGGTGATTTTTTATTTTGTTATTGACAGGTGTCGTTCGGGATGATATACTGTATTTACACAAATTCTTTTTGTGTATTTCGATGTTTTTTTGTATTTACATCAGCATAAAATTCTGTTACAATTAAAAAGGAGGTTACACTATGTTACGAAAGACAACTGCGGCTACACTTGCACTCTTAATGCTTTTATCTGTCTACGGCTGTTCAAAAGAAAACGACACACCCGAAACAGACAGCTTAGGCAACACACTCGACACACAAATCGACAATGACAACGGTAAAATAAAAGTGCTTACGGAGGTTTTTCGCGGTGCAGCACTCCAATTGCCCGATGAATACAACTTAAACTACGGCACATATGTCTCAAACGAAGACGGCAATATCTCTTTCGTTGCAAGCAAATATGTCGAGGAACGAGATGAGAAGGGAGAATTTATAGACTCAAAAACAGTATATAAGGTTCTTAAATACGACACGGAACTGGGACTCATCTCCGACAACGATGTTGAGCTTAAAACAAACAGCGAAAACGGAAATGTGGACTTCCCCACCATTGTCGGAAACACGGTATATTATCTTATTGCGGAATACGACAGCTCAATCTACACACACACGTATTCTTTGGGTAAATACGATATTGCAACAGGCGAGACGGTATATTCTCAGGATATAACCGACTACTTTGAATATGCCGAAGAGGCGGGCTTCCTTTCGATCGATAATCTTTTCGTTGACGGAAGCGGAAATATTTATTTAATATCCCTGAATGAAGTGCTTGTGCTGAACTCCGATTTTATCAAGCAATTTTCGGTAAGTGTTCCGAACTGGATAAACTCAGCCTCAATGTCTGCGGACAAGGAACTTTATATTACCTCGTATTTCGATAACGGAAGCGGTATCGCCAAGCTGAATCTTTCAAAAAGAGGACTTGACGACCCGATATATCCGGGAGACAGCATAAGTGAAGTATATTTCGGCAAAGGCTACGATTTCTATGCAAAAACCTCCGACGGTCTATACGGCTACACTGCAAATGAGGACGGAAGTGTATCGGGTGAGCTGCTCATGAACTTCCAAAATTCGGACATACAGAAAAGCAACCTTGATATATCGACAATACTCGACAAGGACAGCTTCATTGCACGATACGGCGGTGAAGTTAAGCTTTATACAAAGGTAGACGACATAGACCTCAGCAATATAACCACGATAGAGATAGCCTCCGTTCTCGGTTACTCCGATTATTCCCTAACAAAGAGCATTATAAATTACAACTCACAGCACACGGACAGCCGAATCATTTTGGTTGACTTCTCGGAATACGATACATCCGAAAACAATTATATGGGCGGCTACGAAAAGCTGATGAACGATATGCTGAACGGTCTGTATTCCCCGGATATTATTCTTGTCTCAAGCTCCGGTGATTACGTTGACGGAATAGTAAATAACGAACTTTACACCGACCTTTATTCCTACATTGATGCAGACAGTGACTTCGGCAGAGACGATATTTTCGACAGCGTTTTCCGTGAGTTTTCGTATGACGGAAAAATGTGGGGTATCACAAACCAGTTTTTGATTGAAACTCTTGTAGGAAAAACAAGCGTTGTGGGTGACAGAACGTCATGGAGCTGTGACGAGTTTATAGATTTTGCACTGTCTCTCGATGACGGAAAGCTTACGATGTCAGGTCTTACACAAAGCAATGCGGCAACACAAATAGACGGTCTTTTCGAGAGATTCTTTGATTTTGAAAACAACACCTGCAATTTTGAAACAGAGGACTTCTACAAGACACTTGAGTTTATCTCATCCCTGCCCGAGGAATACGACTATTCAAAATACCGTGACAACGACAATCGCTACAAATACTATCAGGACGATACAATATCTCTTTACAATCTGACTCTCTATATGCCGTCCGACCTCAACGTACTGAAGGCAACATTCAACAACGAGGAAACAAGTCTCGTAGGTTATCCGACAGCCGATGAAAGCAAAGTTGGCGGTAAAATAAGATATGAGATGGCTTTTATCATAACGAATTGTTGTGAAAACAAGGACACCGCATGGGACTTTATCAAATCCGCCGTCTACGCTCCCGAAAATATATTAAGACACAACGGCTTTTCCATATTCAAGGACACGGCTCGTATCCAGTGCGAAGAGGATAAAGAAATGGAATACACCTACTACTTCAGCGGAGGAGCAAGCGGACACACCTATGATCCCGAAAATCCCACTACAGAAGACGACCTCAGAAGTCCCGGTGTTATATGCCTTTTCTCAGATGAGGACGCAGAGAAATTGCTTTCATACATAAATGATAACTGTGGTTCTCCTATCGGCGAAAGCGTTCCTTCAGACGTGATAAGCATAATAAACGAAGAAATATCTTCTTTCACAAGCGGTGCGAAATCAGCCGAGGAATGTGCAAAGGTAATTCAGTCGAGAGTAAGCATTTACCTGGCAGAACACGAATAATCTCCGATTTCAAATCAAGCCCACATGACAAAGCGGTGGATTCGGACAAGGTTTTCACAACATAATTAGTCAAAATATACAAAATCACCTCTGTATTTTCTACGGGGTGATTTTTTGTTTGTTATTGACAGTTGTCATTTAATATGTTACACTGTATCTGTAAAAAGCTTTATAATATATGAAAGCAAATTATCTGTAATAAATAATGGAGGTAAACAGCATGAAAAAACGTCTCACTGCCACTCTCCTTGCACTCATAATGCTTCTTGCAAGTGCAGGCTGCACATCAAACGACAGCGAAGGCTCGAACCCGGGTTCAGAAAACGAAACAAAAATCGAAAGCAATGAAGAATCCGCAAATTCGGAGGTTGTAAATTCCTACGAAAAGCCGACACTGCTCACAGAGGTATTCTCGGGAAATGAGGTTTCTCTCCCATCGGACTACGGTGTATATGACCCTACGGTTCCTTATGTCAACAGTGAAAGCGGCGAAATCACAATAATCGCTACAAAGAGGAGCGGTGCAAAAAAATCGCATAAGCTTGTCGTATATGACCGTGACATGAATATTGTCTCGGAAAGCGACATAGAAATCCCTCTCCCGTCAAAAAAATATTCGGCAAGCAGTTATGTTGTTTTTGAGGACTGCATATACTGTCTGTATACCTCAACCAACAGTAACACATATTCTACCACATATATTGTAGACAAAATTTCTTATGACGGAGAAAGTCTCGGTGTATCGCAGGAGTTGAACGGTCTGTTTGACCATTTAGCTTCAAACTCATATCTCGAAGGATTTGCTGTATCTGAAAACGGATACATATATCTTGCAACGAATACCGAAGTTCTCGTTCTTAACTCCGATTATGTAAAGCAGTGTTCGATATCCTCAAAAGGAATATCCAGCGTTGCAATTTCCGATGACGGAGACGCATATGTTTTGGCTTATTTTGAAAACAGCTCGGGAAATTATGAACAAGGTGTAAGCAAAATAAATCTCGAAACAAAGGATTTAGACGATTATATTAAGATAAGCGGTAGACCAGATCAACTGCTGTTCGGTGACGGTCACGACTTCTATATATTCCATCAGGACGGTGTATACTGCTACGATTTTGCGGAGGACGGAAGTGTAAGCAGCTCTATCATAATGGACTTCCAGAATTCCGACATAACATATTCAAGCTTAGACATAATTTCCGTGCTTGATGCGGAAAATATTGTTGCGACATATATTACATCAAAATCGGGTGAATCGTTTATAAAATACTCAAAGTCCGATGACATAGATGTAAGCACCATCAACTTGATTGATATAGCTTGCGTTGTACAGACGACGGCAGCTGAAGTTACCCAGAACGCACTCCTGTACAATTCCGAGCATAAGGATTCGAGAATAATCATTTCAGACTACTCAGGTCGCAGCGGCTCGGGTAAAGACTTTTCAAGACTTGTGACCGATATTCTCAACGGATTATATGCCCCCGATCTTATCCTTGTATATGCTCAGACCCACATCAATACCCTTATCGAAAACGGTATCTACACCGACCTTTCTCCTTACATTGACGCAAGCGAAGAATTTGACCGTGACGACATTTTCGACAGCGTTTTCAGACATTTCTCGATTGACGGAAAAATGTGGGGTATCAGCAGTGCCTTTGAGGTCGGTACACTTGTAGGTAAAACAAGCGTACTCGGAGATCGCACATCGTGGACCTGTGATGAATTCATTGACTTTGCTTTATCTCTCCCCGAAGGACAGGAAGTAAGATTTGTAAATCAAAACACAGCGTCAACTATACCCGGTCTCTACGAAAGATTTGTTGATTTCGATAATAACACCTGCGATTTTGAGAACGAAGAATTCTACAAGACGCTTGAGTTTATAGCTTCACTCCCCACAGAATATCCAAGCTCCGATCCAGATAATCCTTATGCGGAATATCAAAATGATGAGTATATTCTCAAATATCAAGGATTGTTCAGCGTCACACAGTTCCAGAATGCGATGGCAACCTTCAACACCGATGAATTAACCAGAATCGGCTATCCGACAAACGGAGAAAATTCAAGAGGTGGTACGGTTTCCTGTTCTATATCGTACATTATCCCGGATTGTGCATTAAACAAGGATGGTGCATGGGACTACATAACCACTTCAATACTTAACGAAGATTCCTTCAAATACGGTGGCTTCTCTATTTTCAAGGATATGGTTAGAAAAAATTGCGAAAAATATTACGACAGTGTAGTATGCTACTATTTCTCCGGCAGTAGCAGCACTATGCCATACGATCCTGAAGACCCGATAACCGAAGCCGACCTTAAAGAACCCGGTATCATCTACCGTTTAGACGAAGAGAGTACGGAAGAGCTTATAGCTTATCTTAACGACGGATGCGGCTCTCCCCTCAGCGATACTCTCCCCGAGGAAATAACCAACATAATCTCCGAAGAAATCTCCTCCTACATAAGCGGTGCAAAAACTGCCGAAGCTTGTGCTAAGATAATTCAGTCGAGAGTTGGCATTTACCTCGCAGAACATCAATAAACACTCTAAAGGATACAGTGAACAGACCCACAAATGTTAGATTTTTGAGCTAACCTTTTGGGCATGGTTTAAAAACACTGTGTCCTTTTTGTTTATTCAGTAAATTTTAATCATATTCTCATGATTAATCTCTTTATTTAATTGATTTAATGTGCTATAATATCGAAAAAACAAATGACGGAGATAATATATGAAAAAAAGACTCTCGGCGGCATTTTTAGCACTTGTTATGCTGCTCTCGGTTGCATCATGCTCAAAAGACAACACCGATGACAAAGCTCAGTCCGAAACGGATCAGAGTGAAAATATAGAAAAAGCGACATTACTTACAGGAGTATTTTCGGAAAAGAACATTCAAACTCCGGAAGAATACGACCTTTGCGAATCACAGCCGTACATAGACCCCGAAACAAACAATATCAAGCTTGTTTTCCAAAAATACGAATACATTGAAGACGAAGAAGGATATTATCTTTCAAGCGGCTACAAATACAAGCTCTGCGAATACAATAGCGATTTTGAGCTTATAAGCGAAAGTGACATAGAGCTTGGAGAAGACTACATAAATTCGCTTGCAATTCTCGCCGATTCCATACTGTACATGGAGAACCACTACGGTTCTTCCGGTGTAGATGAATACTACATAACCAAATACAGTATTTCCGATGGAAGCCTTACAAAATCCGACAACATAGCTCCTCTTTTCGACACTTATACAAACTCCGATTGGTTCTATATTCAAAGTATCAGTGCGGACACCAACGGAAATGTTTACCTTGCCGCAGACAGCGAAGTTCTTGTCTTAAACTCCGACTTTGTTAAGCAGTTCTCAATTACCGTAAGCAGCTGGATATACGGTCTCTCCTGCGATAAAAACGGAAACGTATATGTAAGCTCCTACTTTGACGAAGGCTCGGGAATAGCTTCACTCAATCTCGAAACCAAATCCCTCTCCGAACCCATGTATCCGGGTGAGACCTCGGGAAAGGTATTCTTCGCGGACGGTTATGATTTTTATGTAAACACAGATTACGGCATTAACGGCTGCACTGTTACGGATGACGGAATTGTTCAGACAGAAATTATGAACTACTCGAACTCCGATATTTACTCCTCATCCTTTGATGCTATTGCTATTCTCTCCCCCGACACCATTCTCGCAAACGACCGTGACCCCGAAACATACGAGCAGAACATAGTAATACTCAGCAAGTCCGATGATATTGACCTCTCAAACACAAGAACCATAGAAATTGCAACGGCTGACTACACCTACTATGAGCTTTCGTCTGCCATTGTCAGCTACAATAAAGCTCACAAGGATTCGAGAATCGTACTTAACGATTATTCAAGATACAACACCGACGATGACTACGACGCAGGCAGAACAAGGCTGATGAACGAGGTGTCAACAGGTCTGTACAAGCCCGATATTCTCATCGGAAGCTCATACACGGGAACCGCCTCTTATTTCATTGAAAACGAGCTTTTCCTCGACCTTAGCACATTAATAGATTCCGACCCCGAAATTTCATCGGATGACATTTTAGACAGCGTAAAGCGTACTTTCTCCACCTCCGACGGCAAGATTTGGGGACTTCCCGCAACTTTCAGCATTAATACACTTGTCGGCAAAGCCTCTGAGCTTGGCGGAAAGATTTCATGGACATTTGAAGAAATGATAGACTATGCTTCATCACTTCCCGAGGGAGTATCTCTTGTACAGGGTGAAACACAGTCCTCTATGATAACTTCATTTGACGCGGCTTTCGACAGCTTTATCGACCTCGAAAACAACACCTGCAACTTTGAAACGGAAGCGTTCTACAAATATCTCAACTATCTTAAAACTCTCCCGACAGAATATAACTACGAGTATGACGAAACAGAGACAAATTACTACGCCGATTATCAAAACGGAAGTATTGCTCTCTACAG
>CAYWFS010000008.1:38119-41772 GCA_964457685.1 uncultured Ruminococcus sp. | reverse complement strand
AAACAGAGACAAATTACTACGCCGATTATCAAAACGGAAGTATTGCTCTCTACAGTGCATACATTTACTCTCCCGTAAGCATTCCCGAGCTTCAGTGTGTTTTCAACACAAAGGATTTCACACTTATCGGTATGCCTGTCAGCGGCGAAAACTCAAAGGGCGGTCAGCTGTCGTTCTCTAGCTCTTACATGATTACAAATTCCTGCGAAAACCCCGACCTTGCATGGGATTTCCTGAAAACAATTATCGTTCCCGATGTAGAGGACAGATTCTATGATGGCTTCTCTATCTTTAAGTCCTCACTTCTTGCTCTCTGCGAAAAGTACTATGACTATGAATTCGAGTTTTATTTCTCCGGCGGTGCAATGTGGGGTTCATACGACAAGGAAAATCCCGGCACTCAGGAGGACATGACCGAACCCGGTATTCTCACACACTTCACCGAAGAAGATACCGAGCTTATCATGAAGTACCTGAACGACGAATGCGGCTCTCCCCTCACTTCATCTATCCCCGAAGATGTTATTTCGATAATCACGGAAGAAATTACATCGTTCACGGGCGGTGCTAAGTCTGCCGAGGACTGTGCAAGAGTTATTCAGTCGAGAGTAAGCATATATCTTGCGGAACACGAATAAAATTTCCATACTTTTCCACCGAAAGTGCGTATAAAAGCGTGCGAATAAGGATATAACATTAACGGATGAAGCTCTTAAATATCTCAAAAGGATATTCGGCATCATCCGTTAAATTTTATCCGGGATGGTATAGGGTATGGAGAAAAAGAGCAGAGACAAGAAAAAGGAATTCCCCACACGTCCTTCGTTTTCCGATTTTTGGAATCACTTCATTTCAGTCGGAGAGCCGAATGAGCCGAAAAACGAATATGGCGGTGTATTCGGAACAAGCGGTTTTACAAGCGGCGTTAACGATGTACGAACTCAGAGAGAGATAAACGAATATCTTCTCTCGGAAAATGATGTGCGACTCGGCAAAAAGAAATAATTCTCCACTTGATTTTGCACTCTCTATCCGTTATACTATAAAAAAAACGGATGGAAGCAGGAAAGCTATGGCAAACATTGAGATAGAGCGAAAGTTTCTTATTGTTCTTCCGAGCATGGAATATCTTATGTCACGAGAAGGCTGCACGAAGCTTGAAATAACACAGACGTACCTTATCAAACGCAATGAAGACACAGAGCGTAGGATAAGAAAAATCAAGGATGGCGAAAAAACGGCATATATTTACACCGAGAAGCGTAATCTCAGCAGGCTGTCACGGCACGAGGATGAGCATGAGATAAGCGAAGACGAATATAACGAGCGGTATATGAACGAAAGCTATTCCCGCCTGTCAAAGACGAGATACTCTTTTCCATACGACTGCCACGTTATCGAAATAGACGTTTATCCGCATGACATCGGCGGAGATGAGCTTGACGGATATGCCGTTCTCGAGGTAGAGCTTCAAAGTGAACATGAAGAAATTCACCTGCCTGCGGAAATATCCGTAGTACGGGAGCTTACCGGTACTCGTGAATTTTCAAACAAGACCCTTGCAAAGCGGGTAAAATAAAAAACGGTGCATACGATTTCGGATATGCTTTTTTCCAAATCGTTAATGCACCGTTTTTGTTATTCCGCAAGAGACGCTATTGCACTGTCAAATGTATTCTCTCCCATAAGGTGAGCCTTTGAGATAAGCTTAATATTCATGTCGGAGGCACGCTTTTTCAGCTTCATCACGGATTTCGGAGCTGTTTTTATTCCTCCGTACTGCCCTACCCGTTCATCGAAGTAGACCGTTGACAGAAGCACAGCCCTTGTGTAGTTACTGCCGAATTCCTCCGACACCGTGCCGAGCTTGTACAGCTCCTCCGTCTTTATCTCGCCGTTTTTGCATGAGATGAATATCGGACAAACTCCGCACATGAGCATACAGTCTATCTCGTTTTGCGTACCGTTCATTCCGCCCTCATCCCAGCCGATTGTTATTCCCGTCTCCACACTGCAAAAGGCTATATCCTCGTCATGCTTTGCACGGATTCCGGCAAGATATGTTCTGTATTCGAGGATTGAGCCTGACTTATTAAGGCATTCCTCGACCAGCTTATTTTTATATCTGAAAAACCAGCTTCCTTTTTTTGAGCGTTCGGTATCTACTATGATAAATCCGCACTCAACCAGAGCCTTCCAAAGCTGTTTATCAACTCCGTTCCTTGCGGATGAGCCTATTATATCCTTTGAAATGGTTCGCACATCGCTTTCTTCACCGTGTCGGCTCGATTCGGAGGAAAGCTTGCCTATTTTTGCGTTCCATCCTGTCGGGTCTGCCTTGCAAAGCTTCCACAGAGCTTCAACGTCATGTACAAGCGGACTGTCGGTATCAAATCTCTCTCCTCTGCCGCACACCGTTCCACCGTGAAGTATTATATTCTCCTCACACGTCAGATAAACCTCGGTGTTGTAGGAAAAATCAAACACGAATTTTTCACTGCTTCCACCCTCTCCGCCGAAACGAAACAGCGTTCCTCTTCGACTTACGGGATTTATTCTGAAAGCAAATATATTCCGTGTGTTTATTCTTGCGATAGTCATTCCAACCGCCGCAAGTACCGTGCTGTCTCCGCCCGAGATGTCAACAACATAATTTTCGTTCTCATCCGACATTACATCCCCGAGAATCGCACAAATATCGTCAAGGTCGTTTTTCGGAACCTTAACCACATTCATTTCGCACGATATACCCCGCCCCGACAGAATTTTTTTGTATCTCGGTATTTCACGCCAAGCCTTTTTACTGTCCGTGCAAACAAATATCGTTTTCTGCGGCTTCATCGCAAGTGTGGATATAATATTCTCTATCGGTGAGCCTGAAAAAATCTCGATAAGCGTCATATCAGCCTCCGTTTTTACCTTACCTTTATCTCCTTCGTGCTAAGGCTCAGTTACCGTATTTTAAATAATGCTCTATTCTTGCGGAAATATGACTTATCGCCACACTGTTCTCTCCACCGTCCATCACAACAAGATCCGCAAGCTTCTTTGTCGGCTCAACATATTTTTCGTGCATTGGTTTGACCGTATTTATGTACTGCTCCGTGACAGATTCAAAAGAACGTCCTCTTTCCTGTATATCCCGGCGAATACGTCTTATCAAACGAACATCTGCGTCTGTGTCAACGAATATTTTCTCGTCAAACATCCGAAGGAGCTTTTCGTCCGCAAATATCAGTATTCCCTCGACGATTATTACACGGTTCGGCTCTATTCTGCACGTTTTTCGGCTTCTGTTATGCTCGGAGAAATCATATATGGGAGAATCGACGGCTATTCCGTTTTTCAGGCTCTCGAGTTGAGAAACAAAAAGCTCGTTATCGAAAGCAGACGGTTCATCGTAATTCAACGCACATCTCTCAGAGTATTCCATATCGTCATGTGCCTTATAGTAATTATCGTGACAAATGACGGTAACATCGGGAGCGAATTTTTCGGCAAGCACGGAAGTAAGCGTGGATTTTCCGCTACCGGTACCGCCTGCAATTCCTATGATAAGCATTTTTCGTCCTCCTTTATGCGGAAAAATCGTCTCTTCTCACTAGAGAGCGGCGGCTGTATCGAGTGCTATCTCCATCATTGAGGTAAAGGTA
>CAYWFS010000008.1:17086-38019 GCA_964457685.1 uncultured Ruminococcus sp. | reverse complement strand
TCACTAGAGAGCGGCGGCTGTATCGAGTGCTATCTCCATCATTGAGGTAAAGGTATTCTGTCTTTCCTCGGCAGTTGTAACCTCTCCGGTCAAAATGTGGTCGGAAACCGTGCAAATCGCAAGTGCGTTTTTTCCGAGACGGGCTGCATTCATATAAAGAGCCGCAGACTCCATCTCGATTGCCATTACTCCCATTTTCGACCACTTTTCCGTAGCGTCTGCGTCATCGTTGTAGAAAGTATCGGACGAAAGCAGATTTCCGACGTGGTATCTGACTCCCTTATTCTCTGCGATACCGACAGCGGTTTTCAGAATATTATATGAGCCTATCGGTGCAAAGGTTCCCGGAAGATGATACTGGGAAGCATATGCAGAATTTGTGCAGGCACCCATTCCGAATACTATATCACGGACACGGATATTTTCGTTTATCGCCCCTGCCGAGCCTATACGAATGATATTTTCGACTCCGTAGAACGAAAACAGCTCATAGGAATAGATACCCATTGACGGCATACCCATTCCGCTTGCCATTACGGAAACTCTGTGTCCCTTGTACTCTCCCGTATATCCGCCTATTCCACGGACGTTGTTTACAAGCACAGCTCCCGTAAGAAAGTTTTCGGCTACAAATTTAGCTCTGAGCGGATCTCCCGGCATAAGTACGTTTTTTGCAAAATCTTCGGGAGTCGCACTGTTATGAGGTGTAGGATAATTTGCCATATTTTCCCCTCCTTTATTACTGAATCAAAGCAGATTTTCGTTTTTTGCTATCTTTACGATTTTCGATGTGCCGAGACGGTCTGCTCCGAGAAAAATAAACTTTTCCGCGTCTTCTACTGAAGAAATTCCCCCGGCGGCCTTTACCTTAACGTGAGGTGCAACATGAGCCTTGATAAGCTTTATGTCGTCAAATGTAGCACCGCCGCTTGAAAATCCCGTGGATGTCTTTATGAAGTCGGCACCTGACTCCGAAACAACCTCGCAAAGCTTTATTTTTTCTTCATCGGTAAGCAGACAGGTCTCGATTATTACCTTTAATATTATGCCGCTTTTTACTTCGTCTATTGCCTGACGAACCTCTTTTATCTCATAAAGGATGTCCTCAAATTTGCCGTCCTTTACCCAACCGAGGTTTATTACCATGTCTATCTCGTTCGCACCGTGCTTTACTGCGTCAACAGCTTCGTAGCATTTTACATCGTGCGTGGAGTAACCGTTCGGGAATCCGATAACTGTACAGATTTTTACCATGCCGCCGACGTACTTTCCCGCTTTTTTTACATATGCGGTCGGAATACATACGGATGCTGTACCGTACAGAAATGCCTCATCGCAAAGCTGTTTTATCTCGTCCCATGTTGCGGTGGGTGTAAGAAGCGTGTGATCTACCGTTTTAAGAATATCCTTAATGTCCATTATGTTCTCCTGTTTTCTGTTATTTAATATGATTTATTTTGTTTTGCTTTCCCAAATGCGTATTCCGCAAATCTTATCGTTCAGTGAAGCATTTTCGTTTTTTGTAAATCCGAGAGCTTCGAGATACGTCTCCGCTTCATCGAACCACACGGTAAGTCTTTCCTTATAGTGGCAATCCGAGGTCACGATTATACGTCCGCCCCGATTTTTTATTTCATCGAGGATGAATTTTGCGGGGTACGGGTCTTGTCTCAGTCCTCTTGCGATAGCTCCCGTGTTCATCTCAAAGGTATTGCAATATTTCATGCACTCACGAACAGCTTCGATTGCCGACTTCACGTACACGTCAGTCTCGGGAATACTCGAAAACTTCGTCAGAACATCGAAATGTCCGATTATATCCGTGCGGTTTCTCGAAACATTGTCAACTACCTTTTCATAATAGGCCTTTGCAAAATCGTCTCGACTTCCCCTGAAAAGCTCGTTTATAAGTCTGTTCTGCTTGTCTTCGGATGAATCTACGGGAAGTCCGACTCCGCCACGCACCATCTCGTGAACCGATGAAAGGATATAGTCGTAGTCAAAGTCCGGTATCTCGGATTCGCTGTCCTGTTCTATTCCGAGGTACAGCTTTATTTTGTCCTTGTATTCCTCTTTAAGCTCCGACACTTCACTGCGATACTCGTCAAGCTTTTCAAGAGGAGTACAGTAGCTGCTTTCCATTTTTGCGTAGCTGTGGTCGGAAAAGCCAAGCACGGTAAAGCCCCTTTCGAGAGCCTCCTCAGTCATTTCACGAAGAGTATTTTTCCCGTCGGAATATTTTGAATGTGTGTGAAAATTATGGTATTGCATATTATTTTCTTTCGTAATGTTTTATCCAAGCAACGTACAAAGCTCGGAAATTTCTCCTATGCTTTCGTCATATTCCGTGCATTTTCCACGTCCGTTTTCCTCACCGAATCCGTACTTCGCATAGATAAACGGAACTCCCGCACCTCTCGCACCTCCAAGGTCACTTGTTGTGTCACCGACGTATACGGGAGATGAAAGAGAGCATCTTTTTACGATGGCGGCAATGTTTTCGGCTTTATTCTTTCCGCTTCTGCCGGAGCATTCAAAGTCCTCTATTAGGTCGTGCATTTTGTGAGCTTCGATAAAGGCTTCTATATATCCGTCCTGGCAGTTGCTGACGATAAAGAGTCTCTTTCCCATTTCAGACAGTCTCTCAAAGGTCTCACGCACTCTCGGATAAAGCTTTCCTCCCCTTTTCGGAAGCCACTTATTTTCAAGGCTACAGCTCTCCTGCATCAGAGAAAAGGCAAAGTCGAAGTCAAGCTCGTGAAAGAACACCTCCGCCAGCTCCTCGTTCGTCAGTCCCATGTATTTCTTGACCCCTGCCGCATCGAGAGGTATTGACGGCTTCACCTCGGGATGTAGTGCAAGCACCTCGACCCATGTTTCAGCCGTAACCTCCGTTGCGTCCCACAAGGTTCCGTCAAGGTCGAATATCACTCCGTCACACTTCATTTGAGTATAAGTCTCCTGTAGTTTTCGTATACATCGGCATAGCTACCCTCTCCCTCTCTAAGCTCATACAGCCATCTTCCGTTGTAATTATGCTTCTCGAGGAGAGAAATTATGCTTTCCCAGTTGTTAACGCCCTTCATGGGAAGCCAATGTCTTTCGTCAACTCTGTCGTAGTCGGAGACATGGACGGTAACTATTCTGTCTGCCACGGCTTCAATATAGTCTTCGTTCGCTTCGCTGAGGTTGTGGTTCATGTCAAAGCAAACTCTGAGCGACGGTATAGCCTCCAAGAACTTCAGCATTTCATCGTGAGTACGGCAAAGGCAGGTTCTCGGAAGATTTTCAAGTGCAAGCGTAACTCCGTATTTCTCGGCTGAATCCGTTACGGCGGATATTGTTTCGATTGCGGCTTTTATTCTCTCACTGCGTTCCTCCTCACGGTAAGGCTCACCCGAGGGATGTATGACCGCTATTTTTATTCCTGCTTCTCCTGCTGCGGAAAGAAGAGCGGACTGTATCTCAACTATTTTTTTGCGTTGCTCTTTATCGAGAGAGGCCGGGTCTATCTCCGAAAAGGGAGAGAACGGGAGATGCACGGATGAAATATTAACTCCGCAGCTTTTTGCAAGAGCTACCGTTTCCTTTGATTTGTTTAGAAAGTCAAGCTCCGTATAAAAGGGCTTCAACGCACCGCTGGACAGCTCTACCTCTGTGATTCCGTTTTCACAAAGAGAGGTAAGACTGTTTTCGTTCATTGTGCGAGGGGGAACTGAAATGGCACATTTCCAATTTTTACGTTCTGTCATAATCAAATACCACCTTTCGGCAAATTTTTTATTTCTCAATTGAATTATAGCATATTCACACACGCAAAACAAGGAATAGCGGCGAAAAAGCATTATATTTCTCTTGACAAACAGATAAATAAAGTATATAATCATTGTGTATAGTAATATAAAAAAGCTAAGACGGAAAGAGTAGCGGCAGAAATCGTTTTACAGAGAGTCGTGATACGGTGGAACACGATAAACGAATGCAGGCGAAAATCACTCCCGAGCAGCGATGTGAGCAGAGGATATTTTGTTTTCTGCAAGCTGAGACGGATTCCCACCGTTACAGGGGAACACCATTACAGTGCGAGTGGTTATTATATCAGCTCAGAGTTTTCTGATATTTTCCCGGACTATGTGCCGGCTTTTTTATTTTTACGGAATAAATATCAAATCGGAGGAATTATGTACAACAAAGTACCGGCAAATATGAATTTCGTCGAGCGTGAGCATGAAACGCTGAAATTCTGGAACGAAAATAAAATTTTTGAAAAGCAGCTTGAAGAAAACAGCGGCAAGCGTGAATATACTTTCTATGACGGACCGCCTACAGCTAACGGTAAGCCTCATATAGGTCACGTTCTTACAAGAGTTATCAAGGATATGATCCCCCGTTATCACTGGATGAAGGGCTGTGACGTACCTCGTAAGGCAGGCTGGGACACCCACGGTCTTCCCGTAGAAATCGAAGTTGAAAAGAAACTCGGTCTCGACGGCAAGGAACAGATTGAACAGTACGGTCTCGAACCCTTTATCAAGCAGTGCAAGGAATCCGTTTGGAAATACAAGGGAATGTGGGAAGACTTCTCCGGCACTGTTGGCTTCTGGGCTGACATGAACGACCCCTACGTTACCTATGACAACAACTTTATCGAATCCGAATGGTGGGCATTAAAGGAAATCTGGAACAAGGGTCTCCTTTACAAGGGCTTTAAGATTGTTCCTTACTGCCCTCGTTGCGGTACTCCCCTTTCCGCACAGGAGGTTGCACAGGGATACAAAACTGTTAAGGAACGCTCCGCAGTTGTAAGATTTAAGGCTGTAGGCGAAGACGCTTACTTCCTTGCATGGACTACCACACCGTGGACTCTTCCCTCCAACCTCGCACTCTGCGTTAACCCCGAAGAAACCTACGTTAAGGTAAAGGCTGCCGACGGCTACACCTACTACATGGCAAAGGCTCTCCTTGACACCGTTCTCGGAAAGCTCAAGACAGAGGATGCACCTGCATACGAAATCCTCGAAGAAATGCCCGGTTCCGCTCTCGAATACCGTGAATACGAGCCTCTCTTTGCTTGTGCCGGTGAAGCTGCCGCAAAACAGGGCAAAAAGGCTCACTTTGTAACCTGCGACGGCTACGTTACAATGAGCGACGGTACAGGTATAGTTCACATTGCTCCCGCATTCGGTGAAGACGACGCTAACGTGGGAAGAAAGTATGACCTCCCGTTCGTTCAGTTCGTTGACGCAAAGGGTGAGCTTACTCCCGAAACTCCCTATGCAGGCGTATTTGTAAAGAAAGCAGATCCGCTGGTTCTCGAAGACCTCAAGAATGAAGGAAAGCTCTTTGACGCTCCCAAGTTCGAGCATGAATACCCGCACTGCTGGAGATGTGATACTCCCCTTATCTACTACGCAAGAGAATCATGGTACATCAAGATGACAGATGTCCGTGAAAACCTTATAAAGAACAACAACACCGTAAACTGGATTCCCGAATCTATCGGTAAGGGTCGTTTCGGTGACTGGCTTGAAAACGTACAGGACTGGGCTATCTCCCGTAACCGTTACTGGGGTACTCCTCTCAACATTTGGGAATGCTCCTGCGGTCACCGTCACTCCATCGGAAGCATTGCGGAACTTAAGGAAATGTCAACAAACTGCCCCGACAATATTGAGCTTCACCGCCCCTATATTGACGCAGTAACTCTCAAGTGCGAAAAGTGCGGCGGAGAAATGCACCGTGTACCCGAGGTTATCGACTGCTGGTTCGACTCCGGTTCAATGCCCTTTGCACAGCACCACTATCCTTTTGAAAATCAGGATAAGTTCGAGAGACAGTTCCCGGCAGACTTCATCAGTGAAGCCGTTGACCAGACAAGAGGTTGGTTCTACTCCCTCATGGCTATCTCCACACTTCTCTTTGACAAGGCACCTTACAGAAACGTAATCGTTCTCGGTCACGTTCAGGACGAAAACGGTCAGAAGATGTCAAAATCCAAGGGTAATGCGGTTGACCCGTTTGAGGCACTCCAGACCTACGGTGCAGACGCTATCCGCTGGTACTTCTACACCAACTCTGCTCCGTGGCTCCCCTCCAGATTCAGCGGAAAGGCCGTTCTCGAGGGTCAGAGAAAGTTCCTCGGCACACTTTGGAACACATATGCGTTCTATGTACTTTATGCGGATATCGACTCCTTCGACCCCACAAAGTACGAGCTTAAGAACTGTGCCCTTACCGTAATGGACAAATACATTCTCTCCGTCCTCAACTCCACTGTTGCCGCAGTTGACAAGAATCTCTCCGAATACAAGATTCCCGAATCTGCCCGTGCATTAAACGAATGCGTTGACGAGCTTTCCAACTGGTATGTTCGCCGTTCCCGTGAGCGTTACTGGGGTGTTGAAATGACCGACGATAAGATTGCGGCTTATATGACACTTTACACCTGCCTTGTAACTCTCGCAAAGACAGCAGCTCCCATGATTCCGTTCATGGCTGAGGATATTTACAGAAACCTCGTTTGCTCCGTTGACAAGAATGCTCCCGAATCCGTTCACCTCTGCTCCTTCCCCGAAGCAGACACAACACTTATCGACAAGAACCTCGAATACAACATGAACAAGGTAGTTGATATAGTAGTTCTCGGTCGTGCGGCAAGAAACGGTGCGAACATCAAGAACCGTCAGCCTCTCGCAGCTCTTTACGTTAAGGCAGAGGGTGCGGATGCTCTCGATTCGTTCTACACAGATATAATCCGTGACGAGCTTAACGTAAAGGAAGTTAAGGTAACAGACGATATGTCTTCCCTCTCCTCCTACTCCTTCAAGCCGAACCTCAAGACTGTAGGTCCCAAGTACGGCAAGCTTCTCGGAAAAATCAGAGGTGTTCTCCAGAATGACGCGTTCGACGGAAATGCCGCTATGGATGAGCTTAAAGCAAACGGAGTCCTCACTCTCGACCTTGACGGAGAAAAAGCGGCTCTCGAAGAAGCAGACCTCCTTATCGAAGTTAAGCAGAAGGAAGGCTTCCACACCGTAAACGACAACGGAATAACCGTAGCTCTCGATACAACCCTCACGGATGAGCTTATCTCCGAGGGCTTCATCAGAGAAGTTATCTCCAAGGTACAGACAATGCGTAAGGAAGCGGACTTTGTTGTAACAGACCACATTGCGGTATCTATCTGCGGAAGTGAAAAGCTTGAGGAAATCGTAAACGCTTCTCCCGATGAGCTTACAGCAAGCGTACTCTGCGATAAGCTTGTACTCGGCGAAAAAATCGAATGCGACCTCGAAAAAGACTGGGATATCAACGGAGAAAAGGTTACTATCGCAGTTAAGAGACTGTAATTGTCGCACAAATACACATAATCATTAAAATTGTAGTAGTTTATCTATGAACTTGTTGTTCAAATTGACACTCAAAAAATATTTCAAAGCTATTGATTTAAACCGCAGTTTTTGTTATAATAGAAGTAAGTACAAAGGTGCAGTCATCTTTGGCATTTTCCGACCATCGGAATTTGCCGCATATTTTAATATTATGGAGCGTATAATATGATATCTCGCGATGTTACAATACAGAACAATGTAGGTCTCCATGCAAGACCGGCTACATTCTTCATTCAGAAGGCTAACTCCTACAAAAGTTCTATTTGGATCGAAAAGGACGACAGACGTGTAAACGCTAAGAGCTTACTCGGTGTTCTCTCCCTCGGTATCGTTAAGGGTATGACCATTACTCTTATCGCTGACGGTTCTGACGAACAGGATGCTCTCGACGGTCTTGCCGCACTTATCGACACAGGCTTTGCCGAATAATTTTCAAAATTAAAATTGATGTAAGCTGAGCGATGGTGGATTTCTGCCCTCGCTCAATTTATTATATGAGAAAATGCCTCTGATATCAAAAAATATCGAAATGCTTCGTGAAAAATCCGCCGCACTTCCCCGTACTCCCGGTGTGTATATAATGCAAAACGAGAACGGACAGGTCATCTACGTCGGAAAATCACGTTCGCTGAGAGACAGAGTTTCGCAGTACTTTCACGGCTCGCACGACACAAAAACATCTCAGATGGCGGCATCAGTATACGATTTCCGCTTCATCACCTGCGACACGGAAATGGAAGCTCTCGCTCTCGAAAACAGCCTGATAAAGCAGTACACCCCAAAATACAACATAAAGCTGAAGGACGCAAAGTCTTATCCGTATATAAAAATAGGGATAAAGTCTCCGTATCCGCGTATAACCATGACGAGAACACGACTTCCCGACGGTGCGTTATACTTCGGTCCGTATTCTTCAACCTCCACCGTATTTACGGCGATTGCACAGCTTGAAAGAACCCTCGGAATACCAAGCTGTAAAAGACGTTTTCCCGAGGATATAGGAAAAGACAGACCTTGCATATACTATCAGATAGGTCGTTGCATGGGAGTCTGTACGGGGGAGGTTTCGCAGGAGGAATACAGAGAGACTATCGAACGTGCGGCTGAAATACTTCGTGGCGGAACTCGTGAGGTAATTGCCGCTCTTACGAAAAAAATGCTCCGTGCGTCGGATGAGCTTGAATTTGAAGAGGCAGCAAGATGCCGTGACTCAATTGAAGCTCTCCGAAAGCTGGGTGAAAGACAAAAAGCAGTCGGCAACCCCACTACGGAATGTGACGTTATCGGACTTCATCTGGTAAAATTCGACGGAGACAACGTAAGCTTCAGAGACTGTGCCACGGTCTTCTATATAAGGAGCGGCTACATCACAGACAGTGAGCATTTTGTGTTCGGTCGGGATGAGATAACACTCTCCGGCGAAATTGCGGAGGACGAGGACGGAGACTCACCTCTTTCTTCGTTTGTCATGTCGCTGTATCAGTCACGGGAATATATACCGTCGGAGATATTTCTTTCCTTTGAGTTGCCGGAGCATGACAGACTTCTGCTATCGGACTATCTCAGCGAAAAGGCAGGACGGCGTGTTACGATTAAAACTCCCAAAAAAGGAGCGTCAAAATATCTTTGTGCGATGGCTGTAAAGGATGCCTCCGACCATTCTGCAAACTATGTAAAGCATGAGTCCGACAGAGAAAAAACTCTCGTTACCCTTGCACAGCTCCTTTGTCTTGAGGTAGTTCCCGAAAGGATAGAGGCATACGATATATCAAACCTCGGGGATGAGCATATAACGGCGGGTATGGTTTGTGCGGTAGACGGTAAGCTCCGTAAAAGCGAATACCGTTCGTTCAACATAAAGTCCACAGATTCGCAGGACGACTATGCATCCATGACTGAGGCTATCTCACGCAGACTAAGCCACATCGGTGAAGAAAACGGTTCAATGAGCATTTGTCCCGACCTTATACTTCTCGATGGCGGTAAAGGTCACGTTTCGGTAATAAAGGAGCTTCTCAAAAACGAGGGCTACGAAATTCCCGTATTCGGTATGGTAAAGGATGAACATCACAAGACACGAACCCTCACCGACGAAGAAAACGAGCTGAATATTGCACGTCATCCCGATGTATTTCGTCTGATATACGAGATTCAGGAGGAGGTACACCGCTACACAGTCGGAAGAATGACGGGGGCAAAAAGAAAAACGCTGAAAACATCCTCTCTTGAAAAGATACACGGCATAGGACCGGCAAAATCAAAGCTGCTGCTGTCACATTTCGGTTCTCTAACCGCACTGAAAAATGCGTCCGAAGGTGACATTGCAGAGGTAAACGGAATCAGCAAAACAGACGCAGAAAACATTTATAACTATTTCAAAAAACAATAACGGAGATATATTATGAGAATAATCACAGGAAGTGCAAGAGGCACAAAGCTTGCTACTCTTGAAGGAGAAGGTACTCGTCCGACAACCGACCGTGTAAAGGAAGCTCTCTTTTCCATGATACAGTTTGACATAGAGGGCAGAACAGTTCTCGATCTTTTCGGAGGCTGCGGTCAGCTTGCTCTCGAAGCTCTTTCAAGAGGAGCGGCTAAGGCAACAATCATCGACCAGTCAAGAGACGCTACAAACATTATAATCGAAAACGCAAAAAAGACTCACCTTTTTGAAAAGTGCAGAATTTCAACCGCAGACTATACCTCTTTCATCAGAGGAGCGGCTAAGAGAGAAAAGTACGACATTATATTCCTCGATCCTCCGTACAACACCGGTATGCTTCCCGCTTCTCTCAAGGCTTTAAGTGATGCAGAACTTTTCGCACCCGGTGCATACATCATTTGCGAGACCGACTGCGACATTCCCTCCCGTGCTACAAGAGCAAGAAAGGACGAAGAAATCGCAGCTGAATATGTACTCAAGGATGTGTTCGGCGGAAGTGAGACTCTCAGAGACCGCTTTAACGTAGTTCGTTCCGCTCTTTACGGTCGCACTCGAATCACACTTCTCACCCCTGCTACAGAGGATGCAGAATGAAACGTGCAGTCATAACGGGAAGCTTTGACCCTGTGACCTCCGGACATCTCGACCTGATACGTCGTAGTGCGGAAATATTTGACGAGGTTTACGTTGTTGTCGTATTCAATGCGGAGAAAAAAAGCGGAATATTTTCCCCCTCCGACCGCTTGACTCTTTTGAAAACGGCTGTAGCGGAGCTTAATTCACCGAATATTCATGCAGATATGTTCAGCGGACTCACCTCCGACTACATTCACAAGGTAGGTGCAAAATTCATTGTACGAGGTGCAAGAAATGCCGTGGATTATGACTACGAATACAATCTTTCTCTCATAATGAAGCGTTTTGACCCTGAATTTGAGACTGTTGTAATTCCGTCTTCACCGAATTATCTTGCAATATCGTCCACATATGTGCGTGAGCTTCTGAAATACGGCTGTGACCTCGGAGATGCTGTTCCGCAGTCCTGTCGTGAGCTTATGGTGGAGCTTTATAAAAGTTCACTTTAAAATAAAACAAAATCTGCCGCATAACGAGCCTTTTTGACTTGCTATACGGCAGTTTTTTATTTGATTTTATTTTCGGCTCAGTTGAAGAGTCCGCTCATGTAGAAGTATCTGGGGTCTATTTTTCCGCAGAAATCACCGTCTGTATCATAGAAGCCGTACTTATAGAGGTTATACTTCTTGATAAGTGCGGAAAGAGCGTCCTTGTCTCCGTATGCCTGACGGATGAGGTCGATATAAGGAATGCTGTCGAATCTTGCGATTACTGTATCCTGCTTTTCGCCGTCACGGTCAACGGTTGCGTCGCTGAGTTTGATTACGGGAATGAAGATTCCGTCAACACTCTTTATCCAGCCTGTTATGGATGAATAGTAATCGTCACAGCTCCATCCGCAGTACCAATCGTTAATCTTTATGCAATCCTTATCGTATGACCAGCAGCCTTCCTGAACAGCGTATTCATACTGACCTACATAGAGGACGGTTTCGCCGCAAATATCGGGATTGGACTTGCTGTATGCATATACTACGACTGCACCGTTCTTTTCTGCTGTAAGCTTATGGGTATTCTGAGTAAGTGTAACTCTGTTTGCACCGAGCTTAACGCTGAATTCGATATCATCATAGGTTTTGCCATCGGATGCACTTACCTTAAATTCGGTAGTATCGCCGATATCGAGTCTCCATTCATCGGGAACGATATTGAGAGTGGGGTTATCCTTTGTATTGGAGAACTTTCTCGAAACGTAAACATTGAGCTTGAAGAAAGGAAGTCCGCCCTTTGTATAGAGATATACCTCGGCTGTGCCTGATTTACCTGCAACGAGAGTACCTGTTTTGTAGTCATAATAAACCACATCGGGGTCACTTGAATAGTAATATGCGTCCTCGCAGAAGGTTTTTGCCTGTTCTTCAGTCATGTAAACATCGCAGGAGTTTGTTTTGAAATACTGTTCAATATAGGACTTTGCGTCTGCCTTTGAATAATACTTTGCACCGTAAAGACCGCAGGGGTTTCTGAATGTTGTCTTTATAACAAAGTCATCCTTTGCCGCAAAGCAACCCTTGGTTTCGGTAGTTGTCTTGTTTGTATAGATTGTGGAATCTTCGTGATCAGACGCTTTTACGACCTTTGTTGAAGTGCCTACAAAAACGTGATTTGTTCCGCAGCCGGTATCCTTGTTTTTCTGAACCTCTGTAACGGAGGGCTTTGTTCCGAGCATATCCTCGTTTTTCCAGATATTGCCTGCTGAAGCCATAGTTGCCGCAGAAGACGTAATAGTTACTGCCGCCAGGATAAACGACAGAGCCTTTGCAGTATTTTTCATAATACACACACATCCTTTCAAGTAGCAGTTTTTTGATAGTTACAGTTATTGTAGTTTAATTATACAACAATTGTCATATCTTGTCAATGGCATAAACCGCAGTTTACATAAATATTTATGTAGCTGTAAGCGGTCATATTCTTAAAAGCAAAATGCACCTCCGTCACATTAATTTCGCAGATGCATTTCACATTATTCACTTATTATTTATCGGCAGTCGAGCATTATTTATCAAGAACTACCACCTTATTGTATTTATCGGATTCATAAACCGCATCAATGACCTGCATACAACGAAGAACCTCGTAAGGTTTTACAAACAGCTCTTCTTTTCCGTCGAGTGTGTTTCTCAGCTTTTTGTAATAGGATGCCCAGTCGCAGTCAAGACCGCTGTCAGTCAGCTCAGATTCCTCAAATTCGTCAATATCTCTTATGTCCTGCTTACGGATGTACCAGTCGTTATCATTATATGCCGGTGCGTCGTTTTCGTGATGATGCTCCTTTGCTATGGTGCGAAGCTTTAATACGGGGTCGCCCATATTCTGCATTATAGCACCACCGCGGTCACCTTCTACCACCCATCTCGGGAGAGCTACGGGCGAATATGTAACCACCTCAACCTGTGCGACAAGACCGCCCTCAAATTTGAGTATGATTTTAGAGTAGTCATCGCAGTTGTCGGGGGATGCAACATTGTGCAGGCAGGCATAGACGGATTCAACCTTTTTGTCGCTGTTCATCCAAAGTATCTGGTCGAGCATATGCACACCCCAGTCGGGAAGCATTCCGCCGCCGTGATCCTTCATAACTCGCCAGTTGAATCTGCAACCGCTTCCGTTCGGGTTCATAATGCGTGATTCTATCACATACGGTTCCCCTACAAGTCCTTTATCTATAGCTTCCTTTACCATTCGGAAGTCACGGTCGAATCTTCTGTTCTGGTGTATTGTGAAGAATTTTCCCGTCACCTCGGAGGTTGCTATCATTTGTCTGACCTCATCGGCATTCATTGCGGCAGGTTTTTCGCATATTACGTTATATCCATGCTCCATTGCAAGGCAGGCATATCTTGCGTGATGGTTATTTGAAGTTGCGACAAGAACAAGGTCAAAGTCTCCGTCTGCAAAGAACTTTTCCACGTCATCGTATGCTCTCATTCCGAGGGAAAGTGCTTTTTCACGTCTTTCCTCACGAACATCGAACACCGCTACGGGAGTGATACCAACATCCTCACGTCCGGCAGTGTTGTAATGATATTCAGCCATGTTTCCGAAGCCGATTATTCCGAGTTTATGTTCCATGATAATACCCCTTTCTTATTCGTCGCTTATCTTATATCAGCAAACGGAAGCTCCGTAAGTCTGATATTTGTCGAGCCGTATGGAATGAACTTAACGGTCTTTATCTTTTTGTCATACGGAATCGCAGAACGGGGTTCATGACGTGCAGTAAAGCCGTAGCCTTCCTCATATCCCCAGTCGATGGAGTAAACGGGAACCTCAAACCAACAGGGAGCGTTCTCAGGCTCAAAAATGTAATCTCCGACCTTATTTTCCGAATGGAATACGACATCTTCGGAAGCAAATGCGTACTGCCAATCGCTTGTAGGTCTTACTTCCCAGTCGCAATACGGGAATTTACGCTCAACCCCGTTTCTTTCGTATTCGAGCATTGTTTTTTCTTCGTCTATTTTCAGGGCATATACAAGAGGTCCTCTGCGGAGAGTGTACATTCCTGTAGGACGAAGCTCAAATTCCGCTTTAAACTCAAATTCTGCCGCAACAATGCTCTTTCCGCTCCAGTTTCTTGTAAGCTCAACAATTTCTCCGGGGGCATATTCAACACCGTCTATCTTTGCGGAAGAAGCATATGAGGGAACTCTAAGCGTAAGGGTAAACTCGCACTCGCCGTCTGCGGTAACTATATAGTTTACACTATCTCCGAAAGGATAAAGTGTTTCGGACTCTACCTTAACCTTAACTCCGTTTATTTCCGTGTCCACTACGGCAGGAGCAATTGCACAGACCGCTATTTCTTTTTCGGCTTTCATAAATGTGGAAAGTGCGAATTTCGGGAAGCCCTGATTAAAGTTTGCGGTACAGCAACCGAAGTTCGGCTCAAGTCCGTACAGTCCCGATTCTCCGCTGTTCGTTCTGTATATAGCCTTGGGTTCGGGAGTTCTGACAACGGCTATTTGATTTGTCTGCTGGCAGTACTGGTGTCCCCACATATCCGGTGTTACGGTTGCGGGAAGAGCGTTATAGCAAAGTGTTTCAAGTCTGTCCGCCCAGCTTCCCTTTCCCGTAATTCCGAAAAGCACTTCATAGGAATACATAGCTTCAACCACTCCGCAAAGCTCTGTTCCCTGAATCGGAGAAATACCCGACAGGCATTCGTCTCCGGTAAAATGACCGACTGCGTTTCCGTGATATTTTCTGAGATACTCGAAAAGCTCCTCGGAGAAGCTGTCATCACATCCGCCGTTTTCAAACATGGAAGACAAAGCACCTATTTTGAGTGCCATGCCCATATTTACAACGTGAGTTTCTCTGAGCCATGCGTTTATGGGGTACTTAAATCTCGGGGTATCTATAATCTTTTTGTAGTCCATACCCTGCTTTTTAAGTTCACGTCCAAGCTCGAGAAGCCACTCCTCGGGATAAATTTCGTAAATCGACATGATAGGAATAAGGCATTCAAACCATCTGTCTCTTCCCCAAATATTGATAGGGTGAGCTTTAATATGCTCTGCAAGATTTTTCAGCGAGGCATACACAACTTCGGGTATTCTTTCATCTCCCGAGCAGTCGTAGTAAAGCATAAGAACCTTATCAATAAGGAACAATGCCCACATATCGTAGTTTGCTCTTTCCTCAAAAGTACAGGGACAAAGCCATCCGTCGTCGCACTGACCGGAAACGATAGCGTCTATGTACTTCTTAACACGGGCAATCATATCCTCGTCCTCGAGAATATAGGCAAGCGGAACAAATCCGTCAAGCCAATACGGCACTCTTTCCCAACCGTCACAGCTTCCGCCTATCCATTTACTGTCACGAATGTCGGGCCAGATTTTGTCGAGATTTCCCGAAAGTCCCTCAGCCTGTATTTCAAGCTGTCTCTTCAGCCATCCGCTTGGCTTCAGTTCACTCGGTTTAAAGCTAAAGTATCTCTTCATATTTTATCTCCTTTTCGGATGAATCAAAGTTCGTGTGCCAGCTTTATCGCTATTTCTGCGGAGATATTTGCACTTTTTTCTGCGAATGAGGGGTAATCCTCCACTGCTTCACCGTCTGCGGAATCGGATATTGCACGGATTATGCAGAACGGGATATTATTGACGTAGCATACATGAGCCACAGAGCCGCCCTCCATTTCGCAAGCTACTCCGCCGAACATCTCAACTATCTTATCTTTTGTTTCACGGTCTCCTACAAATCTGTCTCCTGTTGCTATCGTTCCGAAGTGTGTCTTTACTCCAAGCTCCTTTGCGATATTCGCTATCTTATTTCCAAGCTCCTCGGAGGCTTTGAATCTTATTACGTTTATTCCCGAAACAAGTCCGACGGGGTCTCCGAGTGCGGATGTGTCCATGTCATACTGTACAGCATCGGTGGAGATTGCAACATCTCCTATTGTAAGCTCATGTGTGAGAGTTCCCGCAACACCTGAGTTTATTATATACTCGGGCTTATATATAACTGCCATTGTCTGAGCACACATTGCAGCAAAAACCTTGCCGATTCCGCATACCGCACAAACAACCTCGTTATCTCCGAGCTTACCCGAGTTATAGGTAACTCCACCGTAGGTTTCTTCCTTAACGTCTGTCATTGCGGCGATTATTTTATCCGCTTCGATTTTCATAGCGGCGATTATTCCAAGCTTCATTTTGTTTTTCTCCTATTGTCTTTATTATATCTTCATCTCCGAGGAATCTGCATCCGACGGCATTCTCCAATCCCCTCTCGGAGACAGTGCCACAGAACCTACTTTGGGTCCGTCGGGCAAAGCACTTCTCTTGAACTGCTGAGTATAGAATCGTCTCATGAAGGTATTGAGCCATTTTTTTATGGTTTCGCTGTCGTACTGAGTTTCAAACGCTACCTCTGCGACACGCATAATTTTTTCGGGTGTTTCTCCCCATCTTGCGAAGCGATAGAGGAAGAAATCGTGAAGCTCATACGGACCTACAATATCCTCCGTTATCTGTGCTATTTCTCCGTCCTTTGCGGGAAGAAGCTCGGGACTGACGGGAGTAGCAAGAACGTCACGAAGTACATTTGCAAGTGCGATATTTCCGTTGTCTTCTGCTTCATTCGCAAAATACGACACCAGATGACGGACGAGAGTTTTCGGAATACCGGAATTTACTCCGTAATTCGACATATGGTCTCCGTTGTATGTTGCCCAGCCGAGTGCAAGCTCAGAAAGATCCCCCGTTCCTATAACAAGGCTTCCGTCCGCATTCGCTATATCCATTATTATCTGCGTTCTTTCTCTTGCCTGTGAGTTTTCGTAAACTACGGAAAGGTTTGTCGGGTCGTGTCCTATATCACGGAAATGGATGTCAACGGCTTCCTTTATATCTATACATCTGAACGAGGTTGCAAGCTCATTTGCCATGATTTCTGCGTTTGAGCGTGTTCTCGAGGTCGTACCGAAGCACGGCATAGTTACGGTTGTAATTTTATCGCGACTCATTCCGAGCATATCGACAGCCTTTACCGTAACGAGAAGTGCAAGAGTGGAGTCAAGTCCGCCGGAAAGAGCTACAACACATCCATTTGCGTGAGAAGCCTTGATTCTTCTTGCAAGTCCTGCCGCCTGAATATCGGTTATTCTTGCACAGGTTGATTTTTCGTTTTCCTTACCCTTGGGAATGAACGGAAGCGGCTCTATCACACCGGATATATCGCATTCTTTTACATCAAGCGAAAATTCATGTACAGTGTATCCATCGGTCTTATCGGCGGAAACGGTGCTTGTTTTTCTTCTGTCATGCTCAATATGTGAAAGGTCGCATATTGCGGTAACAAGTCTTTCACCTCCAAACGGACGAGACGAAGAAACGATTCTTCCGTTTTCCGCTATCATTGAGTGACCCGAGAATACTATATCCGTAGTGGATTCACCCATTCCGGCATTTGCGTAAATATATGCACAAATCAGCTTTGCCGAGGTCGTACTTACAAGCATATTTCTGTAAGAATCCTTACCTACCGTTTCATTTGAAGCCGAAAGATTTGCAATCACGGTAGCTCCTGCCTCTGCATGACGAGCCGACGGAGATGATGATACCCACATATCCTCACATATTTCCGTCGCAACTCTGAGAGCCGGAGCATCCGCACATACAAAAATCTGTTTTGTTCCCAGTGTCACACGTTTTCCGCAGAACGACACCTCGACATTCTCACCGGGAGCAGGTGTAAAATGACGCATTTCGTAAAATTCGGAATAATTCGGGATATTGGTTTTCGGCACAAGTCCGAGGAGAGTACCGTTCGAGATTACAGCCGCACAGTTATAAAGCTTACCGAGTGCCTGAACGGGTACACCGACAAAAACAAGTATTTTCTTGCCGTTTGTATGCTCTATAATCGTTTCGGTTGCTTTCTCGGCACTTTTGATAAGAGAATCGGAGAAGAAAAGGTCTCCGCAGGTATATCCCGTAACAGAAAGCTCGGGGAAAACCAAAACAGATATATTTTTCTCGTATGCCTCATCTATTAAAGCACATATATCCGCTGCGTTCTTTGTAGGTGCGGCAAGTGAAATTTCGGGTATAGCCGCCGCAAGTTTAAAAAATCCGTGTTTCATATATATTATTCCTTTATCTGTTTAACCATTCTTCCGCAGATCTTATCGCACAAGCACCGTCAGAACAAGCGGTAACAATCTGTCTGAGAGACTTTGTTCTTACGTCTCCGGCAGCATAAACTCCGTCAAGTGAGGTCTTGCAGTCTTCAACGGCAACGATATATCCGCTGTTATCAAGATCAAGCTGAGACGCAAATATGTCAGTATCGGGAATACGTCCGACTGCCACAAATATTCCGTCGCAGGGGATAATGCTTTCATCGCCGCTTAACTTATTTTTTATTCTTACTCCGTTTACAGACTTGTCTCCCAGTATTTCTTCGACAGTGGAATTCATAACAAGAGAGATATTTTCCCTCTCGGTAACCTTTTTTACCCCGTGCTTTGATGCTCTGAATTCGTCTCGTCTGTGAACGATAATAACCTTTTCGCATATATTCGAGAGGTAAAGTGCGTCTTCTATTGCCGTATCTCCTCCACCGTTCACAACTACTGTCTTTCCCTTGTAGAACATACCGTCGCAGGAAGCACAGTAAGACACTCCACGACCCGTAAATTCTTTTTCGCCCTTTACGGAAAGATACCTCGGCTTTGCACCTGTTGCGATTATTACGGCAGAGGCGATGTATTCCCCTCTTTTTGTTTGCAGAATTTTTTCGTCTCCGTCAAGCTTTACTTCCGTTATCTGCTCGCTTTTCATAACCGCACCGAACTTTTTCGCCTGCTTCATCATTTTTTCCGTCAGTGAAAAGCCGTCAATTTCGGGGTATCCGGGGTAGTTTTCTATATTGGAAGTTATACCCATCTGTCCTCCGGGGGACATTTTTTCAAAAACAATCGATGTATATCCGGCTCTTCCGGCATAAATTGCGGCAGTGTATCCGGCAGGACCTCCGCCTATTATTGCAATATCAAACTTATTCGTATTATTCATTTTTACCTCAATTTTACTTTATTCTCTCGAAAAACGTTGCACAGAAGCTCTCTACTTCGTTTAAGAACCGTGCGATATGAAAGCCGTCTGCCGAAGCGTGATTAATCTGTATCGACAACGGAAGCGACACCGTACCGCATTTTTCCTCAAGCTTTCCCCAGCACACGATAGGAAGAAGAGAATACATCTCCGATTCAAGTCCTACGCTGTTAAAATGCCGCCAAGGAACACATGATGCTTCAAATACGTTTTCTCCGCACGGTACATATTTGACATCCGCTCTCCTTGCCCTCTCGATATCGTCACGGCAGTTATGCAAAAAGCATTCGTAATCCTCTGTATATACGGTAAAGACGGGAATGTAGCTTTCACTTGACTCCTTGAATATATTGTGCGAAATATTCACTTTATCATACACTGCGGGCATGGCAAAGGGATAGCTCGGCGAATCTACCGCTTTCATTTTAAATTCATCGTGTGAGTTTACGACAGATGCTACCGCATAAAGCATACTTATATAAAACGAATTTCCGCTTTCACGACAAAAACGATTCAGCTTTGTTACATCAATATCATCGCACATTGAAATCGCACAAGGCACTTCATCGTAAAAATGCCTGAACAAATCGTATCTGCTCCATTTTTCATGTTCTATAAGCCTGTATTCCATTTTATATCCTCGAGAAATCACTTTTATCATATTATACACTACTTCACAGCGTTTTTAAAGTAAATCACAAAAATTTCATTAATCAAAATACATTTTTGTCGGCAGAATACAAAAAGGCTCGGGAATATTTCACCCAAGCCGAGTTTTGCTTATTTGTCGGGGTCGAAATCGAAGCTCTTTATTCTGTCGTACTCTTCTTCGGTTATGGCAATAACGGTTCCGTGCTTGAAGCCGTAGGGGAAGGTGAACATCTCATCGGCTCTTTTGAAAATACCGCTTGCAATATCCTCGCTGACAAACGGAACATATCCCTGTCCTTTTCCGCGGACTCCGTAGTAGTCAAGCATGAGTGCATATTTTCCGTCACCGAGACGATATACTGCCGCCGCTTCATAGAGATTAGGCTGATGACGGCTTATTTCCTCATCAAATTCATACATTCTTTCATAAGGTCCGAGGAGGTCATTTGATTTGAGCATGATATTACGGCTCGGGGCACCTGCTTTAAGGAAGAGATAGTAAACTCCGTCCTTCTCATATATTGCGGAATCTATAACCTCTCCGTCCTCATATCTGTAGAGAAGCTCAGGCTCCGTAAAGGTTTTAAAGTCCTTAGTGCGTGAATAATATATTGCTTTCGGACCGTAGTCGTTTGATTTATGAGACGCGGAAAAATGGATTATATAATCATCGTTCTTTTTGTCGTAGGTAATATCCGGTGCCCATCTGCAACCCATTTCTCCCTTACCGAACGGAATAAGGGTCTGCTCCGACCAATGCACAAGGTCATCGGAATACCAAAACGCAAGATTATCACTGCCGTGCTTTGTAATCTCTCCCCAGTCTCCGTTATATTTATTTCTCATGCCGTAGGAAAGGCTGAGGTCTGTTGCGGCTATGACAAACTTATTATCTCCGTATCTTGCAATCGCACAGTCACGAACACCGTAGTCACCGTGCATTGCCCAAAGTACGGGTTGACCGCCGTATACCTCCTCCCAGTGGTATCCGTCTCTGCTAAGCCCGAAATATACCTGCTCTCCGTCGGGTGTGGACTTTTCTCTGAAGTGTACGAACAGGTAGCAGCTCTTCTCGCTATTTGACATTTATACAGCCTCCGCATTTCTGTGATTTGTTAGCTGTATTATACATGATTTATTCCGTAAGTTCAATAGGGTTAGTGCAGATTAAATGATTAATTACACGATATAGTCCTTTATTTTCTTTGTCTCACGTCTTTCAAAGGCTTCGATGTCTCCGCA
>CAYWFS010000008.1:0-16986 GCA_964457685.1 uncultured Ruminococcus sp. | reverse complement strand
TATAGTCCTTTATTTTCTTTGTCTCACGTCTTTCAAAGGCTTCGATGTCTCCGCACAGGCTTAACACATCCGTGTCACAGCTTCTGTTTTCCAGCTCACCGTGCTTTTTTTCGAGAGCTTCAAGTCCCATTCTCGTGCCTTTTTCTATCATTTCCGCTATATGGCTGTCGGAGGAATCGAACATGGTATTCATTGCTATCCCTCCCCTTGCCATCATTTTTTTCATAAAAGAGGTTTCCTTTGGCTCAACGGAATGCTTTCTCAGGTGTTTTTCGCACTCTCTCTGCAAGGAAGCGTACTCCTCGATTTGATTTGTGACGTTTGACAGAAGAAATTTATCCTTTATCATCGGAATTACCGAGACAAGATTTTCACTGCCCATTGTGACGTTACGGTGCATTTCCGAAAGAAGCTCCACCGTTGCGTTGTTTTTTTCGTTTACGTTATTATTTTCGCTTTTCACGCTTATCTCCTTACGATTTATTTCGGTCTTGCGATACCAAAACCACAATTATTATTCCCGAACAAACATAAAAAAACACCCGACCTGCGAGAAAACGATAACCGATTCGCATTGTCGGGTATTATTTTATGTTATTTGCCGAATTTAAACAGTCGCTTAAAAAACGGAACCGCAAAACGTGGACTTTTCCATACAACTATCTTCATTTCAGACCTCCCGAGCGTTATTTGTTATCATTATATTCGCTCGATGAGTGAGAGGTTACCGCTTGCTTGTAACAAGGAGAGCAGCACCCTCGATTTTGATAACGGCATGGTCTCCGTCAACCTCATTACTTACAGCATACGGACGCTGTCTGACGAGGGTCGCATTGCTGAGAGGATATTTACATCCGCATTCGGTTACAACGCATTTGTCAAGTGCAAATATCGAGAAGTAACCGCCGTCGGATTTTACGGTAACGGTCTCGTCAAGGATTACCTGAACCGTGTTTTCTCCGTCGGTGAGCTTTACTCTGATTCCCTGTCTACGCAGATCCTCAAGGTAGAACACATTCGATATTGAGTGGTCTATTCTGCCTCCGGTACCTCCCACAATGGTAATATATCTGCATCCGTTGTCCTTTGCGTATTCACAGGCAAGCATTGTGTCCGTGACATCCTTTTCGCAGGCAACACGCATAATATTCATCTCGGGCGGGAGGTTGTCCTTATATGAGTCAAAGTCTCCCATAGTAATATCGGGGGTTATTCCCAGTTTTTGTGCGGTTGCATATCCGCTGTCTGCCGCTATAGTCAGATCGACCGACTCGGGAAGCATATTTGCAACAGCCTCCACATTGCAATATCCGCCTGTTATAACAAGAGCTGTTTTTATATCATTCATCGTCTTTTCCATTCGGGTACACTCCTTTGCTCTGCATATATTCTGACATAGCTGTCGTGCCGTGATGAAGATATTTTTCCTTCCTTCATTTTTTCAAGCACTGCACAGCCCTCTTCTTTAAGATGAGTACATTTTGTATATTTACAGTTTCCTATACAATCATCGAATTCACGGAAGCTTGACGCAAGCTCACTGTACGGGAAGAAGTTAAATCTCGTAAAGTCAAGCATCGAAAATCCCGGTGTATCGGCAAGCCAGAAAATATGTCCGTCAAGGTCTGTCGGATAAAGCTCAACGTGTCTTGTGGTATGTCTTCCTCTTTCGGTCTTTCTGCTTACCTTTCCCGCCGCCAGCTTCAAATGCGGAAACAGTGCTGTCATGAGAGTGGATTTTCCGGCTCCCGACACACCCGCAAACGCACCGCTGACGTGTTCTCGTCCGTCCTTATTCGCAGATACGGTTTTTATATAGTCCATAAGCTCGCCGACACCCTCTCCGGATGACGCACTGAGCTTGAACACCGAATATCCTGCTGTTTTATATATTTCGGCTATTTCTTCGGCTCTTTCGGGGGCAAGGTCAGCTTTGTTTATAACGACTACGGTCTCTATATCGTAATTTTCCGCAATAACGGTAAGCTTATCTGCCGTAAGGAGGTCAGGTTCGGGGGAAGCGGCAGGAATAACCGCAAAGAGATAATCGAGATTTGAAAGAGCTGGACGTATCATTATGCTTCTTCTTTGAAGTATTTCGTCAATTACATAATCGACACGAACATCGTTCTTTCCGTTCTGTGATTTCTTTTTGCCTTTTTCTTCCATAACCACCGCGGAATCCGTTGCTTCATCGGACGCAGGAATTATCACAACATCGTCTCCGACTGTAGGGGTAAGCTGCTCATGTCTGAACGCACCTCTTGCACGGCAAAGTATTTCCTCGGAGCAGGAGCCGTTTTCCTCTATTCTGACTCCGTAAAGTCCGCCCACTCCTCTGGTAATTATTCCTTTATAGCTTTCTTTATTCATCAATCAGAACCCTTGAAAAGATTTCCGCCGTTTGAGAAAAGCCCCGAGTCATCATTAAACCAGTCATCCTCATCGGTATAATCGTTATAGTTGTCGTTATACGAGTCGTCATAATCGTAGTCGTAAATGTCGTCGTCCTCATATGAGTCATCGTAGTAATCGTTGTAGTAGTCGTCCTCGGTATAGTCGGGGTCTTCCGTTTCATTATAGCTGTTGTTATACGACATATCATCGGAAGTGGGAATTGTTTTTCCGTCACCCGAATACGACACACCGCCGCTTATCTTAAAATCTATTTCGGAATACTGCGGAACCTCAAGCCATGCCGTAACGCTTTGTTCAACCACAGAGCCTGCGGTCATTTCCGACTTGACATAGGTTACCTCTCCGATATTCAGGTCATATTCCATGAGCTTGATAAGAGTCTGTGCCTCGCTGAGTCCGACAAAATTCGGAACCATCGTTTTTACAACGTCTATACCCTGGCTGATATATATAACAACACTGTCACCCTCGGCAACAACACTGCCTGCTTCCGGCTCCGTTCTTACAACATGACCTATTTCATATATATCACTCGAAACATATTCAAGAGATACTTTAAGTCCTTCTTTACGAAGTGCGGCATCTACTGTACGGTAGTCTATGGCGGTATAGTCATCTATTTTTATCGTTTTTTCGCCGAGACTGACCGTCAGCTTTATCTCGCATTTCTGCTTACCGGGGAGTATTTTTTTGACTTCATTCGCACCCGGCTCCTGGTCTAATATCTTACCCTTTTCCTCGGTCGAGCTGTATTCGTAATTCACTTCCGCAAGGGTATATCGTTCGCTTTTTGCAAACCATTCCTCAAGCTCAGTCGAATAATAACCGTCACGGAAGGTTTCGACGGGGATTTCGATATAGCTGCTTGATGTTCCGTGAATAAACAGCTTGTCTATGAGATAATATCCGGAGATTCCGGCAGTCGTGATAAACGCAAGTGTAACTCCCATGATTATCGGTAACATGGAACGGCTTGTTTTATTTTTTTTCGCCTTTGCGGACTGCTTTGAGCGGGTATTCTTAGAGCTTTTGTTTTCCTTGAATATTATCTTCGGATTTTCTCTGAGCTTGAGCAGCTGTCCGAGCATTTCCTCCGCACTCTGGTATCTTTCAGCCGGAGCTTTTTCCATTGCACGCATGATTATCTGCTCAAGTCCCACGGGAATATGAGGATTTACCTCTCTCGGCTTAACGGGATTATCGTTCACCTGCATGAGTGCAACCGACACTGGAGTTTCAGCCGTAAACGGAAGTGAACCCGTCGCCATCTCATACATCATTGCACCGAGGGAGTAAAGGTCGCTTCTTGCGTCTATCTCACCGCCCATTACCTGCTCGGGGCTTATATAGTACACCGTTCCTATAGCTTTATCCGCCATTGTAATGGTTTCCGCATTCGGAAGCTTTGCAATTCCGAAATCCATGACCTTTATCACGCCGTTTTTAAGGAGCATGATATTCTGCGGCTTTATATCACGGTGGATTATACCCTTTTTATGGGCATGGTCGAGGGCGCGGAGTATTTGAGTGGTATAGCTTATTATCTCACGGAGATTAAGCACCTCTCTATGCTCCATATAGTTTTTGAGCGTTATTCCCTCAACGAACTCCATAACTATATATTTTATGTTTTCCCTTATCGAAACGTCATACACGTTAACGATATTCTGATGGGAAAGCATGGATACGGCACGAGACTCGTTCTCAAATCGTTTTACGCTTTGTTCGTCCTCGGATATTTCGTCCTTCAGTATCTTTACCGCAACAACACGTCTCATAAGGAGGTCGGTAGCTTTAAAAACTATCGCCATTCCTCCGATACCGATGACACGCTCTATCCGATAACGGTCGTCGAACACAAGCCCGACGTATTTTTCATATATTTCCATCATGTTTTTTAAGCTCTCCGAATCAAACAGACAAAAGGACTGCCGTAATATTATCGTTTCCGCCGCGTCTGTTTGCTTCGTCTATAAGCTCGCCGCATGCCTTTTCGATGTCCTCGGAACTTCTTATCCCCTTTACTATTCCGCCGATTTCCTCGGGGTCTACAAGGTTTGAAAGTCCGTCAGAGCAAAGCACCGCACAGCTTCCCGTCGGCATAGCATGGCTGAACAGATCGGCTCCGACCGTCTTTTCTATTCCAACCGCACGGGTTATAAGATTCTTGTTGCGGGATTTCTTTGCTTCCTCAACTGTCATTTTTCCCTGGTCTATAAAATATTGCACATACGAGTGGTCGTGAGTTACCTGAGTTATATCACTGCCCGAGAACACATAAAGTCTGCTGTCTCCGACATTTACAACGTAAGCGTGTTCTCCCGAAATTATGCAACCTACAAGTGTAGTTCCCATTCCCGAAAGAGAAATATCTCCCGAGGCACGTCTGTACACCGCACGGTTAGCTTCCGTAGCCGCATCCGAGAGAAGGTCGAGTATATCCTCCTCACTCATACCGAAGAACTCTCTGTGCCTTTGTTCATATTCATCCACACGAGCGGCAAAGGTTTCGGCGGCAAGTGTCGAAGCAACATTTCCTCCGTTGGCACCGCCCATACCATCGCAAACTACGGCAAGAAGCACGTCGGGCGAATACTTCTTTATTATAAAGTTGTCCTGATTAACGGCGCGTCTTCTGCCTACATCTGTCTTACCGTAAAATAACATATTTTTCTCCCTGCCTAAAATAATGTGGGGTCTTTGCTTTCCGTTTATTTGAGTATTATACTATAAAAATATAAATCAAATATAAATTTTTCTTCGTTATTTTTCATGTATATTGAAAATTCGGTTTTTAAGCCGTTTTTTCAGACCATACCGAGCTTTTTAAGTCTGAGCTGACCGCAGGAGGCATTGATATCCGAACCGAGTGTCCGTCTTATCGTAGCGTTAACTCCCACTTTTGAAAGAGTGGCTGCAAATGCTCTTGCTCTTTCACGTCCCGGTGTTTTAAGTCCCGTCTCGCTTACCTCATTCAGCAGAATAAGATTGACGTGTGCCGGTGCTTTCATTCCGTTTTTTATCACGGAGGCAAGCTTTACAGCATCTGCTTCGTTATCGTTTTTGCCCGAGATGAGCGTATATTCAAACGAAACTCTGCGTCCCGTCTTTGCAAAATAATATCTGCAAGCTTCCATAAGCTCCGCTATATTGTATCGGTTATTAACGGGCATAAGCTCACTTCTTGTCTTATCGTCGGAAGCGTGGAGAGACACCGACAGCGTTACGGGAAGTCCCTCATCCGCAAGTCTTTTTACTCTGGGTGCAAGTCCGCAGGTCGAGAGTGATATATGACGGAGTCCTATTCCGAGACCGTCCATATCGGAGACAAGGTGCAAGAATTTTATTACGTTGTCGTAGTTATCAAGCGGCTCTCCGATACCCATCATAACGATACCGTCAACTCTTTCTCCGGTATCATGAGTTACAGCCGCAACCTGACCGAGAATTTCGGACGGAGTGAGACTGCGAACCTTGCCGTTGAGAGTGGAGGCACAGAACTTGCATCCCATTGCACATCCTGCCTGAGAGGACACGCAAAGACTTGTTCCATGCTCATAGTGCATAAAAACGGATTCCACGCACTCTCCGTCAACAAGAGAAAAGAGATATTTTATCGTGCCGTCTATTTTCGACACATATTTTTCCACTATTTTCGGGAGACGGTATTCGCATTCGTTTTTCAGCTTTTCTCTGAACCCTTTCGGGAGATTGCTCATTCCGTCTATTTCTTCACCGCGGGACATCCATGTAAAAAGCTGTGCCGCACGGAATTTCTTTTCGCCCAGAGCTTCGACAACGGGGATAAGCTCCTCCTTTGTCATCGACATTATATCGGGCTTTACTGTATTTTCATTCATTTTATTCTTATCATACGAGCGGCAAAGAATCCGTCGCAATTATCTCGATGAGGTAAAAATGTACGCATTCCGCCGTGTAAATGTTCGTTTTCGTCAAGTCTGAAGTTTTCGTGAGAAGAAAGGAATTTTTTAACCACTTCTTCGTTCTCATCGGGGTTTATTGTGCAAGTAGAATAAACAAGCACTCCGCCCTCTCTGACATACTCCGCCGCACCCGAAAGCACGGACTGCTGTATATCGGGAAGCTTTTCTATATCGCTTATGTTTTTATAGCGTATCTCGGGCTTTTTGGCAATGATTCCCAGACCCGAGCATGGAGCATCGCAAAGAACACGGTCAGCCTTACCTATAAGTTCTTCGAGAGGATGACGTGCGTCTCTTGCTTCGCTTTTTATTATGGATATACCAAGTCTTTCCGCACCTTTATCGAGGAGTGACAGCTTGTTTTTATGGAGGTCAAAGGAATAAACCTCGCCGCAGTTTTCCATATCTATAGCCATAGAAAAGCTTTTTCCGCCGGGGCATGAGCAAGTATCTACTACTGTTTCACTTTTTTTCGCACCGACAGCCATAGAAGTTATTCTTGAAGCTTCATCCTGCACGAACCACTTTCCCTGCTTTATTCCCTCTCTTATTTCTCCGCTCATGTTTTTTACAAGAACTATGTCATCGGCTATAGTCGAGGGAATTCCGTCCTCGGGAAGCTCATTTCCGTGAAGCGTATTCAGTCTGAGTGCTATATGCGGCTCACGGTTCATTGCAGTAAGAAGTGCGTCCATTTCATCGGGGCAGGCTTTTTTATATATTCGGCATATCTCACGGGGAACGGAATACATGACCTCAAGACGCAAATCCTCGTCCTCGGGAATGCCGTACTTCTTGCCGCCTCTTATAAATGAGCGAAGTACTGCGTTGACATATCCCGATTTTGCTCTCGACACAAGTGAAACGGATTCGTTTACTGCAGAGTGATCGGGGATTTTATCCATAAAGGTCATTTGATATATCCCGAGTCTGAGAGCTGTCAGAACATCGAGGTCAAGCTCCTTTATATCTCTTGTCGAGTACTCGGAAATTATATAATCAAGCGTCAGGCGACGTTCTGTGACACCGTAGACAAGTCTTGTATACAATGCTCGGTCAACATCGCTGAGCTTCAGCTTTTCGATTGTGGAATCTATTTCGAGGTTTGAATATCGTCCGCTTTCTTCGATTTTTACAAGTGAACGAAGTGCGGCTTCTCTTGCATTCATGTTATTTTTTTCTGTCATCTGTTTCTGTCATTTCTCTTTGCAATCGTTAGAAGTCTGAGGAAGTTTCCGATAGCCGAGGCAAGAGCGGCAACATAGGTAAGAGCAGCCGCAGTAAGCACTTTTTTAGCCGCCGACACTCCCTCTCTGCTCATTCCCGAATCCGAGAGAGCCTTTATCGCACGACTGCTTGCATTAAACTCAACGGGAAGCGTGATAAGCTGGAACACCACCGACGCACCGAAAAGTATCACTCCGAGATATAAAAGCGGAGAATACGAAAACACGATTCCGAGAAGAAACAGCGGAAAAGAGGCCTTGGATGCTATATTGGTGACCGGAATAACTGCCGAACGGAGCTTTATCGGGAAATATTCTTGTGCGTACTGAACGGCGTGTCCTGCTTCATGTGCCGCTACTCCGACAGCAGATGCAGTCCTCACACCGTATACGCTTTGTGACAGGCGAATAACATTGGCTCTCGGGTCATAGTGGTCTGTAAGCTCTCCCGAGACCAACTCTATTCCGACGTGTCTCAGACCGTTTTTGTCGAGTATGAGTCTTGCCGCATCATAGCCTGTCATTCCTCTGTCGGACTGAACACGGGAATATTTTGAAAACGTATGCTTTACGTTATAGCTTGCCCACATTGCAAATATCAGTGCAGGCAAAACGAAGACTATATACGAGTAATCTATACCGTAATAATATCCGGGCATAACTTACCTCTTAGTATTTTAAAATATCTCCGACTGAAATACGTCTTCCTCTGATATAGTCTGCACTTCTCATCGGCTTTTTACCTTCCGGAACTACACCTGTAACGGAAATACATCCGTCACCGCAGGAGATAACTATCTCTCCGTCTCCCTTATCGGAAAGAGAAACGACTTCGCCGCAGGTTTCTGTTTTTGTCTGCTCGGAAATTCGTGCGGAGGTGAGCTTGAGAAGCTTTCCGTCGGGGGTTCTTGTAACTGCAAGAGGTGACGGAGAAAGACCTCTCACAAGGGAAACGATAGCTGAGGCATTTTTTGAAAAATCAAGTATAGTGTCCTCTTTTTCTATCTTTGCGGCATAATTTGCAAGCGAATCATCTTGAGGTGTGCGTGTTATATTTCCGCTTTCGCTCATGTCTATAACATCGCACATAGCCTCACCCGCAAGAGCTGCAAGCTTATCGTGAAGTGTGCCGAAATTATCTTCAGGCTCGATATTGCACGGATATATTTTGATTATATCTCCCGTATCGAGTCCCTCTGCCATGTACATTGCGGTGATTCCCGTCACGGTTTCGCCGTCTATTATGGCACGCTGAATCGGAGCCGCACCTCTGTATTTCGGAAGTATGGAACCGTGAGCGTTTACACAGCCGTATTTCGGGTAATCGAGGATATATTTCGGGAGTATCTTTCCGTAAGCCGCAACGATTATCATCTCGGGGTCAAGCTTTTTCAGCTCATCCTCGAATGCACCGTTTTTAAGAGTTTCCGGCTGATATACCGGAATATCATGTGCAAGTGCAAACTCCTTTACCGGGGGCGGAATCAGCTTCATTCCACGTCCTTTCGGTTTATCGGGCTGAGTAAGCACACCGACAACTGTAACTCCGTCCTTCGCGTATACAGCCTCAAGGCATTTTTCCGCAAGCTCGGGAGTTCCCATAAATAATATTCGCAAAGCAGTCCTCCGAAATTATCTTCTTCTCATCATATCGTCAACTTCATCGGGAGTGAAAATATGTACTGCGTTATCGATAAAGAGCTTGCCGTCGAGATGCTCTATCTCATGGCAGAAGCAACGTGCAACAACACCCTCTCCCTCTACGGTAAATTCTTCTCCCTTACGGTTGAGAGCCTTTACTATTACCTTTGCGGGGCGGTGAGTGTATCCCCAAACATCGGGAACGGAAAGACAGCCTTCGACTTCCTCCTGTTCGCCGTTTTCGTAGATTATTTTGGGGTTGATAAGCTCAACTACCTCATCCCCTGTATCTACAAGACAGATTCTGCGGAGTATACCAACCTGCGGAGCCGCAAGTCCCACACCGTCTGCATCCTCAAGGGTGTCGTGCATATCATCGAGAAGTCTGAGTATTCTGGGGGTTATTTCCGTAACGGGACGGCACACCTTACGAAGCGTTTCGTCCCCTTCTTTTACTATATTAAGTATTGCCATTATTCTACCTCTGTTTATATTATATTAAACCGTACTCGGGTTAAGATCCGAGGTAACGGTAAGTCTTGCGTTGGTTTTTACGGACGGAATCTTCTTTGTATGTCCGCTTTGAGACAGTCGTGAGAACTCACATACAAGGTCTGAAATGAACTCACGCATTCTCTTATTAAGCTTGCATTTTATGACAAATCTCATTCTGTAGGTGTTCTGGACACGGTAAAGGGGTGCTTCAAACGGTCCGAACAGCATCATGGGAATATCGCTGTAGTCATCACGTATATGCTCCCTTATTCTTTCCGACATAAGATTGGTCATCAGTGCAAGGTATCCCTCGTCTACTGAGGACAGCGTTATTACCGCTATATCACAGAACGGCGGAAAGCACAATGCCCGTCTGAGACGAATCTCGCTTTTATAGAAGCTTGCATAGTCCTGCTTTGCCGCTTTGAGTATGACATCGTTCTCGGGGTTAAAGGTCTGTATTACGGCTTTTCCGGGTGTATCTCCGCGTCCTGCACGACCTATAACCTGAGTAAGCATAGCAAAGGTTCTTTCTCCCGCCCTATAATCATCGAGTGCAAGAGCGTTATCCGCATTTAAAACTCCCACGGTTGCAACACGGGGAAAATCATGTCCCTTTGTCACCATTTGTGTTCCGAGAAGAACATCTGCCTGACCGTTTCTGAATTTATCGAGTATTTCCTCATGCGAAAACTTTGCCTGTGTGGTATCGTGATCCATGCGGAGGAGTCTGAGGTCGGGGAACATGGAAACTATATCGTCCTCTGCTTTTTGAGTTCCGCAACCCATGAAAAGGAAGTGATCCATTCCACATTCGGGGCATTTTTCGGGAACGGAGGAACGGTAGCCGCATATATGACAGACGAGATAACCTCCGTCACGACGGCTTTTTTCGTATTCCTCGCCCGGCACCTCGGACAGCTTACAGTTTCTTTTGGTATGATAGGTGAGAGTAAGTGAGCAGTTCGGGCATTTCAGACTTTTTCCGCAGCTTCTGCATGAGACATAATTATTATATCCTCTGCGATTGAGAAAAAGTATTGACTGATTTCCGTTTTGCTTGTCCTCTCTGAGTCTTTTTTCAAGTACGGCACTTACGGGGGAGATATTTCCTGCCGCCGCTTCACTTCTCATGTCTACTATATCGACTGTGGGAAGCGGCATTTTACCGTAGCGTTCTTTAAGCTCGACAAGGGTGTATACTCCCGTTTCGGCTTTATAATAGCTTGAGACAGACGGTGTAGCCGAAGCAAGAAGCATAACGGCATTATGGTCGGCACAGCGTTTTCTTGCTATATCATGAGCCTTGTATTTGGGATTGGTATCGGATTTGTAGGTGTACTCATGCTCCTCGTCGATAACGATAAGTCCTATATCGGAAAGAGGTGCAAATACGGCAGAACGTGTGCCTATGACCACCTTTGCAAGTCCGTCCTTTATACGTCTCCAAGCGTCAAAGCGTTCTCCGGCAGAAAGTCCGGAATGTATGACCGCTATATTACTGCCGTATCGTCCGAGAAATATACCGACAGTTTGCGGAGTCAGTGCTATTTCGGGAACAAGCATTATAACGCCACGTCCGCAATCAAGCACATGGTCTATAGCCTCCATTATAACGGCGGTCTTTCCCGAACCCGTTACACCGTGCAGAAGTATTGCGGCAGGCTTTTTTTCATCGCAGATACCGATTATTTTTTCCGATGCAAGCTTCTGTTCCTCGCTGAGTACGGGCTTTTCCGATTTCACGTTTTCAAGCGTATTCTCATCGAAAGCATAGTGATTACGGAACTCGTCCTCCTCGACTATTGATATATATCCGTTATTCTCAAGTGACTCTGCCGCTGTTTTTACCGCAGACGGTTTAATATCAAGCTCTCGTGACACCTCGCTTTGTGTAGTAGGCTCGTTTTCGGCGATATATTCAAGTATCCTTCGCTGATTTACACCTCTGAGCCGTTTAAGAGCAAGCTCTATATCCTCTTTATACACGTTTTCGGAAAGAGAATACACAAGTCTCTTTTTTACGGCAGACTGTCCCTTTATTTCGGTAACCTTTTCTATATATCCCTGTCTTTCAAGCTGATATACCGTTCCCGACACATCGAAATCAAGCTCCGACTGCAAGGTCTGGTTTGAAAATCTTGCTTTTCCCCTTGCTATATCGAGTACACGCTTGGCTCTCTCTGTCATCGAGGATGGATAGGTTTCACCTAGCTTTTCGGGAACCACACGGTAATATGTGATAACCCTTGACATTGCCGCCGACGGTACTATGGTCTTCAGTGCTTCGCTGAATGTGCATAGGGTATATTCCTTAACGAATCGGCAAAGACCTATCTGCTCCTCGTCAAGAAGCGGATACGGACTTATTACGGAGGTGATAGGCTTTGTACTCATCGGAACATCGCCCGAATTCACCTCATCGACAATACCGCTCATGCGTCTGTTTCCTCTGCCGAACGGAACCTCGACTACCGCTCCCGGACATACCTGAGAAGCTATCTCGTCGGGTATGTAGTAGGAGTAGGCAATATCCGCATGATACGGAACATCGAGAATATATACCTTAGCTTCCCCTGCCATAGCTCTCCTGCCTTACATTAAGAGGTCTTCGTTCTGCTCCTGTTCGTTTTCAGCCTCGTTTACTTCTTCTGCCTCTTCGGGTGTTTCATCGGGCTTATGACCGCCGAGCATGATAACTCTTCCATCGGGTTCAAGTATCTTAAATTCACCCTTATAGAGACCGTTTATTGCAGTCTTTACCGCCTTATCGTCACGGTATTCACGTCTTATCATGCTTGCGATATTGCTCTTTTTCTCGGAGTCCTTGTTGAGAGCTACCTTTTCCGCATATTCTCTCTGCTTAACGTACTCATCTGTAATGATTCTCGCACATTTAGAGGTAGCGGTAACAAGCTCATAGCGGTTGATTTCGTTATTCTTTAAAAGTTCTGTAACTGAAGGATATATCATTATTTTTCCCTTTCTTATTTGCTTTAATTATTCAAAATATCCGTTTATAAAATCTTCTCTGCGTGAGTACTTCTGATGCTCCGCTTTGATTATTGCCATAATATTTTCGGCACATTCTTTTATTTTGCCGTTTTCGTTGACTACGATATAGTCATACATGGGAGCAAGCTTTATCTCGTCTCTTGCTCTTGCAAGTCTGCCGAGTATCGCTTCTTCACTTTCGGTTCCTCTGTCACGAAGTCTTCTTTCAAGCTCTGCTCCATCGGGGGCTACAAGCATTACAGCCGTGCATTCGTCTCCGAGAAGCTTTTTTATCTGACCGGCACCGTCAACCTCGATCTCGAGTATAAGGTCCTTGCCGGAGTTTACTATTCTGTCGGCTTCGGATTTGAGCGTTCCGTAGTAGTTTCCGTTATATTCGGTATATTCGAGAACCTCACCGTTTTTGATAAGCTCCTCAAATTCTTCACGGCTCTTGTAGTGGTAATGTACTCCGTCAACCTCTCCCGGACGCTTTCCTCTGGTGGTTGCGGAAACGGAAACTCCCGCTGTCGGATATATCTCTCTGAGAACATCAACTACGGTACCCTTTCCGCTGCCCGAAGGACCCGATATTACGATTACAATTCCCTTAGTCATCATTTTCCTCCTCCTCTTCGGCATTTCCTCCGAGACGCTGAAGCATTGTTTCGTTTTGGATAGCACAAAGTATTATGTGGTCGGAATCCATTATAATTATGCAACGTGTTTTTCTTCCGCAGGTGCAGTCGATTGCACGTCCGCTGTCCTTTGCTTCCTGTATCATTCTTTTGGCGGGAGCGGAATCGGACGATATAACCGCAACGGCACGGTCTGCGTTTATGATATTATTAAATCCTACGTTTACGAATTTCAATACGCACCTCCGTTATTCTATATTCTGAATCTGTTCTCTTATTTTTTCAAGCTCTGTCTTCATTTCAACGACAAGGTGAGCAATTTCGGAGTTACCCGCCTTTGAGCCTATCGTATTTATCTCACGGTTTATCTCCTGAACAAGGAAGTCAAGCTTACGACCGTTTGCCTCGTTTGACATGATTATATTTCTGAATGCCTTGAAATGTGAATCGAGTCTTACAAGCTCTTCGTCGATTGCAGCCTTATCCGCAAATATAGCGGCCTCTGTAAGGATACGCTGCTCGGTAGTTTCCACATCGAAATCCTTGAGAAGCTGCTTAATTCTCGCTTCAAGCTTTGCCGGATAACTCTTTATATCATATTCCGATATAGCCTTTATTCTGTCGGCAGACGCTTTGAGGTTTTCCGCTTTTTTGAGGACATCCTTGCAAAGATTCTCGCCCTCGGACACACGCATTGCCACAAAGCCTTCGAGAGCTTCTGCAATCACCGCTTTTATCTCCTCCCAGTCGGAATCCATATCCTCATCCGCACGTCTTGTAGTAAAGATTTCACGGTTCTCAGCCACTTTCATCGTGGTTATATCATCGCAAAGTCCGAACTCGTCACGAAGCTCATACAGTGCCTTGATATAAGACTCTGCGGCAGATTTGTCAAGAACAATGGTCTCGCCGTGCTTTTCGAGGATATCGACCCCTATGTACACCTCTACCTTTCCTCTTGTAACTCCGGAGCTTGTAATAAACGACTTGATTTTTTCTTCAAGGCAGGAATACGCTCTCGAAACTTTTACCGAACAGTCGAGGTATCTTGAGTTTACGCTTTTTATCTCCGCTGTAATATCGAGCGAGCCGTTTGAAGACATTCTTCTTGCTCGTCCGAATGCGGTCATACTTTTTTGCATTTTCGTCTCCGATATATATCGTTTTCCGCACCGTATTTCAGATATGCGAAAAAACTGTAAAATCAAAAATTTATCTACTTTATATTATACTATAAAAAAAGCTCCGTTGTCAACGAAACGAAGCCATTTTTATGAATACAGTACAGTCACCGCTTATTACTTGCTATTCTTTTGTGTAGTTTCACGATGTACAATGTGATGCACGCACTTAGGCAAAAGTCATAAAGCACAAAGAACACAGTTCCGAGTACGATGGTTATAACGGAGAGTGAAAAAAACTCGTCTCCTGCCATAAAAACATACTGTCCGAGGACTACAAGAGCAATAAGCATACAGTCAAGGCAGGATATTTTCACAAGCCATGCAAAGAGGGAACGCATTCTCTCAAAGTGCATTTTCAGTATGGGATAAACCGCCGCAAGACAGATATATTCCAGTGCATAGAGCTTTGACGGAAGAAGGATTAGCGTAAGCACTCCTGTCACGCCGACATACATCCACGCATATTTCTCCCCAGTCTCAACGAGTACAATCATCGTCATTATTGCACATACAATCAAAATCGAAAGGTCGGCAACGGTAAATCCGCCTATATAGAGGAATACCATACACAGAGCCGCAAAAACTCCGCAGAGAGTTATTTTTTTTGTTTTACTTTTTGTTCTCATTGTCATTTCCTCAACAACAGAAGATAAGATCCCCGCCGAAGCATTCACAGCAGGTGTCACAGCAGATAAGCGTGGAGCAAACTCCGCACACATCGCAGTCTGAGCTGTTTGTCTGTCTGTACGCACCTCCGAAATTGCTCGAACGTGAACGCATACGGTTTTTAGCTTCCCTGTATTCGGGATTCTGAGGGTCGAGGTAGCAGGCTATTTCAATATATCTTACAGCATCGTAATAGAAGCCTCTTTGTGCAAGCAGGTAACCCTTGAGGAAGTTCCACTCAGCACCTCTGTCACCGGCGGGAGTAGAGTCTATTATCAGCTCGGCATCGGAGAATTTTCCTTCGTTTATAAGCTGTCTGACACGATAGAACGATGTTGTTCCCGATGAGCTGTAGGTGTTGTAGGTATTGCTTCTGCCGCTATATCCGCCGTAGTTACCGTATGAGCCATGCGGAATCTTTCCCGAACGCTCTTTTTGGATATAGTCGTAGGCTTCGTTTATCTCCTTCATTTTCTCCTCGGCACCCGCAATCTCAGCGGAAGAGGAGCCTGCAAAATTATCGGGATGATATTTTCTTGCAAGCGAACGATAGGCTTTTTTTATTTCGTCATCGGATGCACTTCTCGAAACGCCAAGCACATCGTATGGATCTCTCATTTAATAAATTTCTCCGTTTTCTGTTTTTCATCGTTTACGGCACGCTCGAGAGATTTCACCATTCCGAGATAGACCGTATTTTTAATTACAGGTGTCATTATGTGGGTTGGGTCAAGCCTTTCGACAAGCTTCCCAAGCTGTTCAAGCTCAAGAGGTGCCGAGGTGAGGATTGATTCTCTTACCATATCCGACATTTTTCCGTTGTCAATTGCGAAATCCCCCCAACCGGTTGCCAAGGGGTTATATCTTTTCTTTTTTATATCATCAATCAGGTCGTCGGCTGCATCGCATATGTAAATAAAATGTCCTGTGTGGTACCCTATTCCCCTTGCAAGCTCCGCACGTTCACCGTCAAGTCCGAGAGCAAAAACATATCCGAGAGTTTCACCGAAAACACGAGCAGTTTCGTCAGCGGAAGAAGAATTTTGTTTTTCAAGCTCACTTAGTCTTGAAATTTTCTCTCTTATAACCGTTCTGAAATCGTTCGGCAAGGTGTTTTCCGCATTTTTCGCAAACGATCCGAGAATAGGCTGAAGCGTTACGGATTTAAGCTTGTCCATACCATGCTCATCCTCGTGATTGTCACGGTTTTTCTCCTCCGCAAGCACAGCCGAGACGTTAGCGGCATACATAAGTGCGGAATTTTCAAGCATGACTGCACGTTTATTCATCGGGTGAGCGAGACAACGCATGGGTTTAAACTCGGGAGTGATATTTTCAAGTACCATTCTTACAGCTGCGAGAAATACAAGGTCGTAAGACAATGTAAGTCTTGACAGCTGACCGGTGGCTTTTCCGATACAGACGCAAAGTCCGCAATAAGCGGCACGATATTTTTCATATTCCGCCACCTTTAACTCGGGGACATGGGGGTTTACATAGCCAAACATAGCACCTCACGCTGAAAAAGACGATATAACAACATCATATAATGTTACCGCAAAGGTGTTATTATTACAATGGATTTTTTGTAAATATAATATTAATCCATAAAATCAACTCCCGTGAAGCGACTCGCCGCAATTTTCTGTCAGGATAGCAAGACACATCCGTCCCCACGTAAAGCCGCAACAAAAACAAAAAAGAGTCCAGTAAAAACTGAACTCTCTATGTTGGCGAATACCGATTTTCCCGAGCCGTCTCCGGCTAAGTATCTTAGGCA
>CAYWFS010000007.1:50628-55194 GCA_964457685.1 uncultured Ruminococcus sp. | reverse complement strand
CCTATATCATTCAGTATGCCGACGACCTCACCCCACGGCATTGTGTATCTTTGATTCAGGTACCGCATTGATGCACCAAGCTCTCCGTCAGGTCCGCCAAGCTGTGAGATGATGAGCTTTGCCAGGGCAGGGTCGGGATTTTTTATCTTTACCGGATATTGCAACTTTTTTTCGTATGTCCACATATTAAAGTTCTTCCTTTCGCTTCGTCATACTTCCCACGGCCACGGCTCTTTTACCCATCTCCAGTTGTCCTTACACACACCCGAATCTATTGACAGCTGTCCGTATTTTTCTTCATACTCTGCTTTTGCTTCTCTGAGCATTCTTTGGTATTTTTCCATGTGTCTGAGTGCTTGATGACAGCTCGGATGTGTGTCAAGATACAGTGCGGTCTCCTGTATCATAAAAGAACAGCTTTGGATAAATCTGAATAATTTTCTTTGTTCGTTCATAGTGCAGAACCATTTCCTTTTTCATTATTTTTGTCATCATTTGCAACTGCGGCAGGCGGGATAAAACGGAAGCTCAAGCTCCTTGAACATTGTTCCTGCCGATAATGCTTCGTCCTCGTTATAAAGCTCTCTCCACTCCTGGTCGGGACAGTAGACCATAGCAAGAGGGAAGGATGATAGACACGAATTATCGTTCATACAGCCGTTTGAGCATGAACAGCTATCGTTTCGCGTGCATCTTCTTTGCGTTCCGTTTGTGCGTCCGTTACCGCATCGTGGCATATTACCGCTTCTGTTATCCGAATTTCTTGTGTAGCCTTCTCCGAGAATATCGTTCAGTATATCCCCGTCTGTAATATCCGATCTGGTTTTGTAATCCATGGCTTTGATTCCTATCCTTTCAATTTCCGGTAAAATGAGAGATGTTCAGTGTTTTTTAAGGGGCTGTTCTCGCTCCTCATCAAAAGTATATTCGCCATACACCCCTTACGACACATAAGCGTAAAATATCCTCAAAAAATCAATATTTAGCGAAAATCCCTTGCTAAAGAGCGGTTTATGTGATAAAATAAATAGGTTATCAAAATTCAAAACAGCAACGTGAGGTAATGTCTTGAAAAATCTTTTCAAATATCTCAGGTATTACATGGTTGAATCCATCCTGGGCCCGTTATTCAAGCTGCTTGAAGCCATGTTTGAGCTTTTTGTTCCGCTTGTTGTTGCCGATATAATTGACTACGGCATAAAAAACGGTGACACAAACTACATTATTGGCAAGTTCTTCATTCTTATTGCACTCGGTGTAATAGGTATAGTATGCTCCATCACCGCTCAGTATTTTGCCGCAAAGGCTTCGGTAGGATGCTCAACAAGACTTCGTCGTGCGTTATTTGCACACGTTCAGGAGCTTTCCTTCTCCGACCTCGACAAAATCGGTGTTCCCACACTTATCACCAGACTTAACGGTGACATAAACCAGGTACAAAGCGGTCTCAATCTGGCACTGCGACTTCTGCTCCGTTCGCCCTTTGTGGTGTTCGGTGCTATGGTAATGGCATTTACCATCAACAAGCAGGCATCTCTCATATTCCTTATTGTTATCGCTGTACTTGCCGCAGTTGTATTCGGACTTATTCTCGGCTCCGTCCCCGCTTACAAGAGGGTGCAGGGTGAGCTTGATACCATAACCAGCATAACAAGAGAAAGCCTTACCGGTGCCAGAGTTATCCGTGCATTCGGTATGGAAAACACAGAAAGAGAAAAATTCGCCGACCATAACGATGCTCTCAGTAAAAAACAGCGTTTTGCAGGCAGAATTTCCGCTCTTACTTCTCCCATGACATTTATAATTCTCAACATGGGAATTATCCTTCTTCTTAATTACTCAGGCTATCAGGTTGACTCCGGTAATATCACCACCGGTCAGGCTGTCGCACTTTACAACTACATGACTCAGATTCTCGTAGAGCTTGTAAAGTTCGCAAACCTTATCATAAGCATAAGCAAATTCATTACCTGTATGAACCGTATTGACGAAATCATCGAAACAGAGCCTGCAATGTCGTTCGGTACATCCGCACCCAAGGAAGCAGACACCGATGTTGCAATTGAATTCCGTTCGGTAGATATGAAATATACGGAAAATGCCGATGCGGCTCTTAATGATATTTCATTCAAGATAAAAAAAGGCGAAACTGTCGGTATTATCGGCGGTACAGGTTGCGGTAAAACAACGCTTGTAAGCATGATTCCGCGTTTCTACGATGCAACAAACGGTGAAGTCTTTGTAAACGGCGTAAATGTTAAAGAATACCCGGCAGATGTACTCAGAGGAAAAATAGGCTATGCTCTCCAGAAGGCAACTCTTTTCAAGGGAAGTATAAGAGAAAACCTCAGATGGGGTAAAGCAGATGCAAACGATTCCGAACTTGACGAAGCCGTAAAAAATGCCCAGGCTACCGATGTTATAAAGGCAAAAAACAACGGCTATGACTCCGCTGTTGAACAAAACGGTCGAAACTTCTCGGGCGGACAGAGACAGCGACTAACCATTGCAAGAGCACTTGTACGCCGTCCCGAGATACTTATACTCGATGACAGTGCATCCGCTCTCGACTATGCTACAGATGCATCCCTCAGAGCCGCACTCAAAAAGCTTGATTACAAACCCACACTTATCATTGTATCTCAGAGAACCTCGTCCATCATGAACGCAGACAAAATAATCACTCTCGATGACGGTAAGATGGTAGGTATCGGAACCCACGATGAGCTTCTCGAAAGCTGTTCCGTATACCGTGAAATTTATGAATCTCAGTATAAGAAGGAGGACTGATCATGGCTAAGACAAAAAACAAAGTAAAGCAAGAAACATGGAGCAGACTCTTTCTTTACCTTAAGAAGTATCTGTGGCTCCTCGCACTCTCGATAATCCTCGCCGGTGTTACCGTAGTACTTTCGCTTTATATTCCGATACTTTGCGGACGTGTTATCGACTGCATGATAGATAAAGGTAATGTAGATTTCGACCTTATCGCAACGATACTTGTAAAAATCGCCGTTGCAACACTTTCCTGCGGTATATTACAGTGGCTGATGAACACCATCAACAACAGAATAACATACTCCGTAATCCGTGACGTAAGAAAAGACGCATTCGCAACAATAACTCATCTCCCCATTTCCTATATCGATTCACATCCCCACGGAGGAACGGTAAGCTGTGTAATCTCCGATGTTGACCAGTTTGCCGACGGTCTTCTCCTCGGATTCACTCAGTTCTTCTCTGGAATCATGACTATCGTTTGCACAATCGTTTTCATGCTTACGATAAATCCTCTGATTACGGCTGTAGTCGTTGTACTTACTCCTCTTTCGCTTTTTGTTGCTTCATTTATAGCAAAGAAGACATACACAATGTTCCGCAAGCAGTCCGAGACACGTTCCGAGCTTACCGCACACATCAACGAGTCCGTCAGCGGTCAAAATGTTGTGCGAGCATTCTCAAAGGAAAGCGATATTCTTGCACAGTTTGATGAAATAAACTCAAACCTTGAACAGTGTTCGCTTAAAGCTATCTTCTTCTCATCCATAACAAATCCGTCAACAAGATTTATAAACAACGTCGTATATGCTGCGGTTTGCCTTACAGGTGCAATTGCAGTAGTTAAAGGCTCTATGACAGTCGGCGGTCTTACCAGCTTCCTTTCATATGCAAACCAGTACACGAAGCCGTTCAATGAAATTTCGGGAGTTATTACCGAGCTTCAGAACGCTCTTGCCTGTGCGGAAAGAATCTTCGAGCTTATTGACGAAAAGAGAAACAAGCACGATGTTGAAAACGCCCATGTGCTTGCCGATGTTTCGGGCAGAGTCGATATTAAGGACGTTGCTTTCTCCTACAGCAAGGACAAGGAGCTTATCAAAGATCTCGACATAACAGTACAGCCCGGTGAAAGAGTTGCCATAGTAGGTCCCACAGGTTGCGGTAAAACAACTATGATCAACCTCCTCATGCGTTTCTATGACGTTAATTCCGGTGACATAGCGATAGACGGAAACAGCATATATTCTTCAACAAGAGACTCTCTTCACGCAGTTTACGGAATGGTTCTACAGGACACATGGATAATGCGTGGAACCGTTCGAGACAACATTCTTATGGGAAGGGAAGCATCTGAGGAAGAAGTTATCGAGGCCGCAAAAGCCGCACACGCACACAGCTTTATCAGACGACTTCCGAACGGTTACGATACTGTCATAAGTGATGACGGCGGTGCCCTCTCTCAGGGTCAGAGACAGCTTCTCTGTATCGCAAGAGTAATGCTGAGAATTCCTCCCATGCTTATTCTCGATGAGGCTACATCCTCCATAGACACTCGTACAGAATTAAAAATACAGAAAGCATTCGCTACTCTTATGAAAGGCAGAACAAGCTTTATCGTAGCACATCGTCTTTCCACAATCAAAGAAGCAGACATAATCCTTGTTATGAAAGACGGAAAGATAATCGAAAAGGGCAACCACGAACAGCTTCTTGCAAGCGGCGGCTTCTACAAAAAACTGTGGAGCAGCCAGTTTGAAAACAATTAATTAAATAAAAATGCATGAC
>CAYWFS010000007.1:45574-50528 GCA_964457685.1 uncultured Ruminococcus sp. | reverse complement strand
GTGATATGCGATGAAATGGTTACAAAATCATGTATTGATTACACACTTGACAAGCTCTGTAAAGGCTCTCTTTATGCCTATGAGGAGGAAATAAAGAACGGTGTGATAACAACCGAATACGGCATAAGAGTCGGTGTGTGCGGCTCTGCAATAGTCTCGGACGGCATGGTAAAAGGTATTCGCGACATAACATCACTATCCTTTCGTATTCCGCATAAAATCTCCGGAAGTTCCGATTTTTTATATCCGTATGTTGGCAAGCAAAGCAGCATACTTATCTATTCAAGACCTGCACTCGGAAAAACAACGGTACTCAGAGAGCTTATTCCGTATATCGGTAAGAAATATCGTGTGTCTGTTATTGATACAAGGCATGAGCTATCAACATTTCTTGCAGACGGAATGTGCGATATTTATTCGGGCTATCCTCGATATGCAGGTATTGTTTCGTCTGTCAAAACGATGTCTCCCGAATATATAGTATGTGATGAAATATCGACCGAAAAGGATGCGGACGCAATAATGCTTGCACATTCTGCCGGAGTTGCCGTTATAGCGACTGCCCACGCAAATACTATCGATCAGTTGGAAAAGAACACTGCCGTAAAGAAGCTTTTGGACAGTGCCGTATTCGATCTGCTATGCGGACTCCAAGGCTTTGATTCTTCTCCTATCATCCAACAAATCTAAACCTGTACAATTATGAACATCACTCTTAAACTAATCGGGAGCGGAATAATGATTTTTGCTTCATTTCTCTGGGGAAGAAAAAAGGCAAATGCCGAAAAGCACAAGCTAATACTTCTCAATGATATTATAGCGTTTATAAAATTCCTCCGAGATAATATCGCTCATTTCAAAACTCCGATTCCACGCATGTGTAAATCGTATGAAACCTCAAATTCGGAAATCAAAGCATTTCTTGACGAGGTAAGTGCATACGGATTAAGAATAGCATGGGAAAACAATACCGAACTTCTGCCCGAAAAAGCACGGGGAATAATGTCTCATTTTACTGCCGAACTCGGGCAAAGCTACGGAAACGACAGTATCGAGCTGTGCGATTACACACTTTCGGAATTACATAAAATATCGGAAGCCTTAATATCGGACTATACGGAAAGGAGAAAAATGTGGTATTCGCTTCCTCCGCTGTTTGTGTCCTCGATTATCCTTATTTTCATTTAGCGAGGTGAAAAAACATGGATGTTTCACTGGTTATCAAAATTGCAGGCATCGGCATGCTTATTGCCGTTACATATCAGATACTGCAACGTGTCGGACGTGATGAACAGGCTATGCTTCTTTCTCTTGCCGGTATGGTACTTGTTCTTTTGCTGATAGTGGGAGAAATAGGCACTCTTTACGGCAAGATAAGGGATATTTTCGGCATATGACTAAGTTTTACGAATTTTGCGGAATCGGAATCTATGCCTCTTTTGCCGTTTGGATGATAAGGGAACTAAAGCGTGAAGTATCGCAAAGTGCATCGTTTGGGATATTTATCGTAATGCTGTGCTTTTGTCTTCCACTTACAGGTGAGCTTGTTACGTTCGCATTGTCATATACCGAGCTTGTAAGCCAAACCTGCGGTGACAGCATAAAGACGCTTACAAAGGCTCTCGGTATAACCTACATTTCATATATTTCATCGGAAATTTGCAAAGGTGCGGGTGAACAAGGTATTGCGTCACAGCTTGAACTTGCGGGAAGACTTGAAATAACCTTACTTTGCATACCGTTTTTTAAGAAAATTCTGGATTTTGCTCTCTTATGATAAGGAAAGCATTTGCTATATCTGCGGTATTTCTTATACTCATATTCCCGTCCAAAGCGGAGGAGTATTCTTTTTCGTCAGACGATGTGGGCGATATATCATGGAACGAATTTATCGAAGCTCTTCCGAACGATATTGGGGACGAGCTTGGAGAAATCAACTCCGACACGATTTTGCCGAATATAGACAGCATTCGTGAAAAGTCAACATTTTCATATTGGAGTGAAAAAGTGTCCTCGGAGCTTCACAATATCATGCAAAAATCCACACAAACGCTCCTTACGTTGATTTGCGGCATCGTAATGCTATCGGCGGTAAAGTTATCTAGTCCAAACATATCTCGTGTTACAGAGGCTTTTACGCTGTGTGCAAAGCTTTTTATTGCGGTTAATGTAATCGAAGATATAGGAAAGTACATAATAAGCGTGTCGGAACATCTTAAAGGCATATGTACGGTTATGAATATGTTTTTACCGGTTATGGAAGCTGTATCCGTACTCGGCGGAAATATAACCGAAAAAAGCGTCAATTCAGCTTTACTTACCATAGCGATAACACTTATCGGAAATTTTAATACATATTTGCTTATTCCGCTTGTATCGGCACTGTTTGCCTTGTCATTGGTATCGGTACTTTCCGACGACATGGGACTAAGCGGAGCTGTCGCTTCATTCAGACAATTTATACTACACTTATGGCAAATATGTACGATACTGTTTTCTTTCATTCTCGGCATACAGTCAGTCCTTGCGAAAGGTGCGGATGACCTTGCTTCAAAGGGAGCTAAGTTTGTCATAGGCTCGTTCATACCTGTTGCGGGAGGTATGCTTTCGGAAGCTTTCGGAACAGTACGAAGCGGAATGAATTATCTGAGAGAAGTATGCGGAATCGGCGGTATAATAGTAATTCTTCTAATGACACTGCCGTTTATAATCCCTCTCGCAATGCATAAAATCATTCTTTCCGTATCAAAAACCATCTCCGATATTTTAAAATGTAATGATGCTTCCGCACTTATTAACGAGTGTGTTGGAGCGGTCGATCTACTCATCGGGATAGCACTTTCCGTTGAGCTTATGTTTTTGTTTGCAATTCTTATATTTGTTAGGTCATCTTAGTATGTACAGCTACTATAACAGTCTCATAATAATAATGTTTGTTGCATTTTTACTCAGCTTTATTTCTCCGAGTGAGGTGTATTCAAAAAAGTATATGAGACCGATATGCGGACTCGCTTTATTGTTTGTACTTATATCTCCGCTCGATTCGCTTGTTTCGGACGGAATTGATCTTTCCACAGTCATTCCTACGCTGACAGAAACCACCGAACAGGAAAAATACACATACAAGGCATACGCACTGCTTGAATATCTGAACAGCGAACACGGAATCTCAAAAGCCGAGGTTACATTTATTACAGATGACTCACACAGTCTTGCGGAAATTCAGATATTCATATGCGAAACGGATGAAAGTACAAAAGATGAAATTAAAAAAGCCTTACGGGAAGAATTCGGATGTGAGATAAGAATCTATGCAGAGGGGGAGCAATGAAAGAAATCGGAAAGCTGAAAGAAAAACTGACTGAAAAGAAAAGGGAAGTACTTATTGCAGCTCTCATGTGCCTTGGTGCGTTTCTTATTTTAATCAGCGGCATAAATCCTACCTCAAAAAACGACACGAATAATTACATAGATGCGGAATTTTATACCGATCACCTCGAAGAAAAGATTGCGGAAATCTGCAAAAGCATAAACGGAATAGACGACGCAAAAATACTTCTCACCCTCGACTGCTCAAGCGAATACGTATATGGAGACAGCTCTTCCGATTATATCATTCTTAAAAATGACGGAAATGAGGAGGCGGTCATGCTTCGTGAGATATATCCGAGAGTTAGGGGAATTGCGGTAGTGTGTACGGGAGGAGATCTGCCGAGGATACAGGAAACCGTCATCTCGCTTTTATCCGCCGCCATAGGAATACCGTCCTCAAAAATAATGGTTGCGGGAATGTGACTCAATGCATATTGCAGGTACTTCCGGCATAACCTTTAGTGAAAACAAATTCGGAGGTAAATTTCATGAAATTCAACGAATTCAAAGAAAAAGCAAAGGAAATCTGCAAAAAAGCAGGAATGAAAACACTCGTTGCAATTTGTGCCGTAGTTGTTCTTGTCGGTGCGGTAACACTGAACTTTATTCTAAGCAAAAACGATTCGGCAACAACGGGAAAATTCGGTATTGACCTATCGACCACGGATGAAGATGCTACCGGAAGCTCTCTTGAAGCAGACGAGGCAGCGGACTACTTTGCGGCAATAGCACTTCAAAGAAAACAGGCAAGAGATGAAGCGAAAGACGTACTGATGACTGTTGCGGCAAGCGATACGGCAATAGATGAAGTCAAAAATACCGCACTGACCGACATAAATAAGCTTGCCGCCGAAATCGAGCAGGAAGCCAATATTGAGTCTCTTATTCAGGCAAAAGGCTTTGCACAGTGTGTTGCGGTAATAAGCGATGACAAATGCAGTATAATCGTTGAATCCACAGGTCTGCTTCCGGGAGAATGTGCCCAAATATCGGAAATAGTATACGAGCAGGCAGGAATAATACCCGAAAATCTGAAGATAATCGAAAAGGCTTCATAACTTCAAAAAAGATACAGCTACGAGCTTTGTTGCTTGTACTGTATCTTTTTTATTAAAAAAATGAAATTCGGCTCAATATATGCTATAATATAGGAAAACATACGTGAGGAAATTAATGAAATGAATGCGTTAAACAGTATTGAAATCGGATTATTGCACAGCTTGCACGATTTTTTCGCCTGTGACTTACTCGACTTTATTTTGCCGATAATAACCTCTCTCTCAAACGCAGGAATAATATGGATAATCATTGCTTTGGCTCTTCTGCCTTTCAAAAAAACAAGGCAAGCGGGGCTGTCTGTGGGGATAGCGTTACTTCTCGGACTGATATTCGGCAATATCTTATTAAAACCTGTTGTTGCAAGGACTCGACCGTATGATTTTGACACCTCTGTTTTGCTTTTGATAGCCAAAGAAAAGGATTTTTCTTTTCCGTCAGGGCATACGATGGCGGCATTTGAAGGGGCAGTTGCACTTTTCTTAAACAATAAAAAAATAGGAGTAGCCGCTCTTGTGCTTGCGTT
>CAYWFS010000007.1:0-45474 GCA_964457685.1 uncultured Ruminococcus sp. | reverse complement strand
GTGCTTGCGTTATTTGCGTATAAGCTGACAATTATAATAAAATCAAAAACCGAACTTCTTTGAGGAATACATAAAAACAAAAGCGACCGAGTAGTACATGAGTTGCCCTCCAAAAGATTAAACCTTGGTGGGGAACATCATGAAATCTCAGCCGCTTTTTTCATCCTTGCATACCGTAAGATCTGCAACGATATTTCGCAGTTATTATTTAATTTCTACCGTAACCTTTTTATCGGATACTTTTGCCGCTGCTTTTGCGACGGTGCGTATTGCACGGGCAATTTTACCGTGTTTTCCGATTATCATGCCCATATCAGCTTCCGCTACCTTTAGAGTCAATACCGTACCGGATTCGTTTTCTTCTTCCGTTACACTAACTGAATCTGGATCGTCAACAATAGCGCGCGCCATGTCAGCCAGAACTTTTGATAAGTCTATGTCACGATAGCTTGCGCTTGTGTTATCCATAATTATTTAATGATACCGCTCTTTGTGAGAAGGGACTTAACAGTTTCAGTAGGCTGAGCACCGGAAGCGAGCCACTTCTGAACCTTTTCTTCTTCAACCTTGAGAGTGATCGGCTCTGTCATGGGGTTGTAGTAACCAACCTCTTCGATGAATCTACCGTCACGGGGAGAACGAGAGTCTGCAACTACGATACGATAAAAAGGAGCCTTCTTTGCACCCATTCTTCTAAGTCTGATCTTAACCATTTTTTCCTCCGAAAATAAATCAATAATTGTTTTTTATATAAAAATCCTCGAATCACATTGAGAACGGGATTTTCATTCGTTTTTTGGATTTCTTGCCGCCTAACTGAGATGTAAGCTGCTTTATCATCTTATTCATCTGGTCGTATTGTCTGAGAAGCTTATTTACTTCTTCGACCGTAGTTCCGCTTCCCGTTGCAATTCTCTTACGACGAGAACCGTTGATAATACTCGGCTTTTCTCTTTCTTCGGCTGTCATTGAAAGGATTATAGCCTCTGTATGTGCCATAGCCTTTTCATCAACCTTAGCATCCTTTAATGCACCTGGTTTTATACCGGGAATCATTGACGCAATCTGTTCTATATCACCCATGTTCTTTATCTGTCTGAACTGTTCGAGATAATCATCGAGGGTGAAAGTGTTTTCTCTGAGCTTCTTTTCAAGCTCCGCAGCCTTTTTATCATCAAAGGTCTGCTGTGCTTTTTCAATAAGTGTAAGCACGTCTCCCATTCCGAGAATACGGGACGCCATTCTGTCGGGGTAGAACGGTTCGAGTGCATCAAGCTTTTCTCCCGTACCTATAAACTTTATAGGCTTTCCCGTGACGTATCTTATCGAAAGAGCCGCACCGCCTCTTGTATCACTGTCAAGCTTTGAAAGAATGACACCCGTAATATCAAGTCTGTTATTGAAGGCTTCGGCGATGTTTACCGCATCCTGACCGGTCATTGCGTCTACCACGAGAAGTATTTCCGTAGGAGAAACGGCAGCCTTCATGTTTTCAAGCTCTTCCATCATTGTTTCGTCTACGTTAAGACGACCGGCGGTATCTATAAACACCATATCATGACCATGACGGTTTGCGTGTTCGAGACCTGCTTTTGCAATCTCAACAGGATCGCCGATTCCCATATCAAAAACGGGAACCTCTACCTGGGCACCAACCACTTTGAGCTGTTCTATAGCCGCAGGACGATAAACGTCGCAGGCAACAAGAAGCGGACGCTTACCTTGCTTTTTATACATTGATGCAAGCTTTGCGGTCTGTGTGGTTTTACCCGAGCCCTGAATACCGACCATCATGATTATTGTCGGCGGTCTGGAAGAGATTTGAAGCTTGTTGTTTGACTCTCCCATGAGCTTTACAAGTTCTTCGTGAACTATTTTTACAATCTGCTGGGCAGGGAGGAGACTTTCAAGTACATCTGATCCGATCGCACGCTCGGTTACGGATTTTATAAAATCTCGTGTAACTTTATAGTTTACGTTAGCTTCAAGAAGTGCAAGCTTTACCTCACGCATACCTTCTTTTACGTCGGCTTCGGTGAGTTTTCCCTTGTTTTTAAACTTTTTGAAGGCATTTTCAAGCTTTTCTGATAAATTATCGAACATTTATAACCCCATATTGATATTAGCACGTTATAGCTTAGTATCGGCAAGCTGTTTTAGAACGTCCGCAAGAAGCTTTTCTGAATCGGTATCAAGTGTGCTGCTTGTGATTACTTTTTCGAGTTTTTTGCAAGCATCCGAAATACGTTCGTTTTTTGCGGCAAGTCCGAGCTTATCTTCAAGCTGAAAAAGCTCATCCTCGCTTTTTTTAATCGAATCACGCACGCCTTGACGTGAAATACCTGTTATCTCCGAAATTTCCGCAAGCGAATAGTCTTCATTATAATAATAATCAAGAATTTCACGCTTTCTTTCGGTAAGAAGAACACCGTATGTGTCAAGCAGGATAGGGAACTTCATATTCTTTTCAAACATAATTCCCTCCGAAACATCGTGTAAAGCAAATCACTTTACAGAGTATACCACATCACGTTGGTTTTGTCAAGAACTTTTTTGATTTTTATTTGATTTTTTTATTTCTGCGGAAAAAACGCTTACACAAAAAATATCCCGTCGTTCAATCAGAGCGTATACGGGATATTTTCATACGATCAAACGGCGAAATTGAATTCTACCTTATACTCATCGAAGGATACGGAGAAACGGTATTCACCCGGATCGATATCGAAAACCGGCTTCAGAGCAATACCGCAGTGGTTTCTTTCGTCTATTGTCATATCGGGGTAGGACTCAAAATCTATTTCGGCCTTTACTGTGTACGCTTCATCGTTTGCAACCACGCCGATATTGGCAACTGTGTTTTCATCATACCATACATCGTTTTCGTTAAAGTAAAGTACGAGAGTTCCGTCTTCGTAAACGGGATCTTTTGAGAGAGAGAGTATCTCAAATTCTATAATTTCAACTTCTTCGGGAACGGGAATATAGGGCTTGGTTTCTTCTTCTGCCTCTGCTTCAACTTCTTCAACCGATTCAACATTCTGCTCGTCTGTTTCAACGGATTCGGAATCTCCGGAAGAGCAGGAAGCAAGTGTCAAAGCGGATATTGCAAGAATAAGAGCTATATATTTTTTCATAATCAGATTCTCCTGTAATTTATGGTACATCCGAAATGCAATACTTATTATATTACACAAAGATATACTGTTAAATACTATTTTTTGAATTTTCGGTAACATCTCAGGGAGAGAGATGTTTTTACAAACAAAAGACGTATCTTATCTCACACGAGTGACACTTGATACGTCTTTCATCTCCAGCGGTACAGGGATTCGAACCCCGACATACAGAGTCAGAGTCTGCTGTGCTACCGTTACACAATACCGCTACTCACTTGTCTCGGGGTTTCCCCCTTGACCTTGTTTATTATACTACATTCGAGTCTATTTGTCAATACCTTTTTTCAAACTTTTTTGTTTTTATTTGATTTTTTCGACATACAAACGGATTTGAAACGAAAAAATCCTTTCGGATGACTTCTCACAAGTCTTTATCCAAAAGGATTTTCATCTCCAGCGGTACAGGGATTCGAACCCCGACATACAGAGTCAGAGTCTGCTGTGCTACCGTTACACAATACCGCTATTCGCTTGTCTTGGGGTTTCCCCTTGACCTTGTTTATTATACTACATTCAAGTCCGTTTGTCAATACTTTTTTTCAACTTTTTTGTTTTTATTCCGTATTTTTCTGTTTTATGAGGATTTAAAAAGGAAAAGACCCTTTGGCAGACTTTTTCGTAAGTCTTCATCCAAAAGGATCTTTTTATATCTTTTGATTATATTACTTCTTTAAAGTATCGTGTGCGAGTCCGAGCATATCCTCAAGAGAATGTGTGCATTCTACAGCATTGGAACGAGCTTCGGCTTCATCCTGACCATTTGCAAGAATATAGAACTTTATTTTGGGTTCTGTGCCGGAAGGACGTGCAACCACTACGCAACCGTTTTCGGTCTTATAGTACATTACATTTGATTTGGGAAGTCCTGTGCCGTGTACTTCGCCTGTAAGCACGTCTGTAGAGGTTTCTGCAAGGTAGTCGCGGACATTGACTACACGGCTTCCTGCAATGACTGCAGGTGTCTCGGAACGGAGCTTTTCCATGAGAGCCGCAATCTTATCCTTACCGTCTATTCCTTCCATGTATATCTCAGCGGAGTTTTCCATGTAGAAGCCATACTTTGTATAGAGAGCTTCAACAGCGTCAATGAGAGTCATACCCTTGAGAGAATAGTATGCCGCCATTTCGCAGATAAGCATGGAAGCTACAACGCCGTCCTTGTCTCTGGAATAAGAGCCTTTCATGTAGCCGTAGCTTTCTTCGTAACCGAGAAGGAATGTGCCTTCGTTTTTAGCTTCATGCTCACCGATTACCTCGGCAATGAACTTGAAGCCTGTGAGAACATTGTAAAGCTCTACATTGTGTACCGAGCATATTTTTGTTGCCATTTCGCTTGTAACGATAGTCTTGATAGCATATGCGTCTTCAGGCATTTTACCCTGTTCTTCGAGAGCAGAGAATATATAGTCGAGAAGGAGAGAACCCATCTGGTTACCGGTTATGCACTTGAATTCGCCGTTCTTGTCTCTTGCCATAACTCCGACACGGTCACAGTCGGGGTCGTTTGCAATAATAAGGTCAGACTTAACATTCTTTGCGATTTCTATACCCTCGGCAAACGAAGCGGGATATTCCGGGTTCGGCTTTGCAAGTCCGGGGAAATCGCCGTTGGGTTTAATCTGAGACTCAACAAGAGAAAGATGCTTTACTCCTATACGACGAAGTACCTCGGGAACGATTCTGTAGCCTGCTCCGCAAAGAGGAGTGTACACTACCTGAAGATTGTCCGCAGCTTTTTTGATAACATCGGGATATACCTGTTCTGCGATAACATTCTTCATGAATATTTCATCGAATTCCGCACCTACCATTGTGATAAGGCTTTCGTCTGCCTGTTCTCTTGTGGGAACACCTTCAAAAATGTCGGTATCATATATGAATGAGGAAACATGGTCCGCCATCTGAGAGGTAGGCTGAGCACCGTCTTCCCAGTAGAGCTTATATCCGTTATATACAGCCGGGTTATGAGATGCTGTTATATTAATACCTGCGATACAGCCGAAGTAACGTACACCGGCAGAAAGCATGGGAGTAGGTCTAAGCTCATCAAAAAGATAGCACTTTATTCCGTGAGCTGTCAGAACCTCGGCACAACGTCTTGCAAACAGCTGAGAATTGTTTCTGCTGTCATATCCGAGCATTACGCCTCTTTTCTTTGCGTCCTCTCCGAGAGATTCGATAACTCTTGCAACACCCTCAGTGGACTGAGCAACGGTGTAGATATTCATCATACCGCAGCCTGCACCCATTTTGGAGCGAAGACCGCCGGTACCGAATTCCATATATGAGCCGAAACGCATTTTAAGCTCATCGGTGTTTCCCTCAAGAGCCTTAAGCTCTGCCTTTGTCTGTTCGTCTACCTTGTCGGATTCAAGCCATTCAAGGTATCTCTTCATGTATTCTTCCATATCTATATTCCTTTCAATTGTTGGTTAGGTTATAGCATCCGATGATGTCGTGTCGTATCCTTGAGCCTTCAAGAAAAACTCTCAGCACTTCTATATCGGACGAGGTCATGTCGAGCTGTAATATCAGCCCGTGACCGTCGTTTGTATATTCAAGCGGGTATGAATTCATCATTACTATCTCCGCCCCCAGTATTTCAAGGGAGTAGAGAAGTGCTCCGAGTGAGCAGTTTTCATCCACAACCATAGAGACATCCGCAAATCTTCTTTTTGTATCATGAGGCAGATTTTTAGCGGCAAGCACATAACGCATAACAGATTCATCGTTCATCTCTATATCGCACGCAGAAACTATTTTGAGGTCGTATTTCAGCAGAAGCTTATACAGCGACATTACCATTCCGTCACGGGAATTGTATATCGGAAGAAGTGCATGAGAGCAACGCTCATAGTAAACCTCTTCACAAGGCTCACTGAAGCCGCTGAAATACACAGCTGTCAGCACACCGAGGCTTTCCGAAAATTTACTGTAAGCCTTGTCGGAAAAGCCGTTTCTGAGATAAGCAACTCTCGGCGGGAGTGCATTTATGTGGGAAACATCGTCTATTCTGTCCTCATCGTAAAAATACGGTTCGATGCTTTTTACGGCTTCACGACAGAAATGTGCAAATTCTACCGTTTCACATTCCTTGCCGCCTTTAAAAAGCCCCGAGAACAAATCAAGTATTTCCTCGCAGTCCGCATTTTGCGAAACCGTATTTCTGTATGCAAGTGCCGCCTCGCTGTACATTATATCAAGAAGCTCCCGTGAAGCTGCCTTTTTATCTGAAGCGAAAAGTATATTTTCACGAAGGCTTTCATTCATTAAAGTTTACCGAGAATGTCGTAGCTTTCACCAAGGAATGAAAGAAGCTCATCAGAGGTAAGCTGTCTCTGCGAAAGAGATGAAAGCATATATATCTGTCGTGCAATAAGCTCGGCTTCTTCATTTTTTCCGTCAGACGAAAGAGTATTGAGCTTTTCGATAAGAGGAGATGCGGTATTTACAATGAGGGTCTGCTCATTCGGCATATCCGCCCCCATCTTATAAAGCTTCATCATATCGTTCATTCTGCGTGAATCCTCGGAAAGGTTGAGAATTGCAGGTGTTTTTTCATCCTTGAGTCTCTCAAACGCAACTGTTGTATGCTCGCCGGCAACCTTCTTGAACAGCTCTTCAACTGCGGGAAGTGCGGTTTTGTCTCCGTCAGCCTTGAGTACATCGGCAATTTCGGAGTCGATTCTGATAAACTTAACTCCGTCCTTGTTCGATTCAATCGTATTAACGAACTGAGTGTCAATAACTCTGTCAAGGAGAACGACCTCTATGCCTTCATCCTTGAACATCTTGACATATTTCGACTGAGCGGTAACATCGGACGCATAATATATCTTGTTTTCATGCTTTTCCCGAGCGGCATCAAGATATTCATCAAGTGTTTTAAATATTCCGTCTGTTGTCTCGAAAAGAATGCTCGGAGCAACCTTATCATAGAACTTGCGGTCTCTCATGCAACCGTATTCAACGAAGGTTTTTAGGTCTCTCCAAATCTCCTCGTATGCCTTACGGTCGTTTGTAAACATGGAGTTAAGCTTGTCCGCAACCTTCTTGGTAATGTGTGCGGAAATTTTGGAAACATATCCGCTGTTCTGCAAGTAGCTTCTGGAGACGTTAAGGGGAAGCTCGGGGCAATCAAGCACACCCTTGAGCATAAGCAGATATTCGGGGATAACTTCCTTTATATTATCCGCAACAAATACCTGATTGTAATAAAGCTTTACCTGTCCTTCAAGGCTGTCAAATTCACTGCCGATACGGGGGAAGTAAAGTATTCCCTTGAAATTCAGCGGATAATCTGCCTTTATATGAATATGGAACAGTGGCTCCTTCCAATCATGGAACACCTTGCGGTAGAAGTCCTTGTATTCTTCCTCTGTGCAATCTGAAGGATTTTTAAGCCAAAGCGGTTTTGTATCGTTTATCGGTTTTTCTTCCTTGCATTCTTCACATTCGCAACCGTCCTCGTGCTTATGTTCTTCATCGTCCTTGGAATTATCAACAAAATATATTTCCTCGGGCATAAATGCACAGTATTTTTCAATTACTTCACGAAGCTTGTATTCGGAGAGATATTCCTTTCCTTCTTCGTTTATGTGCATAACTACGGCTGTACCGAATTTACCTACAAGCTCCTCGCCGTCTTCATCGTCAAAGTCCTGAGATATTTCATAGTTTCCGTCATCGGAGCAAGTCCATTTGATATATTTTCCGCCTGTATATGAGCGTGTGATAACGTCAACCGTGTCACTTACCATGAACGAAGAATAAAATCCGAGACCGAAGTGACCTATAATTCCGTTGTCAGCAGCATTTTCACCCTCATACTTCTGAATGAAATCAAGGGCACCGGAGAGAGCTATCTGACAAATATACTTTTTAAGCTCCTCCTCGGTCATACCGATACCTGTATCAGTTACCGTAATGGTTGACAGCTCTTTATCAAGTATAACCTTTATCTTTGCATCTGTAAGATCAACATCAGCCTGTCCGAGAGAATTAAGTCTTCTGAGCTTTGTAATAGCGTCACAAGCGTTTGAAACTATCTCACGGACAAATATCTCCTTTTCGGAGTAAAGCCATTTTTTGATTATTGGAAATATGTGTTCAAGCTCAATAGAAATTCCACCGTGCTCAACATTTTCTGACATTTTTATCTGACCTCTTTTATAATTGTAATATCCGAGGCAAAAACACCTCGGCTTTAATTATATCTCAAACAAACTTGCTTGTCAATAAAAGTCACAAATGCTATCGGAATTATTAGTTAATAGTTCACAATTCACCTATAACAAAAAATAAGCGACACCCAAAAATCAGGCATCGCTTATTCCCGTTACAGAGTGTATTTTTCGCCGCTCTCGATATCCATCCATTCAAAGACACCGTTTTCGTAAATCAAAGCGGAATGTCTTGTCATATTTTTCGGTATTGAGACTGAGCCGGGATTAAGGTATCTTACTCCGTCCTTCACAAAATCGTGAGGTATATGCGTATGACCCGTAATATACACATCGTTTTCATGAAGCTTAGGCTCCTGTCTGTGTCCGTGTGAGAGATGAATAGTTTGTATGCCGTCAAATATCACACCGTAATCGGAGGTAACGGAAAAGTCAAGCATAAGGCTGTCCACCTCAGCTTCACAGTTACCTCTTACCGATATTATCTCGGAGGCGTGTTCGTTCAGCATAGCGGCAACGGCTTTGGGAGCATATTCGCTCGGGAGATCGTTTCTTGGGCCGTGGTAAAGTATATCTCCGAGGAGAATGAGCTTTTCCGCACCTGATTCTTCATATCTCTCAAGCATTTTTCTTGTAAAATATGCAGAGCCGTGGAGGTCTGAGGCTATAAAAAGCTTCATATTACTTTAAGTTGAACTTTGCGATCTTATCCTTGAGGAATTCAACTGCAAGAGAGATGTCCTTTTCGGGGTTATCGCCAACTTCACGCTCGATTGTAAGGAAGCCGTTGAAGCCTGTAGCGGCAAGAGCAGGGAGGTATACATCATAGTTTACATCGCCATCACCGAGAGGAAGTTCGAGATACTTGAGACCCATGTCTGCGAGAGCCTGGTGTTCCTGAGCTTCCGCACCTACGCTGATCTTTTCTTCAATCTTCTTCTTGAGCATGATACCGTCCTTAGCGTGTGTGTGAACTACATACTTGCCGAGGTACTTGAGTGCGTTTTCCGGTCTGTCATCAACACACATTACGAGGTTAGCGGGGTCGAAGTTAACTCTAACACCGCCTGCTCCGAGAGAATCAAGGAATTCACCGAGAACTTTACCGGGTTCGGGACCTGTTTCAACAGCGAAAGCGGATCCGACAGAGTCAGCGTATTCAGCAAGCTCACGGCAAGCCTTACGCATGATTTCCTTTGTTTCGTTTTCTTCAGCGGGAACAGTACCGATATGTGTTGTTACGATGTTACACTCAAGCTTCTTTGCGAGGTCGAGAACTCTCTTGGACTTTTCAACATAAATCTTGTTTGTTTCGGGATTCATGAAACCATGACCGAAGTCACCGCAGATAGCGGAGAATACAAGACCGTTGGACTTAACGATGTCGAGAGCTTCCTTGAGCTTTGCATCTGTTATTGTATCAACGCCGAGTTCTCCTCCTGTAGCATATGCCTGGATACCCTCGATACCGAGAGAAGCAGCTTTTTCAACGCCGTTTTTGAAACCGAGTCTGAACGATTCCACCATTGCGCCTATTTTCATTGTTTGTTCCTCCTATTAGGTAGAAAAATAATTTATAAAATTATATAATTATAATTTTCAAATGCTTTGACGTATTTTTTGTTCTCTTATATCAGAGCCTCTGAATACAAGAGGTTTGTAATCTCCGTATATTCTGCTGATTATACGATCGGAATAGCGTTTTCTCAATTCATCACGAGACAGATTTGTGCTTATTACAGTGGATTTATGCTGCACAAGTCTCAGATTTATTACATTATACAAACATGATATAACAAAGGAATTCGTCATTTCACATCCGAGGTCGTCAATAAGCAAGAGATCGCACTCTATATACTTATCGAATTCACCCTCATCTTCATAATAGTTGCTTCTGCCGAACTTCTTTGCTTCGTAATCGGAAAACATCGTGAGAGCGGATTCATACACAACATAATGCCCGTTTGCAATTACCGCTTGTGCGACAGCTGACGAAAGATGCGTTTTACCGAGTCCTGTCGCTCCCATAAAAATGAAGTTATCCGACTTTTTTGGAACAAAATTATTCGCAAAATCTTTAAGCATCTTTACGTTTTGTTCCATAAAAAATCTTTCGTTTCCTTGGTAATAATCAAGCGAAAACGTATCAAATGTCTGTGTTGAAATGAGGGAATACAGTCCCGAGTTTTCGAGAGTTGAAAGCACGATTTCCTTTTTCAGGCAATCACACAAATCTATACCGTTGTATCCCGTGTCCGAGCATTTATCGCAGTGATATTTTATATCGCAATAATCCTCGGGATAATTGTGTGACACCAGAAACTGCTTTTTCATTTGAACAAGCCGCTCATACTCCGCACGAATGGACTCTATGCTTTCGGTCTCAAGCATTTTCCCGAGAGAAGCCGCCATTATACGGGGACCCGTTCCCGCAAGAGCTTCCGTTATCCTTTTAAATTCCGGATATGCGGAGGACACCTCGTTCACATGCCTTTCGTATTCGGTAATGCTGCTGTTTCTGTTTGCGGCGATAACATCCTTTGCTCGCCTGATATTTTCTCGTCTTCCCATATTCTCTATTTGCTTTCCTTATATGACCTCAAAAGAGCAGCCTCATAGAAATCATCTGTCGAGAAGCTTGATTTTTGTACGTCTCCCTCTCGCTTTTTTTGTCTTTCCGCTTCAGCCGCCTCAATATCGTCGATAATAGTATACCCCGATGCGTACCAATTGTCAAGTATTGCGTTAGCATATTGTATACTGGGTTTTGATGTTTGGCTTACAGTTCTTTCGTATGCGGCATTTATTATCTCGTTTGAGAATTTGTATTTATCATGCCACTTTATGATACATTCCTTTTCTTTCGGAACCAGGGTACGTTGTCCGAGTCCGAAAAGCTTTCTTACATATGCCTCAAAAGGAACTCTGTCTTCAATAAGCTTTAGCTCTTCCTCGAGTGCTTCGTAGGTTATCACATTGCTGTCAAAGAATCGAAGTGCAAGCTGTTCAATATATCTCACAGACGGCTTTTGCATTTGCACAGCATGAGTACAAAGAAGGAGTATGTATTCATCCGACAGTGCAAGATGGTCGATCAGTCCGATAATTATTGCCGTCTCCTGAGCGTTAAATACCTTTCCGAGTATCTGCTGGCAGGTATTTATAAGCTCAAAAGCACCTTTTTTCTTCTCGATAATGCCGCTCATTTCATCGGCTGTGTAAACTGGCAAAGCGGAGTGAAGCGTAATACTGCGTTCATTTCTTTTTGCCGTCAGCTTTTTCTCACCGTTCTTCGATGATACTGCTCTTGCACTGCCTTTCGAGCCTTTTTCATTGGATACAAGAGTTCCGGAAGCTATCCATGTATCTAAAGCACGTCTGAATGCGTTTTCCGTCATGTCAAGCTTTTTGCATATTTTCTCAACATCGAAGTCGGGTTCGGCTATCACGGCGATAAGAACTGCAAGCTCATCCTTTGTTGCTGTGGATAGTTTCGGTAGTACCGTTTCGGCAGGAAGTGTAATAAGGTGATTTTTATATACAGGTGTTATTTTCATTTTGTTTTAAGTTTTTCAAGATATTCAAACGCACCGTCATCCGAGGCACAAGCGTCAAGGTCTATGTCCGCAAAAATTCCGTTTTGGTACATATGATACGCTCTTGCACCTATCATAGCGGCATTGTCACCGCAAAGAGAAAGCGAAGGTACAACAAAGCGTACACCGAGAGAGTCACACATATCGGCTACGGCACGTCTGAGATGACTGTTTGCCGCTACTCCGCCTGCCATAACAAGAGTTTTCATTTCCGTATCATGCAGTGCTGCCGAAACTTTCTTTGTTATACCGCCACATACCGAATGAGTGAATGCACCTGCTATCTCACATTTCAATTCATGCGGAAGTTCATAGTTTTTCAGCTTTTGCTTTTCGTTATGAATGTGATTTATAACCGCCGTTTTCAAACCGCTGAACGAGAAGTCATATGAGCTGTCGTGAACCGCAGGAGAAGGGAAGGCCATTGCTTTCTTTGAGCTGTAGTCAAACATTTCAAATGCTTCCTTTGCAAGCTTGTCCATTGCAGCACCGCCCGGATACGGAAGTCCCATTACTCTGCCGACTTTATCGAACGCTTCTCCGCAAGCATCGTCTCTGGTTCCTCCGATTTCTTCAAAGGTCGTATAATCCGAAACCTTGTAAAGGGAAGTATGTCCGCCCGACACAGCCAATGCAAGGAACGGAGGCTCAAGCTCGCTGTTTTCTATGTAAGCCGCCGATAGATGTCCCTCGATATGCTGAACGGGAATTATGGGGCATCCTGCTCTGTATGCAAGTGCCTTGATGAAATTTACTCCGACAAGAAGCGGACCTATAAGCCCGGGTGCAAACGTAACCGCTACCGCATCTATGTCAGACACATTTATACCTGCCGTCTCGAGTGCTTCATGAGATACCGAGGATATAACCTCACAATGAGCTCTGCTTGCTATTTCAGGCACAACCCCTCCGTACAGTGCATGAGTTGCAACCTGTGAGGCAACAATATTAGATAATACTTCGATTTTATTTTCGTTTGCTCGTATAACTGAAGCGGATGTTTCGTCACATGAGCTTTCAATTGCAAAAATATACATACACACCTCAAATTAAAACTTCTTCTGCATAAGGACAGCGTTTTCTTTCGGCTGAGAATAGTAGTTTTTTCTTACACCGATTTCAAAAAATCCGAATCTTTCGTAAAGCCGTCTTGCAGGAGAGTTTGATTCTCTGACCTCCAAAAAAACATCCTCAACACTGTTTTCGGACAGCGAAAGTAATGCTTTTTCAAGCAAAAGTGCCGCATATCCTTTTCTTCTGTGTTCAGGAAGAACGGCAATATTCAAAAGCTCCGCCTCACAGCCTATAGCCATCATACAGCAAAATCCGCATATAGTGCCGTCTTCTTCAAGGAGAACGCTTGTTGAAATATATTTGCTTTCCAGTGCTTCGAGAAATGTTTTTTTTGACCACGGAACCGTAAACGATATCTTCTCTATATTAACTATATCGTCAACCATATAGGGCGTGGCTTTTTTTATCTCATACATAAAGCATCAACCTATATAGTCTATAAGAGCGTCATCTATTCTCACGCTTCTTTTGGTAGTGCGGTCGTATATGAACTTACCCTCCTCAAACTCACCGTATGTAAGGTTATAGTATATGTGAGGGTACTTTTCTTCGGAATAGAATTTAAGCTCATATGTCTCGATGGAATTAACAAGTGGCCATTCTTCATATTCGCCGTTTTCAAAAAGGTCGATAAGATTATCAATAACATCCATGTCTTCTACGGTAGCAAGAGCATATGTTACGTTATCGCCACCGCATATGTATACCTTCGTTGCTTCAAGCGTTTCAAGTGTGGGCAGCTCTATATCTGTCGAATAGAATATTGTTGTTGCACTTCCCGCATATTCCTGAGTAAGCCATTCTTTAGGATCAAGTCCGGATATTTCATAAAGGACAAGGTCTGTCTTTGCATAATATCCGAATTCCGCACCCACTGCAACAGGCTCGTAATTTGTCGGTGCGGCATAATATTCAAGTCTTTGACCCTTGTTTATAAGCTTACCGTTTTCATATTTGAAATTAACAAGCGATGCGGAACAGGATGTCAAAGCAAGAACAGACAACGAAGCAAGTGCGATTGCGATTATTTTTTTCATTATTACGAAATTCTCCTAATATAATAAAATATCAATATCCGAGAACACCCGAAAGGCTGTCATCGTCATCTATCCAATCCGTCACGTTAATAACTCTAAACTCATCTTTTGTGTCTCTTATGTAGACCTTTGATATTCCCGAATTGATTATAAGCTTTTTGCACATCATGCAGGAATTGGTTCCCGAAATTATTTCGCCTGTCTTCGGGTCGGTACAGCACATATACAGCTCAGACCCAAGCATATTTTCTCTCGATGCGGAGATTATTGCATTGGCTTCACTGTGAACCGAACGACATAGCTCATATCTTTCACCTCTCGGGATGCCGAGTCTTTCTCTCGTACAGTTTCCAAGATCCGAACAGTTCTTTCTGCCTCGCGGAGCACCGTTGTATCCCGTAGATATTATAACATCATTCTTAACTATTATTGCTCCGTATCTCTTTCTCATACAGGTGCTTCTCTCCGAAACGGTCTGTGCGATATCGAGATAATAATTGTGTTTGCTGACTCGCTCCATATTATGCTCCTTGTGTATTGTTAAACTCATACTTATTATATATATTTATTGTTAATAAATCAAGATAAATATCAACATTCCGATATAAAGCTCGAGAAAGGTGTGGAATATGTCCGTAAATAACCCTCATTTTGCAGAAAACACCTCCGTTAAACGCAGAAGATTTTTCTATCATGCTATACTTCTTTCCTGCGTCAACATTATCATGCGAGGAATTGCAGTCGGCTTCAACGCATACATAAACAATAAAATAGGAGCGGAAGGCATGGGTCTATACACACTTATAATGAGCGTATACGGCTTTGCGGTAACCCTTTCGCTTTCATGCGTAAATCTCGGAGCAATGAAATTGACCTCGGAAAGATGTGTACAATTAAGCGAAGCCGACAAAAGCTCATGGAAATCAAGTATGTATTCACTTGTAGGCAAGCTTTGTCTGTATGCCATGCTTTTCGGCTTTCTTTCGGCAATCCTCATGCTTATCACCGCACATCCGATATCAATTTATATTCTCGATGACAGAAGATGCGAAGCTTCTTTGAAATTACTTGCATTCAGTCTGCCGGCAATATCTCTGTCGTCTGCACTGGCGGGATTTTTTACAGGTCTCAGAAAGGTATACAAAAATGCAATATCTGCGGTAAGTGAGCAATTTGCAAAAATCATACTTATTTCAACAGGTCTGTATTTGTCAACCGGCGGCGATACCGAAAAAATGTGTCTTGCTCTTATATGCGGAAGCGTGCTTACAGAGCTTTGGTCTGCTGCTTTAAATCTCATCATGTATATATTCGACAGCAAAAGTCCGTCAAAGGAAAAATACGGAAATAAAAAGAAAGAAATCAAAACAAAATTCAAAGCGATAACGGACATATCATTTATAGCCGCCATCGGAACATACGCACGTCAGGGACTCACCACTCTCGAACACATTGCAATACCATCCGGACTGAAGAAAAGCGGTCTCAGCGAAAAAGCGGCACTTGCTTCATACGGTCTTCTGCAAGGAATAGCGTTCCCTCTTGTAATGTTTCCGTATGCGGTAATCGGGTCATTCACATCACTTCTCATACCAGAAATAGCCGAAAAAAACGAACTCGGTGACTCAGACGGCATAAAAAGGCTGACCCTCGAAGTCTACAGATATTCCGCACTCTTTTCGATTGGAGCTTGTGCTATATTCGTTATCTACGGAAAAACTCTCGGAGAGCTTATATACAGCTCCACGGAAGCCGCAACATACACGGTAGTCCTCGGCCTGCTTGTTCCGTTCATGTATCTTGACACAGCAGTAGACTCTCTTCTCAAGGGAATGGGTGAGCAGGTATATAACATGAAAGTGAACATAGGTGATTCCGCCTCGGGTCTAATCCTTGTATGGCTTCTCACTCCTCACCTGGGAATATGGGGTTATATTATTACAGTATGGCTTTGTGAGGTCGGAAATCTTATAGCAAGCATTTCAAAACTGTCTGCTATAACAGGTGTAAGTATGCTTGATACATTAAAGCAATATAAAAATCCGATCATCTATGCGGTTTTGTGTGCTTTTGTTAAAATAACATTCCTCGACAGAACAGTATCAAACAAAGCTCTTTCGGTGATGTTATTTGTTTGTCTGTATATTACAGTCGTATTCTTGTCAAACAGAAAAAGGGTGTTTAGACAACAAAAAAGCCTTGTCTGAACGGTATACCGAACAACAAAGCTTTTTTATGACCCGTGGGGGAATCGAACCCCCGATTACGCCGTGAGAGGGCGTCGTCTTAGCCGCTTGACCAACAGGCCGTGTTCCTTAGAACGATATTATTATATCACTCCGATTCTTGTTTGTCAAGGGGTAAAATCAAAAAAGTTAGATTTTTCTGCAAAATATTAAAAAAGGGAAGAGTCGCAACAAAAAACGGCACCGAATTAAAAAATCAGTACCGTTTAAAGATTTATTTTCAGTTGGATTCGGCAGCTATGCTCTGCATCTTTCTTGCCCAGTCAACAATCTTCTGACGTTCTTCAAGTGTGATTTTCTTTCCGAAGATACCGCACTTAACATAATATGTTTCGTCGATTACGTTTGTTCCTGCGGTTCTGAGAATTTCTTTCAGCTGCTTTTCGCCTGCGGAATCCTTTTCACCGTCAACAAAGAGGGCAACATTCTGTGCTCTTGAGGGGATAAGCTCACTGCAGAAACGTCTTACTTTATCATCTGTTTCGCCTTTGATGGTTACACCGATAATAACAAGTCTTTCCTTATCAGCGGGATATGCCGGGGGAATGTCATTTGTAAGACATCCGCAAGCCTGACCGATTGCTTCTGCATATGTAGCTACTTTTCCTTTTTTGGAAGAGTACATAACTCTCATTTTCATATTACAAATCCTCCGTTTGTTATGTTCCAATACCTATATATTATATCACATAATATCGCACTTATCACGTCTTTTTTCACTTTTTAAAAAATTCGTACATTTCCACAAAAATAATCTCCGCTTTTTGGTGAATACAACGGTTCAAAAATAATATCCAACCCAAATTTCGAAAAAAATCTCAATTATGTGGATTTATAACATTGTATAATTCGTTTTATAATGATAAAATATCAACAATCTTATCAATCAGAAGGATGATTTAACATGAAAAAAGAGATTACTTTCAACGAAAAGCTGAGAAAGCTTGTTTTTGCAGCCATGTTTGCCGCATTGTCTTGTGCCGCAACACTTGTTATTCAGATACCGTCTCCGATGAACGGATATGTAAATCTCGGCGACTGCTTTGTGTTACTCAGCGGAATCTACCTCGGCTCACTGTGGGGATTTGCGGCAGGGGGAATAGGCTCCATGTTCGCAGATATAATCTCCGGATATATGCATTATGCACCCGGAACATTTTTGATAAAGGGAATAATGGCTCTTACGGTTGCGGCAGTGTATAATGCAATCATCAAAGCAAAATCCAAAAATATAAAAAGTGCAGCATATTTAATTTCGGGAACAATATCTGAGTTGATAATGGTAATCGGATATTTTGCATACGCAGCTGTTTTTCTCGGAAACGGACTTGCAGCCGCAACAAGCATACCAGGAAACTTAATGCAGGGTGTATTCGGAGTGGTTTCATCTTATATTCTCATGAATTTGCTTGACAGAACCAAGGTTGGAAATCAGCTCAGGGAACTTTAAAATCCCCGATATTTAATTAGGCAAAATGCAAATTTTGTATAATTGAGGGTATTGTATATGCGAAATTTCCCTTAAAGTATTGATTTTTTCGTATATATACGTTATAATACCTCTGTAAATCAAAATTGCTTTTCGGTGATATTATGTTGCTTGCATTTGACGTTGGTAACTCATCGGTGTCTGTCGGTGTATTCAGACAATCGGAATCTCTTTCGCAGTCATCGCATGAATTACTCACATCTTTTAAAATTTCAAACAAGCCTTATTCCGTTGACGAATATGTTTTGTTTCTTCGCAGTTTTTTGCGTGAAAACGGATTCAAACCATTTGACAAAAGCTCTTCCCATGATAATATGATTACCTGTGCAGTTATATCATCAGTGGTTCCCGAGCTTACCGATATAATCAAGGTTGCCGCCCATGAGCTTTGTGGCAAAAAGCCTTTTATAATATCCGAAGGCAAAAAAACCGGTTTCGGAATAAAGATAAAGAATCCCGAACAGCTTGGCTCAGACATCGTGTGTAACACCGCCGCCGCCTTGCATATGTTTCCGGCTCCATTGGCAATTCTTGATATGGGTACGGCTACAACTATCACTGTTGTTGATAAAAACAAAAATATTATAGGTACAATAATAATTCCCGGACTTGCAGTATCAATGAAAGCTTTATCTGATTCCGCAGCACTTCTCGGAAACATTCGTCTTGAGCGTGAAAACGTGCTTATAGGTCGTGACTCCGAAGAATCCATCAACTCGGGAGTTATAAACGGCAATATTTTCATGATAGACGGCTTTATAAGAAATATCCGTGAACAGCTGATACCGAAAGATTCAGATGAAAGACTGTCCCTTGTGGCAACCGGCGGTCTTTCGGAGAATATAATTCCCTACACAAAAAACAAATTCACCTATTGCAAGAACCTAACCATTGACGGTGCCGCTTACTTGTTTGAAAAAAACGTCAAGCTATAACCCGAATTGGTTAAAAAACATTTATTTTGTATAATAGAGCTACGGCTATATTATAAATATTGTCGCACCTTACCGTTTTCTCATATTCACGGAAGCAAGCGACATTAAATAAGGAGGAAAATATGAACACAAAAAAACACGCAAAGACCCAAAAGATGGTGCGTATAGCTCTGCTGTCGGCACTCGTAGTAGTATTACAGCTGTTTTTCTCGGCTGTAAAGGTTGGGGCTGTCACACTCAACTTCGTTCTGGTACCGATAGTTATAGCTTCGGTATTCATTAGTCCGAGTGCGGGATTATTCGTAGGTACGCTTGCCGGAATCACCACATTCATTCAGGTATTCACCTCGGCAGATCCGTTTTACCTCTTTCTTATGACAAACAATCCCGTTGCGACAGCCCTCATATGCATACTTAAAACCGCATTTGCAGGACTTATCGCAGGATATGCGTACAAGCTCATAGGAAAGATAAGCAAGTACAAATCGCTTAACATTATTTTACCGTCTGTAGTTTGCCCCATAGTAAACACAGGACTGTTTTGCCTCGGAATGTACATATTCTTCGGTAATGCAATGCTCGGTGACTCCACATATTCTTCGCTTATAAACGGAAATCTGATATACTTTATCATATTCGGACTTGCGGGAATCAATTTCGTTATTGAGCTTATTTTAAACGTGGTTCTCTGCCCTCTTCTCGGCAAGGCACTTTCTTCAACAAAGTTATTTAAATAATATACGAAAAAGAAACGGATACGCTTTCATTGAACGTACCCGTTTTTTATTATTCAAATTCGTAGCCAAGCTCTTTCATATCGTTTTCAAAGAAATCGTACATATGAACTCCGTCATCCGTTTTATATCTTCCGACAGAATCGGAACGCATTTCGATTTTTGCTATCGGAATACCGAGGTAATCGGAAATACGCTTGATTGTATTGTCCTGGTCGAACACCATGTCCTCAAATCTTATTGAGAGGTTGTACTTAGGTGTCGGAACGGAACGTACTATTTCACGCTGATAGAGCCAGCTTATAGCACGATTTGTTCTTATATCGTCTGTTTTATCATACTCAATACCGAACTTGCCGAGATCGTCCGTGAGGTGGCTTGAAAGTATGCAGTCTCTCGGGTCTCTCACCCAGAATATGTATCTTATATCGGGGAACATACGGGCAATCCACGGATATACAAGTGTTGTTTCCGGAATCTTCCAGCCTTTATATTCGCTTTTTGAATCAAGAACGGTGTGAAGATATTCCTCAACGAGAACTTTAAATTCGTTCGGAATCGGGCAAGTATTTACTCGGGTGAAATCCCACTTGTTGTTTCCCTCATATTTAACATACTGAGCGAAAACACGGCAAGCATCGTACATTTTCTCGGGAGGAAGAAGGTCGCCGGATACATTAAGCGGTTCTCCCATATAAACTCCGCTTGCGGACAATGTATGAGACATGGAACGTGTGCCTGAATGACCTCTACCTATAACAGTAATAAGCATATTTGTTGCTCCTATACAATTAAATTCACTTTTAGTTTATCACATTCCCATCGGTAAGTCAATACAGTGTCTTTCCATTTTTTGTTGAAAATCGCACAAATCAATCTAACGTCTAATATTGTTTTGCTTTTCCGCAAGCTTTCGATATTTTTCCCGCGTAGCTTCTCCTCCTCGTATATGCCTTTCCGCTTTATTTTTTTCAAGCACGACCTTTACGCATTTTTCGAGTGACGGGTCGGTTTTAATCAGTCTTTCGGTCACATCCTTATGTACTGTTGATTTGCTTATCCCGAATCTTGCCGCAGTTTCCCTGACTGTCGAGCCTGTTTCCACAATATATTCCGCAAGTATGACGCATCTTTCCTTATAATCAAAGGCGTGATTCATTTTCCCTCCGGCTGCTTACCCAATCATTCGTTTTAAGCAGCTTTTACTGAAATTTCATACTCAATTATATTGATTCACGCTTGTGATTATGACGCAAAAAAAGCCGAAGCTTATTGAACTTCGACTTTTTTCTTATATTCAGTTAAAGAATGCAAAAGTTGTTGTTTTGTCGTACTTTTCACCGGGTCTGAGAACTGTATCTGTGAAACCGGGGTGATTTATCGCATCGGGCATAGACTGTGTTTCGAGGCAAACCGCACAATGTGTGTACTGCTTAACACCGTTCTTGAATGCAGGATCATTAACGTTTATCATGTTTCCTGTATAAATCTGTACGCAAGGCTGGTCTGTATAGAGATCGAGCTTTCTGCCGCTCTTTGTATCCTCGAGAGAGCCACGCTTAACATACTTTCCGTTGAAATCGGCGAACGCAAAGTTGTTATCGTATCCGTTGAAGCTCTTCATCATCGGATAATCGGAAGCAAATCCGTCACCGAGTCTCATGGCTTTTCTGAAGTCATAAGGAGTACCTGCAACATCAATAAGCTTTCCATCGGGAATAAGCTCATTGTCCACGCTGTTTATCTTATCGCAATCAAGCTGGAGAACGTGGTCGTCAACGGGACCTGCATTGTAACCTGCAAGGTTGAAATAAGAGTGGTTGGTAAGGTTTACAATTGTAGCTTTGTCTGTCTCGGCTTCATAATGAACGGAAAGAGCACCGTTTCCGGAAAGAGTGTATGTTACTCTTACAGTGAGAGTTCCGGGATAGTTTTCTTCTCCGTCGGGGCTTACATATGTAAGGATGAGTGTGGGGTCGGAAGATGAATCAGCTTCAACCACATCCCAAATCTTTGCATTAAAGCCTTCTTTACCGCCATGAAGAGTATTGTTTCCGTCGTTCTTGTAGAGATTATATTCAACACCGTCAAGTGTGAACTTAGCACCGCCGATACGGTTGCCTACACGGCCTACAAGAGCACCCTGATAACCACCTGATGTGAGGTAGCCTTCAAGGTTATCGAAACCGCAAACAACGTCTGCTTCAACACCGTTCTTATCCTTAACCCAGATATTCTTTATAATACCGCCGTAGTTAAGGATGCAAGCGGATGTGATAGAACCGTTTGAGAGAGTGTAAGAATAAACCTCAGCACCGCAAGGGAGCTTACCGAAAAGTTCTTTTTTTATCATTTCTCTGCTCTCCCCGAATTAGTCTTCGTATCCGTTGGGATTCATCTTCTGCCATCTCCATGAATCCTCGCACATTTCCTTAATTCCGTTTTCTGCCTTCCAGCCGAGTTCCTTAGCAGCAAGGTCAGCACTGGAATAGCAGGTAGCGATGTCGCCGGGGCGTCTGGGCTTAATGGAGTAAGGAACCTTAACGCCTGTAGCTTCTTCAAAGTTCTTTACGATGTCGAGAACGCTGTAGCCAACGCCTGTACCGAGGTTGTATAACTTGAGACCGCACTTTTCGTTGAGCTTCTTGATAGCACAAACGTGACCCTTTGCAAGGTCAACTACATGGATGTAGTCACGCACACCTGTACCGTCATGTGTATCGTAGTCGTTACCGAATACACCGAGTTCGGGACGCTTACCTACAGCAACCTGGGTGATATAGGGCATGAGGTTATTGGGAGTTCCGTTCGGGTTTTCGCCGATAAGACCGCTCTTGTGAGCTCCGATGGGGTTGAAGTAACGGAGAAGAACGATGTTCCATTCGTTATCAGCCTTCTGAATATCGGTAAGAACCTGTTCAAGCATGGATTTTGTCCAACCGTAGGGGTTTGTGCAGGTACCCTTGGGGCATTCTTCTGTAATCGGAACAAATGCGGGGCTACCGTAAACTGTTGCGGAGGAGGAGAATATCATATTCTTACAGCCGTACTTTTTCATTACGTCAACGAGTACGAGAGTACCTGTGATGTTGTTGTTATAATATTCCCACGGCTTAGCAACGGATTCACCTACAGCCTTGAGGCCTGCGAAGTGGATAACGGAATCAATCTTCTCGTTCTTGAAGATATTTTCCATAGCTTCACGGTCAAGGATGTCGGCGAGGTAGAACTTTACGGGTTTGCCTGTAATCTGTTCAACTCTTTCGAGAGATTTTTTGCTGGAGTTGCAAAGGTTATCGCATACAACTACTTCATAACCGGAGTTCTGAAGCTCAATAACGGTATGAGAACCGATATAACCTGCACCACCTGTAACAAGAATAGCCATAATTACACACTTTCTATATTGTTTTATGAAAATAAGCTTTACTTATAACATAAGCCGAGAAACCGATGAGGGTCTTTCGGCTTACGATTCAATTAATCAAATCAGTTCCAGAGTCCGTCGGGATATTCACCGTCGGCAATGAGCTTATTGAGCTTTGCGATTACATCGGGCTTGTCGTTTGCGTATGTAACGCCGAACCACTTTGCACTTGTTGTGAGAACCTTAACGTCGCACTTGCCGTCGTTGATCATCTTACCGATAGTGTTGGGAAGGAGGCATTCGCCCTTGAGCATATCGGACTTGGGATCTTCAAGGAATTCGGCGAAATCCTTTTCGAGGTATTCGAATAAGGAAGGACCGAAGCCCCAGAAGTTCATGGAAACTACTGTGTCGTTTGTGAGGTGAACCTGCTCACCGTCTTCTTCAAAGTATGCACCGCCGTCTTCCTTGAAGAGCTTTGTTCTCTCTTCGATTTTGTCGAGCATACCGTTGTCGTCAGCATGGCAAACGCCTCTTGCAACACTACCGTTGTCTGTGAGAGTGTTACCGAGCATATAACCTACCATGCAGAAGTGGCTGTTATTTGCAGTGTCGGAATTTTTGATAAACTCAGCAGCCTTCATGAATGCGTCACGACCGTAGAAGTCATCGGCATTGATTACAGCGAAACCGTCCTTGATGGCATCCTTAGCAACGAGAACAGCCTGTGTTGTACCCCAAGGCTTGGTTCTGTCTGCGAGGAGCTTGCCTGCGGGAACAAAGCTGTCGAGCTTCTGGAATACGTATTCTACAGCAATCTTCTTTTCGATTCTGTGACCTACTGTTTCCTTGAAAGCTTCGTAGTTTTCTTCCTTGATAACGAATACTACCTTATCGAAGCCTGCCTGAATAGCATCATAGATAGAAAAGTCGATGATAAATTCGCCATGCTTTGTAAAGGGGTCGATCTGCTTAAGTCCGCCGTAGCGAGATCCCATACCTGCGGCTAAAATGAATAACGTCATAATTCCTCCGAAAATGTTGTATTTTTTTCAAGCTCTATTTTATACCATTCTGCGTTTTTTTTCAAGGGGGTTTTCAATAAATCACGTCAAATTTTAAACTTTATTTACACAAACATTGTTTTGAAGCCGATTTTTGACGGAAATTACCGCCTTAAATGCAAAAACGTATTCTTGACACGAGATACTTTATGTGCTATAATTCTCGAGGCGTTATAATAATATGAAATAAACGCCGCACAAATACCGATATCCGGTTAATGTTAGGAGTTATGATATGTTAAACTTAAAGAAGGCATTTTCTCTTGTTCTTGCGTCAACTCTTTCTTGCACACTGCTTGCAGCCTGCTCTGAGGGTGAAACTACCGATGATACACTCGATCGTGACATAAAGGTATATGCACTCAAGGGTCCTACAGGCATGGGTATGGCAAAGCTTATGTCGGACAACGATGAAGGAAGCACAGAAAACAAATACGAATTCACCGTTGCATCCTCTCCCGATGAGGTCACAGCCGAAATTATAAAGGGAAACTATGATATAGCTGCACTTCCCACAAACCTTGCGTCCGTTCTCTATAACAAGACCGAGGGCAACATAAGAGTAGCTGCCGTAAACACTCTCGGTGTTCTCTATGTTCTCGAAAACGGCGACACTGTTCAGGCACTGGAAGATTTGAACGGCAAGGAGCTTTATGCAACAGGTCAGGGTTCCACTCCCGAATATATTCTCAGATATGTACTTGAATCCAACAATATCGAATGCGATGTAACTTATCTTGCCGAGCATTCCGAGCTTGCAACACAGATGGTATCGGGAGACGTAACACTCGGTATGCTTCCCGTTCCGAACGCTACAACGGTTCTTGTTCAGCAGTCCGAATGCAAAGCTGTTATCAATCTCACCGAGGAGTGGGAAAAGGCAGCCGAGGCAAACGGTGATGACAGCTCACTCTATATGGGTTGCGTTATCGTAAACCCCGACTTCATTGAGGAATATCCCGAAGCCGTAGATGCATTCCTTGAAGAATACTCCGCTTCCGTAAACTATGTAAACGAAAACATTGAAGAAGCATCTGCAATTATAGAAGCCTACGGAATCGTTCCCAAGGCTACAATCGCAAAGAAAGCTATTCCCGACGCTAATATCGTTTGCATTACAGGCGAAGAAATGAAGACAGGACTTTCCGGCTTCTACGGTGTTCTTTACGGTTTTGATCCCTCATCCGTAGGCGGTGCTGTTCCCGGTGACGATATTTACTACATCAAGTAATTAATGCTGAAAAAATCAAGGGTCGCAAAAAATATCCTTGCACTCGTGTTTTGGCTCGCCGTATGGGAAACGGTTGCACTTATAGTTGACAAGGAAATCCTTCTTCCGACTCCCTTTACGGTCATATCGTGTCTTTTCGGACATATGACAAGTCCCGAGTACTATTATTCCGTTGCGGCATCCTTTGCCAGAATTGCTCTCGGCTCCGTCATCGGCACATTTCTCGGCTGTATTATGGCATATTCCGCATTTGCATCCGATATATTTGAAGCGATAGTGTCACCTCTTATCTCGATAATCAAATCCACTCCCGTTGCGTCGTTTATTATCCTTGCCTTGGTATGGATGGGAAAATCAGCAGTTCCCGTATTCACTTCCGTTCTTATGGTAATTCCGGTTGTGTACTCGGGTGTACTGAACGGACTTAATTCCACCGATATAGGACTTCACGAGGTCGCACTTGCATATTCGTTCGGATTTTTCAAAAAATTACGTCTTCTGTATATTCCTTCTTCACTTTCCTCTTTTGCTTCAAGTGCAGTTACATCATTTGGGCTTGCATGGAAAGCGGGAATTGCGGCCGAAGTTCTCTGCTCTCTAAAAAATTCGATAGGCGGAAACATATACACATCAAAACTTTATCTTGAAACGCCTGACCTTATGGCATGGACGCTTACGGTAATTGTGTTAAGTATATTGTTCGAGTGGGCAATATCGAAAGCTTTTGCACCGCTTATTAAAAGATTTGCGGCGGCGGATATCGGGGGTATGTCAAAATGACGCTATCAATCAACAAGCTGTCGAAAAATTTTGACGACAAAAGAGTGCTTTGTGATATCACACTTGAGCTGAACAGCGGAATTTACCTCATCACAGGAGAATCCGGTTGCGGAAAGACTACACTGCTTCGCATTTTGGGTGGACTTGAAACACCGAGCGGCGGAGAATACACTCGAATTCCCGTTTCGTTCATGTTTCAGGAAGCAAGGCTTTTTCCTTGGCTGAACGTGACCGACAACATTTCCGAAGTAAGTGAATGCTCAAAAAAACGGGCAATCGAGCTTTTGCATGGGCTTGAGCTTGACGGCAGCGAAAACAAGCTTCCCGGAGAGCTTTCAGGCGGTATGAAACGCAGAGTGGCTCTTGCACGAACTCTTGCACGAAAAGCGGATTTGTATCTTTTTGACGAGCCTCTCGCAGGTCTTGACAAGGCTTTGCAAAAAAAGGTCAGCGATGTTATTCGAGACGAGCTACCCCCGACTTCGATAGCACTAATCGTCAGCCACGACACGGACGACCTCTCGAAAATTTCGGACAGAATCCTCTGCTTTGAAAACGGAAAGATAATATAACAACAGAAAAACAGGTGAACCGATTTTGCAGATTCACCTGTTTTTTCTTTATTCGGCAGTTTTATTCTGACATCCGCATTTTTTGCCACTATCAGGAACATCTGACACAGCAAATCCCGAGCTTGAAAATTCCGCTGTCGGAAATGCCATTTGTCTGAACAAGCTGCAAGGGTCTTCTACCGGAGGTACTACGCACTCTTTTTCGGGAACCGAATACTCGACCGCATTTATCAGATACTGTGCGGGTCTTTCTATTCTTACTACCGAGAAAAATCCGAGAGAAACAAGAAGTATGTTAGAATCACGAGGGTCAACAAGCTCACATGAAAGCCGTCTGCTTACACATTCGGGTATTTCGTCTACTGTGCAAGGACAGTTTCTGCAAGGCTTATGAGGTTCAACTATATTTGTGTTCAAAATGATAGGGTCTACCGTTTCTATTACAGCAATCGGAAGTGAGCTTACAGGTTTTGAGCAATTGGAGTTATCGCTTCTCACCTCGCTTTTGAATACATTTACGTTTCCCTCGCCGCCAAAAAGAATCACCTTCTTTTCGACTATTGCAACACCCTCGAATTCCTGAGATTTACCCGGGCCGAGACAGGCTTCAAACTGCACCTTGACAAATATCTTAATGAAGAGCTGATAAAAACCTCTGTTGAACGGTACGGAATCAATATCAATGCACGACCACACAACATTTGCACTCTTTGCACGGACAACGCAGGTTCTGTCAATTATCTCCTGACCAATGCCTGTGACATACACTCTAACATCCTCAAAGCAATCCTTATCACGACAGGAATCGAGAACTCTGTAGGTATCTATACATATCATATCACGTTCCTTTGAATACTGTCCTCCCGTACTTCTGAATTCAGCCATTTTTATATCCATGCCTTTCTTTGTTTAATGACCGGAGGAGTTTCCTCTCCATAAGCATTGTATGCCGACAGCTGAATAAATGACAAAAAGCCGTCTATCGAAAGCATTTTCCCAATCGTTAAACTTCTTATGGGAACCTTCATACAGACAGCTTTTTTATCTTTTCGTATTTAATTAGTCAACGTACTTCTTTACAGTCTCGGAAGCTTCTTCGGGAGCTACAGAGGATGTAATAACGCAGTTTACACCGTACTTGTTTACAACGGAATCAACTTCCTTGAGGAATGTATCGAAGCTATCGGAATCGTTCTGACAAATCTTGAGAGCAGAGTCAACAAAGATATCGGTAACGTCATGATTGCTTGCGAGTATTCCGGCGATGAAGCCGAAGAGTGACTGACCATCGTTAATGATGTAATCATCAGTGTCGATAAGTCTGCAATTGTAGCTGATGTCGAACTTGAGCTTATCACCCTTTTCGATGCATACTACAGAGCCTTTAGTTGAGGAAAGTGCAGTGTTTACGAGTTCAATGAGGGCCTTTGTTTTTCCCGAACCTTTTTTGCCGATAATTAACTTGATCATAATATCCTCCATTTAGAAAAATATATTTTAAATTTTAAATTAATTCATTCTTGCTTCGAGTTCTGCCTTGTGTTCTTCGTAACCGGGTTTACCGAGAAGAGCGTACATATTCTTCTTGTATGCTTCAACACCGGGCTGGTCGAACGGATTAACACCGAGCATATAACCGGATACGGCACACGCCATTTCAAAGAAGTATACGAGATAGCCGAAGGTATATGCACTTCTGTTTTCGACCTCGATAACTATATTCGGAACACCTCCGTCATTATGTGCGAAGAGAGTACCTGTCATAGCCATTCTGTTTACATCGTGGAGTTCCTTACCGGAGAGGAAGTTGAGTCCGTCGATGTTTGCGGGGTCACTCGGGATAACTACGTTATCGTTTGCATTCTTGAAGTCGAGAACTGTTTCAAACATTGTTCTCTGACCTTCCTGAATGTACTGACCGAGAGAGTGAAGGTCTGTAGAGAAAATAACGGATGAGGGGTAAAGAGCCTTGTTGTCCTTACCTTCGCTCTCGCCGTAGAGCTGCTTCCACCACTCGCTGAACATCTGAACGGCAGGCTCATATGCGGCAAGAATTTCGATAGACTTACCCTTGTTGTAAAGCACGTTTCTGAGTGCTGCATAACGGAGGCAATCGTTGTTTTCTATGTCGTCATTGTTATACTTTTCTCTGGAATCTGCGGCACCCTGCATCATTTCGTCGATGGAGATTCCCGCAACAGCGATGGGAAGAAGTCCTACTGCTGTAAGAACGGAGTAACGACCGCCTATATCATCGGGAACAACGAAGGTTTCATAACCCTTTTCGGTAGAGAATTCCTTAAGCTTACCGCGAGCACGGTCGGTTGTTACGAAGATTCTCTCTCTTGCACCTTCTTCACCGTACTTCTTTTCGAGAAGTTCACGGAATATACGGAAGGTAACTGCAGGTTCGGTTGTTGTACCGGACTTGGAAATAACATTTATGCAAACGTCACGTCCCTCGCATATGCTGAGGATATCTGCAAGAGAAGACGGGCTGATGGTATTTCCCGCGAAATATATATCGGGTGTATCTTTCTTGAGGTTGTTGTAAAGAGGAGACTTTGCAAATTCGATTGCGGCACGGGCACCGAGGTAAGAACCGCCGATACCGATAACAACAAATACATCGCAAGTCTTTTTGATCTTTTCAGCAGCTGCTTTAATACGGGCAAATTCTTCCTTATCGTAATCCACGGGAAGATCTACCCATCCGAGAAAATCAGAACCTGCACCGCTCTTATCTTTTACAAGAGAATATGCAGCTTTTGTAAGGTGCGAGATTTTCTCTATCTCATTTGCAGCCACAAAACCGCCGAGATACTTTTCATTGAGTTTGACAGACATTTAGAATTGACCTCCAAAGCGTATGAAGCATCCGTCCGAGCTTACCCAAACGGAAGCAGATTTTCATTATAAGAATAAACTAAACCGTATGACTGTTTAATTTACCTATATAATACTACATTTGCTTTCATTTTTCAATAGATATTTTAAGAATATTCCGAAAATTATTTCAAAAAAACGCATTTGAGGTCATTTTTTATTTATTGTTTAACTATTTAAGCGAAAAAATACCGAGCATACGCAGAAAAATCTCCCCAAAGCCTATCCGCTCCACGCTTTCCGAGGCTACTATATCCCCCTCATTTATAACCTTTCCGTCAAGCAGGTATCTGACGACCCCTACCTTATCTCCTTTGCATATGGGTGCGTTAACACTTTGCTGTATCAAAAACTCGGTCTGAACGCTTTTACTCTCACCTTTGCCCATTAGCATTTCAAACGGTTCATATTCGCATTTACAGCTGTCGGATATTCCGCCTACCACTTTAGCCTCCCCGGCATCACCTCCGCTGTTTTCGTAAAGTGAATAATTCGCAAAGCCGTAGTCAAGGAGCTGCTTCGCACTTTCGTTTCTTATATCTCTTGTATCCGCTCCCATTATTACGGCAATCAGATGCAGTCCCTCTCGTTTGGCTGTTGCACTCATGCAAAATCCCGCTTTTGACGTTGAGCCTGTTTTAAGACCTGTGGCACCGTTATAAAAGCGTATGAGTCTGTTTGTATTTGTCAGTCCGAATGCACCGTCTCGGATAGTGTCCATCCATATCGTAGAATACTTCGTTATGGTGTCATGCTTCAAAAGCTCACGGGACATAAGTGCAATGTCATACGCACTCGTCAAATGCTTCGTTGTGTCGTCATCCAGTCCCGTAACGTTTTCAAAGTGAGTATTATCCATTCCAAGCTCTGCGGCTTTATCATTCATTCTTGAAACAAACGCCTCTTCGCTTCCGGCAACCTTTTCTGCAAGTGCAACTGCGGCATCGTTTGCGGAAGAAATAATAACACATTTTAACAGCTCCTCCGCTTTCATTGTCTCGCCCGGTTCAAGAAACACCTGTGACCCTCCCATGGAAGCGGCATATTCGCTGATTTGAATTTCTTCGTCCAGTGAGATATTTCCGCTGTCAACCTCCTCCATAAACAAAAGCAGTGTCATAATTTTTGTAACGGAGGCGGGCGGAAGTGCGGCATCTGCATTTTTCGCATACAATACCGTTCCCGTTGCCTGATCCATAAGAAGTGCGGAGTCCGCCTTTACATCAAAAGGAATGTTGTCCTCCACCGCGGCATAGGCAGGAAAAGTAAAAAGCGGCAACAAAATTGCAACGATTATCGCTGTTATCTTTCTTAACATAAAAATACTCCGATAAACAAGAATAGTTATATTCCATATTTATTGGAGTATTTGTTTTTTATGCTTTAATACATATACCGTTTTATCTCTCCGCAAACATTTTCGAGTATTTCCTTTGCTTCAACATCGGTCACCTGTACCTCCGCATATCTGAGCTTTTCATAGTCGGCGGTTATTTTGTTTATCTCCGCTTTAGAAACCGATCTTTCGACCTTTTTCTCTATCTCTCTCGGAGTGTCGGAGCTTTTCAGTGCAATATTCATTTTCTTGTACATTTTCAGAAGAACAGAATACGAATAGCATAGCTGGCTGTCATAATCTTTCAGCTTTCCAAGCTCACGAATAAAGGTCTTATAGTCGTCTGTTGCATCTGCCATCGAGTCATAATCCCGTATGGCGGCATTTTGAATACGTTTAACCTCATCCTTATAGTTTATTATCTCCTCGGTCGCATTCGGGTCAAAGGAGTTTTTGAATATATCTTTACCGATAAGGAAAGTGGAGATTACCTCTTGTATCCATTCTCTTATGCGAACAAACAGCTTTATAAGGTAGCCTTTTCTTATTCCCACATATAAGATAAGTGCAAGAACAATGAAGAACAGAAACACGGTGAATACATTTGCGTCTCCGCTTGGCATAACACTTCTGCGGAACTGACTGCTTGCTTCATCGGAATCAACATAAGAATAAATGTCGTAGTCACTGCTGTCGGTTTGGTTGCGTAATATCTTGTAAAGAAGAACATATATAACAGCCTTTATGATTATCCATATTCCCGAAAGCATGACGTATATCACATATGCCGACGCTATAAACAAGACAAACAGCATAAAGACAAGAAATACATTATACAGTCTTGATGTCGGAGTCATTACGGAAACGACCGAACCACGGTATTGCTTTTGAAGATTGCTCTGATTAAATATCAAAAGAACGCATATCGTGAACAATACCAGCGGAAGTGCAATTATCCATTTGGGATAAGCGGAAGCGTAAAGTGCAACAAAAAACGACTCAACATAGAATATCGCCGCTCCGCCCATCAAAACATATATATTTGATAGACGCTGTACGGGATAGAACCATATTACCACACCGATAATTGACGAAAGCAAAAATATGAATCCGAAAAATACCGTGTAGATAAGGTCATATCTCGGGGCAAAACCGCTATCGCACATCGCTCTCAGTGCAAGGTCAAAGCCAAGCATAAGCGGTACTGACACCACTACAAGAAGCGTTATCGGAATTGCGGCATAAACGGACTTAAACTCCGACAATGTCCCCTCAGTCAAAGACGAAAACCCGTCAAGCGACGCTTTTTTATGCTGTAATCTTGCATTCATGCTTTGCAGAAAGTATCCGAGAAATGCAAACGCAAGTGCAAGAGGAGGCATAATATACGCGGCTCCCGGGAAAGCGGAAGAAAGAAGAATTACAGACAGCGGCAGAGTAAGCATTGACGCTCCTATAAGAGAGACATACCGCAAAATCAAATCTATGAACCTTATCATATGCCCTCTCCTCCGTCTTCCTTGTAGGTTTTAAAGTGAACTTCTATGTCATCGGGAATTATCATTGCGTTATTGCTTGCGGAGGTAATATAGAAAATACATGATATTCCGCTACTACGCAGTGCATAAGCGAAGTTTATCATTCTCTCTCTAATATACGATGAAACAAATATAATGTTTCCGCCGCCGGTATACGGATAAGGGTCTTCAATGATTTTATCCATCATCTTTTCGACAGGCTCCGACACCATAAGTTCTATTTTTGCAAGTATTCTCAGTGCGGTAAGCATATCGTTTTTTCCTCTGAAGGACGGAGAAACAAACAGCTTGTCATCATCCTCATAATATGCTTTTTCTTCGTATATCTCCGAGGGCGGTGTATTGGAGATCAGCCTTATCGGTATATTTTCGGAGGACACCTTATCAAGCACGGATGCCGCTACCGTAAGACACAATTCAACCGTCTCTCTTCTGCTCGGAGGTCCGGGTATGTTTTTCTCCATGTCACGGGACTGCATATTGAGAATAATATTGAATGCGTGCTTATTCGTAAACTCCTCGATATTTACCATGAGGCGGTCATGTGCGGCAGTCTGAAGCCAGTTGATTCTGTTTATCGGGTCTCCGCTTATATAATCTCTTACACCCGCCTTTATGAGAGGGTCTGTAAGCAAGCCTGAGCTGACAATAAAATCTCCGTTTGTGAATCTTGATTTTGTAAATTCACTTTGCAAATCAATCGCTCTCGGCAAGACAGTCACGACAGCTCCGTTACAGTCTTCGGGTGATATAACCTTTGCGTTCGGATATGAACCGAATATATCATCGGCAAGCATTGATACCGCTCCGAGGTGATATGTGCCTCTTGTATTACAGATTATTCTCCAGCGTCTTTTGATTACCTGATTTCCCCTAAGCACAAAGATACTGTGAATTATTCTCGGGTGAGTTTCCTTTATTTCGCCCGTTTTATCGTTTTTTTCGTTTATCCTGAAAACAAGTCCCTCGGGAAGCTCTGTATCTACCTTCAAAAACGGCAACGGCAAAAGTTTTTTATTGGCGATTTCCTCGTAAAGATACAGCTCACTTCCCTCAAAAACCTCATCCGACGAAAGCGAGACTTTATATTCAAGGTTGTCAAATGCGTGACGGCGATATACCTTTGCCTGAAGCAGAAAAACAAACATTGCCGCCAAAACCACAGCTAAATAAATCATAATCAGTCTATAGGAGCTTTAACGAGGTCAATTATGTCTTCGATAACCTTTTCGTTAGTATCGGTGAGCCTTATTGTGTTTGACGTTTTTACTATTATTCGGTGAGACAGCACGGGAACAGCCACATTCTTTACGTCATCTGGCAGAACATGATCTCGTCCCATTATACCTGCATATGCCTGTGAAGCTTTCATAAGTGCAAGAGACGCTCTGGGGCTGATTCCGAGTCGCAGTCTTTCGCTTGTTCTTGTAGCATCCGCAATATTCAGGATATATTCCTTGATGGGTTCGCTGACTTTTATCGAGCTTACTGCATTACAGGCGGCTATTACCTCATCCTTTGTACAAACGGCTCCGAGAGTTTCAAGAGGATTGTTTCCGTTATACTGAGAAAGGATCTCCCTCTCGGCACTTCTTTCGGGATATCCGAGTGACAGCTTCATAAGAAATCTGTCAAGCTGTGCATCGGGAAGCGGAAATGTACCGAGTGATTCTATCGGGTTCTGTGTTGCGATAACGAAAAACGGATCCTCAAGCGTATATGTAACTCCGTCCACAGTTGCCTGATGCTCTCCCATACATTCGAGGAGGGATGACTGAGTACGTGGAGTTGTTCTGTTTATTTCATCCGCAAGGAGAATATTTGTAAATACAGGACCTTTTCTGAAAACAAATTCTGTTTTTTTCTGGTCAAAGAAGTTTACACCGGTTACATCTGACGGGAGCAGGTCGGGGGTAAACTGTATTCTGTTCATATCTGCGGATATTGACTTTGCGATAGCCTTTGCAAGTGTTGTCTTTCCTGTTCCGGGAATATCATCGAGCAACACATGACCCTTACAAAGAACCGCCGTTACAACGTATCTTATTTCTTTTTCCTTACCGTATATAACGTGACCGACATTCTCGATTATTTTGTCCGCTGTTTGCTTTATTATCTCACTGTTCATATCAAAACTCCACTGTATCAGTATTTTTTCTTCGGGTAATAGTCTTCTACTTCTTCGACCTCGGTAAGATCTCTGTTAATTTCTCGGGCGGTACGCTGCATAGGACTGACAATAAACGTACTCGATGATGCTCCTATACTGCATTCGATACAGGTGTAGGTCTCTCCTCTGAATTTAACGAGTCTTGACGGAAGCTTTCTTATTTTACCGTTGTACGGATTCCATTCCTCGGGAGAGAGCATCCCCCTGAGAAGTATATTTCCGCTGTATTCTTCACCCATTGTATTTGTGAAATAGTATATATCGCATCCTGCATATTTCTTGTGGAGGTAATTTATCGAGCAGGCACTTGCAAGGCATTTGTCAACTCCGACCTTCAAGAATGCGGGAAGATGATAGTTTACTATTCCTCTGAACTCTCTGCGTGGCATATTGTCTATGTACACATCGGGTGCGATACCGAAGTTTTCCGTAGCCTGGTAAAGTATATCCGCAGACACAGATTCGGTGCCGTCAACCGATCTCTTGTTTGACGGGAAATAGTATGCGACTCCGCCTTTTTCGTTTTCGGTTTTATAGTACATCTTGTAAAGATTGTTGTCAAGAACGTCGTTTCCGAAGATATACTTGATTATATCACAAACCTCTTTGTCTTCTTCCGATTCCTTGTCAATAGCTTCATCCACTGTGTTGAATATCTCCGCACATTCACAGGCAGAGGTAGGAAGATTGTCCGTTGCGATTATCTTTCCGCCTTCATCATAGAACTTTTTTATGACACGGAGAGCTTTTAAGCTGATTATTGACATAGACGGAAGTATAAGCAGCTTGAATTTCATGACATTTTCGCCGCAGCTTATATAAAGCACACCGTTTTCCGTGAATGCGTGCTTGAATATCATGTTCGGGTGAATGAATGTCGCGTCAATTCCCACATAATTCAGGAAATTGTTCATAAGCTCCATGTAGTCCGCATTTTCGGGTGTAGACGGATATTCAAATCCCGGTACCTCGGACTGATAAAGGTATACAAGCGAATGCAGGGAGTGAATCGGGTAAAGTATCGCCGCCTCACTTATATGCTCACCGCCTCGGAGCATTGTCTGAACTCTTGTAACAAACGATGCATATTCCGTAAGGTCGTCTCCCTTTGAGAATATGGTTCCCCAAACAGGAGCTTCGTTTTCGACTATATCGGTGTTTTCCTTTGTTCTGTCCTCGCCAAGGTGGGCAAATATAAGATTTACACCTCTTACAAATACGTTCATGGTCTCACGATATATTATATCTCTCGTAAGGCTCATGTAGTATTTGAACAGGTCGGCTGTAACCGTATCACAACCCATTTCATCGGCGGCACCGGTAGCTACTCTTATTCCGTTAAGTCCGTAGAGGTATGCAAACGGCATTGAAATTCCGGGAGCCGAGGCGTGTCTGTGAAGAAGCTGTCCGTCACCGAAAAGCCATGAGCAAGCCGCCGCCTTACTTTCTGCGGGAAATCCGGTACAAAATACGTTGTGTGCCTTGCAATAGTAAGAAACCGCTCTGAGGTACCCCTCCGTCAGCATAGAAGCACGACAGCTCATAAGCATACATTTGTATCTTCTCGCACTTCCTCCGAAATCACGGAACATAAGCGTATAATACGGAGACGGGTCAAAGCCGTATTCTTCTTCAAAGCGTTCGTTGAAGCTGTCATCCCACATTCTGCGGTTTTTGCCCGAGAACATTACGTTTCTGTACATGAAGGTTGTAAATCCGCAGGACAACTCATCGGAATACTTTTCAACAAGCTGTCCGAATGTAGAGCGGATATATTCAAGCGACACATCATAGTCAAGCATATTTATGACATGAGCGTCATTGTCAACATCACATATGTATTCCTCAATATTCCAGTTTCCGTCAGGCACCTGCCATTCAAGAACACCGTCATGAGCATATTCTCTGAGATCCTGTATGGAAAGGTCAAGGTCGTTTACCGCAACAAGAGACATCATCTTGCCCATTTTGTGGAGATTTATCTTTATTTTTTCTCCCTCTGTGCAGGAGTACTCGTATTTTGTAAGTATCTTACATATTACGTCTTTTTTGTCCTCCTGCTTACCGATATATTCTTTCATAACATACGAATCGTCCAGATAGCCGAGCTTCAGCTGATTTGCTTTTGCTTCGCTGTATATGATATCGTATATTTCGTAATACTCCTCGGAATATGCTTTTACAGTGCTGTTTTTATCCGTGAAAGGCACGATTCCGCTGTATCCCGATTTCTTATATCCGCTTATCAGTCTGTTGAGCTTGCCGTCCGTGAGTCCGCAATCCATCGGGATATAGATATACGGTCCCATAGGCTCCTTTTCGCTTTGGAACTGTTTTCTGAGAGCTGATGAATCACCAATCAAATATTTTTCGTTTAACATAGTCCAGATACGCAGAGTTCATTATACTGAAAACAGTGCGTCTTCCTTTCATAAGTATCGGCTTTTTACGGTTTCTTCATTATATCATAAAATATGTTTTTTGTATATACCGATTCAACAATTCTTTTCTATCGGCGGCACTATTTTGGGATTTTGCTCTCTCAGGCACGACAATAATTAAATTTTTACAGTTAAATTTTAATAATACATTGACATTCTTTCGATTATGATATATAATTTACGAGGTTGTGCATATTGCAAATAAATCACGCATTATGATAAGCACATTATTAATAGGAGTTTAATAATTATGCCGACAAAACAATGGTATTTTAATCCGGTGGAGCCGTCATGCGTTCCCGACGATATTGCGGATGTCCTCAGCGAAAAAGGCATTGCGAAATCCGATATACTGCTATGTGTAAAATCGGATTTAAATCGTGACATGGTTCGCAGTGACTGCTACCTTCTGTGTACGGACAGCGATGTTATAGTCTTTTCGGGTTCGGTTACACTGAAAAAAGGAAGAGGCAAAAAAGCAATCAGACGCTTTGAGCTTCTCTCATACGATGCATTCGACCTTTCCGAGCTTGACGAATTCAAGATAGAGGAACAAATATCCTCCGCACGCTTTACCGCAAAGGATAAGGACGGACACTATGTACTTATAACAAATCTTTCAAACACCTACAAGGGTGACTTTTTTACCTGTTCAAGATTCATCGGGCAGCTGAAAATAGAAGGAAAGATTACCCCCGACAAGGAAAAAAGGAATCGCCACGACGATGCATTCTGTCCCAAGTGCGGAAGCAAGTACATTGATGAAAGCAGAAAGATTTGCCCGAAGTGCATGGACAAAAACAAGATAATACGTCGCACGGCGGAGTTTATTCTCAAATACAAGGCAGAGGTCATCACAATGATAGCCATGCTTGTCTTTACAAGTATTTGCGGAATAATCACGCCTTATGTTTCGTCAAGCTTCTACTATGACGAAGTACTTAACAAGACGGGTAAGTATTACGGAGAAATTTTCCTAGTCCTCGGTATCATAATATCGACACGTCTTTTGTCAATGCTTATCTCCATAGTACACAGCATTGTCACAACAAAAATAGCGGCGAAGCTTTTATACGATCTTAAAAAAGTCATTTTCAGTTCAATCGAAAGACTTTCTCTTTCATTTTTCACAAGCCGTCAGACAGGCGGTCTCATGACTCAGGTAACACGAGATGCAAATACCATTTATTGGTTCTTCTGCGATGGTGTCCCGTATTACCTCGTTAATATCGTTCAGGTAGTCGTAATTCTTGTGATGATGGTAATAATGAATCCTGTTCTCACACTGCTTACCGTTGTCACCGTTCCCTTTATTATAATCTCGATGAAGTTCATATTCGGAAAGATGGATAAGTTCCACGCAAAGAGATGGACACGTTCGAGACAGATGAACTCCGTGCTTTCCGACATTCTCACCGGTATGAGAGTTGTAAAGGCATTCTCGAAGGAAAAGGACGAGACCGTAAGATTTGACAAGAGCAGCAGAAATCTTGCCGAAATAGAAGAAGAGACTTCCACTTTCGGTACGATAGCTTTCCCGTCCCTCGGACTCCTGTTTTACATAAGCAACCTCATAGTTCTCGGCTGCGGAGGATGGATGGTAATTCAGGGCAAAATGACCTACGGTACTTTACTTCTGTTCATTTCCTACATGAACATGGTTCTCTCTCCTCTCAACTCATTCCTCGACATGGTATATCAGTTCACGGACAGCCTTAACGCTATGAGCAGACTTATCGAGATAATGGATGCAAAGCCGGATGTAGTAGAAGCAGAAGAGCCTGTGCATCTCGATAACTGCCGCGGTGTTGTTGAATTCAAGAATGTTGATTTCTCATACGACAAGACAAGAAAGGTTATCGACAATGTTTCGTTTAGCGTAAACGAAGGCGAATCTCTCGGTATAGTAGGTCACACGGGAGCCGGAAAATCAACACTCGCAAATCTTCTCATACGACTTTATGACGTTACCGCCGGGGAAATACTCATCGACGGAATAAACGTAAAGGATATAGCATTTGAGGATTTAAGACGAAATGTTGCAATTGTTTCTCAGGAGACCTACCTGTTCATGGGAACAATTCTTGAAAACATAAAGTATGCTCGACCCGACGCTACCGAGGCAGAGGTAATAGAAGCCGCTAAGATAGCCGGAGCACACGACTTTATCGTAAAGCTTCCCGATGCGTACTCAACTATGATAGGCTTCGGTTACAAAGATCTTTCCGGCGGAGAACGTCAGCGTGTTTCCATCGCAAGAGCAATACTCCGTAATCCGAAAATCCTCATTCTCGATGAAGCTACAGCGGCCATGGATACAGAAACCGAACGCAAGATACAGACCGCCCTTGAAAAACTCTCTGAAGGCAGAACTACTATAACAATCGCCCACAGACTTTCGACACTTCGTGATGCGGACAAGCTTATTGTAATAGAAAACGGAAAAATGCCCGAGTCGGGAACACATCTTGAATTGCTCTCAAAGAAAGGCATATACTTTAATTTGTACAAGCTTCAGCTCGAAGCAATGAAGAACATCGGTATAGAAGCCGACTGAAAAGAGATAAACGACCGGAGGAAATAAACCATGGCAGATACAAATAAATCAACAAACGCACTTAAAGCAGTTGTTGCAGTCAAATACATAACCCATGAAAATGCGGTATTCGAGCTTGTCAATGATTTTGTTACAATGACAGTCTCTCTTCCCGATGATGACGGAAATATAATCGAAAAAAAGTATGACAGAATCTTCCTGCACCGTGCTTTTCCGTTCGATTTCCCCTATTCATATATATCCGTGCTTGACATAGATTCGGCGGAAATAGGACTTATCGAGGATGTTGACGCTCTCGGTGAGGAAAACGCACGTCTTATCAAGGCTGAAATCGACAGAAAATATTATACTCCCGTTATAAAGCAGATACTTTCGACAAAAGATAAGTTCGGCTATTCATACTGGACGATACTCACAGACGAGGGACAGCAGGAAATAACCTTACGAGATACTTTCCAAAGTCTTCTCAAGGTCGGAGGTGGAAGAATATTTGTGAACGATGTAGACGGAAACAGATATGAAATTCCCGACATCGAAAAGCTTGACAGAAAAAGTTATCACAAAATCGAACTCTTCCTCTGATATGACGAAAGGATCATAAAATGGAGAACAGACAAAATCTGACAAAAAAGCTTTGCGGAATAGACTCTTCCCTAAAAGAAAGCGACATTCTTATTCCCTTTGACTTTAATCTCACTCCCACATCATCACGCGAAAAAACAGACGGCACGGCAGCACTTCTCCGCGACAAAATCGCCATATACGAAAACGGTTCTTTGTCAAAAGAAATCAAGCTTTCCGAAATCGGCGAACTGGTTTTTCGTCAGGGTATAGGCTGTGTGTTCATAGAATACAAGGACAATGACGGAAAGTGGCATATGCTCTGTCGTTCCGATATGCAATACCTTGACTTTTATGCCGCTGTCTCCCGTGAGATAAACAAATATCTCTCCGGAAAGGAAATTTCCTATGATTACGAAAAGGATATAGACAGACGCTGTCCGAAATGTAACAGACAGTATCGTCCCGGTTCAAGTGTATGTGAGCATTGTGCCGACAAGAAAAATTATCTTGGTCGTCTTTGGAAATTGGCAAAGCCTTATCACAAGCTTATTTATCTTTCAATAGCATTCTATTTCCTTATTGCGGCGGCAAATCTTATTCCACCGTACATCAACAGAATATTGGTTGACGAATACATAAATGCCGCAGAAATGCCGAAAATCGCAGGCTATATTACAGTCATACTTTCAATGTTCGGCGTATACATCGTTACTCAGCTCTTGTCTATGATAAGAAGTGTTGCTCTTATCAAGGCAAGTAACGGAATCGTTGTAACGCTCAGAGAAATGGTTTTCGACAAAATTCAAAAGCTTTCCATTGCAAGAATTTCAAAAAGAACCTCGGGTGAGCTTATAAACCGTGTTTCAAACGACACCGCAAACCTGTCGAGATTCATCTCTCAGGACTTCGGTAATATGGTTGAAAAGCTTCTCATTCTCGTAGCGGTAGGCATATACCTCTTTACCTACGACTGGAAGCTCGCACTTCTTATTATTCTCCCGACCCCTATAGTAATGTATTCATACAAGCTTTTCCACCGCTTCACACACCAGATGTACCACAGACAATGGCAAATGGAATCTCGTGCGAACACCATTCTTCACGACACCTTCTCGGGTATTCGTGTTGTTAAGGCATTCGGTATGGAAAAGCATGAAGTCAATCGTTACGATGACATTGCTCAAATCGAGAGGGATACAAAAATCAAGGCAGAGGTATTTTTCGCCAAGGTTCAGCCCTTCCTCGATTTCTTCATGGGAATCGGAGAATACTTCCTTCTCTACTATGTCGGAAACAAAATCATCGGCGGTGAAATGACCATCGGTGAAATGAGCCAGTTCTCATCATATGTAAGCATAATCTACGGTCCTCTCCGTTGGTTCTCATCCGTTCCGAGGAGACTTACATGGATAATGACATCTATAGTAAAGATATTCGATGTTATTGACGAAGACTCCGATGTAGCCGACAAGGAAAACGCTATCGACCACGATATAGAGGGATATATTTCACTTGAAAACGTATCATTCGGCTACGACAAGGCTTCATATGTCCTCAAAAACGTCTCTCTTGACATAAAGCCCGGTGAAATGATAGGTATCGTCGGAAAATCCGGTGTCGGAAAATCAACTCTTATAAACCTCGTTATGAGAATGTACGATGTTTCCGATGGTTGTATAAAAATAGACGGAATCGATATAAGAGATATTTCTCAGCAGTCTCTGCGTTCTCAGATAGGTGTCGTACTTCAGGAGACGTTCCTGTTCTCGGGTACTATTTATGACAACATATGCTACGCAAAACCCACGGCAACTCGTGACGAAGTAATCACAGCGGCAAAGGCTGCCGGAGCACACAGCTTTATAATGAAGCTTCCCAATGCGTACAACACAAAGGTCGGTGAAAGAGGTCACTCGCTTTCCGGTGGTGAAAGACAGCGTATTGCAATCGCAAGAGCCTTACTCCACAACCCCAGAATACTGATTCTCGATGAAGCAACAGCATCTCTCGATACAGAAACCGAAAAGCAGATTCAGGACGCTCTACAGAAGCTCATAGCAGACAGAACAACTCTTGCCATCGCCCACAGACTTTCAACCCTCAGAAACGCAACAAGACTTATTGTGCTTGACAAGGGTGAGCTTGCCGAAGTCGGTACTCATGATGAGCTAATAAAAAAGCAAGGCATATACTACGGACTTGTTATGGCTCAGAGACAAATGTCGAAAATGTCCCCGAAAAATCAGACGGCTGTATAAACAACAAAAAAGAAGCTCAGTACGTTTTAATAACGTATCAAGCTTCTTTTTTGCTTTATTTATTGTTTTCGGTATATCTGTCAAGCCAAGCTATTCCGATGTCGAGAGCATTATAAAGTCCGCTTTTCATGCCCTCCTTAACAACGATGTCCTCTTTAGCGTCAAGCAGCTGCAAATATATCTGGTCGGGTACATTATGTCCCTTGTACTCTTTTTCGGTCATTATTATCATTTTTATAACATATCTGTCAGCCAGATTGCCATAGCAAATGACGTTGTCTTCTCTAACCATAGGACGGTTCTTATACATAATAAAGTTTCCGTCAACTGTGGATTTTATGCTTTTCTTATCTATTATCCGTTCAGCCATGTGTACACAATATCCTTTCTCGCATTTTAGTATAATTATATTAATTATACACCATAACAAGGTTTTTGTCAAGCGAATGCAAGGGATTTGTGCTAATATATCAGTTTTTTGCTTTTTTCACTATTCTTTCAAGCACATCGGCAAATATTTCCGCCTCTCTTTTTGTGTTCATCAGCGACAGACTCAACCTTACGCTACCGTTTTCGAGACTTCCGAGCGTGTTATGAGCCAAAGGAGCACAATGGTATCCAGTTCTTGTACATATTCCATATTCCGACAGCTTTTGTCCGACAAATGACGGTGAGAGATTTTCCACATTAAAGCTTATTACCGAGCCGTCGCTTTTGCCGTATATTTTGATGCCGTTTATTTTTGACATTTGCCTATTATAGTATTCCGACAGCTTTTCGATTCTTCTTTTCACCTCATCAATGCCGGTTTTACGGATATATTTGATTCCCGCATTCAATCCGCTTATTGCATGGAGTGGCAGCGTTCCCGCTTCAAGTCTCTCGGGCAGAACATCTGGCATATTTATATCGAGAGAGTTGATTCCCGCACCTCCCTCTATAAGAGTTTTGTATTCAATTCCGTCTGCCGAGATAAGCAATCCGACACCCATCGGCGAAAACAATCCCTTATGACCGGGCAAACACAGTGTTGTAATATTACTCTTTTGCATATCTATCGGAATATGCCCTGCACTTTGAGATGCGTCTACAATGAACCTTACACCGTTTCGCTTGCATATATCTCCGATTTTGTCAATATCCGCAACATCCGATGAAATATTACACTGATGCGTCAGAATAAGCACCTTTGTTTCCGACCGCAGTTTATTTTCTATGTCATTTATATCTCTGCTGTCATATATATCAAAATTACAATAACCGCTTTGTGAGAGTTCCGCAAGAGGTCTGTATGAAGCGTTATGTGCAAACGAGTCTATCAGCACATGATCACCATTGTTTACAAGTCCTTTTATCGCCATATTAAGAGCCTGCGTTGCATTCATTGTAAATGCAACATTTTCTGCATTTGCCGCAAACAGCCCCGCAACTGATTCTCGGCAATTGTAGATAATCTCGGACGAGTGTTCTGCCAATCTGTGCGTACCTCTGCCTGGATTTCCGGTTTTATCAAACGACCGCATAACTTCACGAACTACTTCCGGCGGCTTCGGATATGTGGTTGCGGCATTGTCGAGGTAGATCGTCTTCATTGATACCTCCCAATCACATCACCGTACGATATTTTCTTTTTATCAAGCAACTCTATAAGGCGGTCAGCGTCCTCGCATTTCACCTTTATTCCGACCGAACAGCCTTTTTTCGTGAACGTCGGATCGATAGACACTATTTCTATATCAATTTTCGCCATTACCGCAGCTCTGCGTCCTCTTTCTGCGGAGGTTCTGCTCGGCATAGCGACAACACACTCCGACATAATGTTAATCCTTTCTTTTCGTAAGCTTTTTGTTTCATTATATGCTCAGAATGCTTTTTTCGCCACGCAACCGATTGACATAAAGGTCGAAATATAATATAATTTATTCATAACTATATGACCGAGGAAAAAATGGAAATTAACGACATATTTAACGTAAAAATATCGGATATGAACGAAAACGGCTTCGGAATTGCAAAAATTGATTCCGCAGTTGTATTTGTTCGCGGTGCTGTTGACGGAGACAATGCAAAAATCAGAATCACCTCTCACGAAAAGAACTACTACACAGCGGAAATTGCAGAAATTATCGAACCGTCACCGCATAGAATCGTTCCAGAATGCGGAAGCTTTTCGATGTGCGGAGGATGTACTCTTAGCAACATTAACTTTGAACACGAGAATATTATAAAACAAAAGGCTGTAGCTTCCGCATTTCGTCGCATGGGCATTGACCCGAGTCTTGTAGAAGAAACCGTATCATGCAATGAACGCAAAGAATACAGAAACAACGTAACATTACACTATATCGATGGCAAGTTTGCATTCTATTCGGAAAAATCCAACCTCGCCGTAAATATCGGCAATTGCAAATTATGCAAAAACGTATTTTTGACAATTGTAGATTATATGAATTCGGTTGTCGCAAAGCTTGAAATGTTCACCCCGACAGACCTGCATATTCGAGACAACAAAAACGGCGATGTCACACTGTCTATTTATGTAAAAAAATCCCCTTCGCCAAACTTCAAGAACAGCTTCACCGATGATATTCGCAATGCCTTTGACGGAATATGCAATATTGAAGCCGTTAATTTTGTAAGTGGAAAAAATGAGCATTCATACATAACCGATGTAATCGGGGATATAAAAATGCGATTCTCTTCGGAGGCATTTCGTCAAGTCAACACCCCTGCCTTTGAAAAGCTCCTTGAAATCGTATTAGACATGACGGACAATCTTGAATTTACAAGTGCGGCGGATCTGTATTGCGGTTCCGGAATTATCGGACTATCCATCGCAAAACGTCATCCGAAAAAGAAGTTCATAGGAATAGAAATCAACCCCGATTCCATTATGGACGCAAAATATAATGCCGCTCTCAACTGTATCGAAAATATAAGATTTTACGTCGGCGATTCCGCAAGTCTTAATGAAAAGCTGAACGGCAGAAGCACTCCGGAACTCATTACAGTAGATCCTCCTCGTGCCGGTCTGTCAAAGAAAATGTGCAACGACATAGTAAAGCTTGCCCCGAGAAGTCTGATTTACGTTTCATGCAATCCTCAGACACTTGCACGAGATTTAAAATATTTTTCGGAAAACGGATACAAAATCAATCGTGCAATCCCCGTGAACCTCTTCCCTTTCACAAAGCATTGCGAGTGTGTGGTGAAGCTGGAAAAAGTGCAATAAGCCAC
>CAYWFS010000006.1:36251-58038 GCA_964457685.1 uncultured Ruminococcus sp. | reverse complement strand
AAAAGCTATTGACAAGCTCGGATTTAATTGTTATAATAGCGACAGTATCAATGTTCGTTAAAAATAACAAAAAAGGAGAGTAAAAATGGCAAAAATCAAAGCAGCTTTTATCGGATGCGGCGGTCGTAACGGTGTGCATCTCGATAAATGCATCGAAATGGGAGACGTTGAATTCGTAGGCTTCTGCGATGTCGTTGAGGAAAAAGCATATAAGTTTGCTGAAAAAACAAAAACTGCCCCCGAGGGAAAAATTTTCAGAAGCTACCGTGACCTTCTTGACAATACCGCACCAGAAGTCATCTTTATCGCAGTTCCGCCACATCAGCACGGCGAAATCGAACCTGCCGTTGTCGAAAAAGGAATACCGTTCCTTATCGAAAAGCCTATCGCACTCGATATGAAGACCGCTGAAAATATCGGTGAAATGATAAAGAAGAAAGGGCTTATCACGGCAACAGGCTTCCAGGACAGATACCAGAACCTTACACAGATAATGAAGGACTATATCAAGGATAAAGAGGTTGGTCTTGTTTCAGGTGCATGGTTCGGTGGAATCCCCGGTGTTGAATGGTGGAGACGTATGGAAACCTCCGGCGGTCAGCTCGTTGAACAGAATATCCATATTTTCGACCAGGCTCGTTTCCTTTTCGGAGAACCTCTTTATGTAAACTGTGCCGGTGCAAGAGGTATCGTTGACGGAGATGCTTACGGCGTTCCCGGATATAACGTACACGACTACTCATCCGCAGTAATCAAGTTCAAGAGCGGCGTTGTTGCGAATATCTTCACGGGCTGTTACGTTCAGAGAGGCGGCGGTATGCAAAGCGGTATGAATATCTACTGCAAAGACGCAACTCTTGAATATGCTCTTCGTCATTGGCTGAAGATTCGTGACGTAAACGGCGAACAGTATTACGAAAGAGGAGAAGAACAAACCGGAATCCAGGACAGAACATTTATTAACGCAGTCCGTACCGGCGATCCTTCCGCTATCCTTGCCGACTACCACGATACAATAAAATCACTCAGACTCTGCCTTGCTTGCAATGAATCAATCGAAAGCGGCAGAACAATATTCTTCTAATCGTATATTTTCGACCCGACCCGTGTTATGCTATGCACTCCGAAAGCATCTGACTTTTGAAGTACATATAGGCACCCGTTGGGTCGTTTTTTGATAAAAAATCTCTTTGTGCGAACATTTCTGCAAAACATATTGAAAAATAAAATAATTTGTGATAAAATATATGGGAATACAGCTTTGGAGGATGGATTGTAAAATGTCTGTACTTGTAGGTCTTTGCGGCGGTAGCGGTGCGGGAAAAGGCTATGTTTCCGCAAAATTTAGGGAATACTGTATACCCGCAATTGATACCGATGCGGTCTACAGAGAGCTTACAGGTTCTTCCGACAAAATATCGGACTGCATGAAAGCATTGACCGAACGCTTCGGTGACTCTATAAAGGCGGCGGACAATTCGCTTAACCGTGTCGAGATGAGAAAGCTTGTCTTCGGTGAGGAAAACAAAGAAAACCTCGATGAGCTGAATCGAATAACACACCGCTATATTCTCGAAAAAACGATGAATATCGCAAATCAGCTGTTTGCAGACGGGTATGATATTGTGCTGATAGACGCACCGCTTTTGTTTGAGAGCGGATTTGATAAGCTGTGCGAAAAAAACATATGCGTTATAGCTGATGAAAGCACGAGAATCAAAAGAATTATCGCACGGGACAATATTTCCGAAGAGGACGCAAGACGGCGTATAGCCTCACAGATACCGTCGGAAAAGCTTGTATCACTCTCCGATTATACTATAAATAACGATACCTCCGATGTCGCACTTGACGAGCAGATAAAGTCGTGCGTGTGTGAGCTTAAAAAATTGGTGAAATAATAAATGAAGATAAGAAATGCCGTTCACAGAAGCTTTGTTATAGTTACAATACTTTTGCTGTCAGCTGCTGTCGGATATGTTTATTCGGTACTCGGGCATCGTTCGGATTTAAAGGAACACCCTCGTGATTACTCCGAATATGTCGAAAAATATTGTGCGGAATACGGTATTCCCGAATATATAGCGTATGCCGTAATTCTCGAAGGTAGCGGATTCAGCAGTAATTATGTCTCCGAGGACGGCAGAATCGGACTTATGCAGCTCTCGGACGAGATGTTTGAAGAAGTATCGAGCTTGCTTGGTGAAAACAGTGAGATGGGGATACTATACGACCCCGAAACAAATATACGCTTCGGAACGTATTGCCTGTCGCATTTATATACGGAATACAGCCGCTGGAAAAATGTCTATGCCGCATACATAACAAGTACCTCCACACTTGATGAATGGTCGGAAAAGGAAAATGTTACCGATGAAAACGGAAATCTTATAACTATTCCCGATTCGGAAGTCGAAAAAAGAGTATCCGCAATCGAAGAAGCGGCAGAGCTTTACAAAGAGCTGTATTATTAATGAGTTATTGCAAATTAATATCTGAAAGGATGTAAATAAAATGAGTGAAAAAACAAAGGGTCAGACAATGAAGGAAGAACTCTTCTATAAAAAGAAGAATGCTTTCGAAACAAGAACCCAGGAAGACCTCGCAGCCGCTAAGGAATATGCTGCAAAGTATGCTGAATGGCTCGATAAGTCCAAGACTGAACGTGAAGCTGTTGTAGCATCTATCGAAATGCTCGAAAAAGAAGGATATAAGGAATATCACCTCGGCGAAAAAATTTCCGTTGGCGATAAGCTTTACCTCAACAACCGCGGCAAGGGTCTCTTTGCTTTCAAGGTTGGCTCCGAAAATATCGAGAACGGTGTAAGAATCTGTGCTTCTCACATCGACTCCCCCAGAATCGACCTCAAGCAGCATCCCCTTTACGAAAATGACGGCGTAGCATACTTCAAGACACACTACTACGGCGGTATCAGAAAGTATCAGTGGGCTACACTTCCTCTCGCTCTCCACGGCGTTGTAACAAAGGCTGACGGTACAAACGTAGATATCAGAATCGGCGATGAAGCAGGCGATCCTGTATTCTGCATCACAGACCTTCTCCCCCACCTTGCAAAGAACCAGAACGCAAACTCTCTCGGCGGTGCATTCTCCGGTGAGTGCCTCAACGTAATGCTCGGTTCTTCTCCTTACTTTGAAGAAGACGGCAAGGTTACTCCCGCAGACGAAAAGGTTAAGCTCAATATCATGATCATGCTCAACGAAAAGTACGGTATCACCGAATCCGACTTCATGAGTGCAGAGCTTTCCATCGTTCCCGCACAGAATTCCGCTGACGTAGGTATGGACAGATGGCTCATTGGTGCATACGGTCACGATGACAGAGTTTGCTCCTATCCCGCACTTACAGCTCTCATCGAAACAGCAGACTCCGCTCACACCTGCATGGCAGTTCTTGCCGATAAGGAAGAAACAGGTAGTGACGGTGTAAGCGGTATGCAGTGCTGCCTCCTCTTTGATATTATCGACGAAATCGCAAAGAATCTCGGCGGTAACACAAATGTTGTTCGTATGCACTCCAAGTGCCTTTCCGCAGACGTTACAGCTTGCTATGACCCCAACTATCCCGAGGTTTACGAAAGACGTAACTCCGCTCTCCTTCACTGCGGCGTAGGTCTTTCCAAGTACACAGGTTCCGGCGGTAAGGGCGGCACAAACGATGCATCCGCAGAGCTTGTTGCTTTCGTTCGTAAGATATTCGACGATGCAGGTGTAATTTGGCAGACAGCAGAACTCGGTAAGGTTGACCAGGGTGGCGGCGGAACAGTTGCTAAGTACATCGCAAACCACAATATCGACACTATTGACATTGGTGTTCCCGTACTTTCCATGCACGCTCCCTTTGAAGTAATTTCTAAGGCTGACCTTTATGAGGCTCACCGTGCATTCAGTGCGTTCTGCAAATAATAAATAATAATTACTAAGTGATCTTCCGGTGTAACGTGTTTAATCCCATACACCGGATTATCCTTTTTAAAATCTAATTTTAACGGATGTATATATGCTTGATAAACTGAAAGAAGCCGAAAACAGATTTGAATATATTGAAGCCGAGCTTGCGAAAAGCGAGACAATGCAGGATATGGAGAGATTTACCTCTCTGATGAAAGAAAGAGCCAATCTTGCACCCATAATAGAAAAATATCGGGAATATAAAAAGGCTGTCAGCGACTCCGAGGAAGCACTGGAGCTTCTTGAAAGTGAAAGCGATCCCGAGCTTCGTGAAATGGCTGATGAAGAGCTGAAAAACGCAAAGGCCGACTGTGTGAGATTCGAGGAAGAGCTGAAAATACTTCTCCTTCCGAAAGATCCGCTTGACGAAAAGAACGTCGTTATCGAAATTCGTGCAGGTGCGGGTGGTGAAGAAGCGGCTTTGTTCGCAGGTGTGCTTTACAGAATGTACACTATGTATGCGGATGTAATGAGATATAAGACAGAAACGGTAAGTATTAACGAAACAGGTCTCGGAGGCTTCCGTGAGATTACCTTTATGATAACCGGAAATGGAGCATACTCCAGATTCAAATACGAAAGCGGAGTCCATCGTGTGCAAAGAGTTCCCGAAACGGAATCCTCCGGAAGAATACACACATCTACCGCAACCGTTGCCGTTCTTCCCGAAGCCGAAGATGTTGAAATTGAAATAAATCAAAACGACCTCGAAATAGAAACTATAAAATCAAGCGGAGCTGGAGGACAGCACGTTAATAAGACCGAATCCGCTATTCGACTTCTTCATAAGCCCACGGGAATAGTTATTGAGTGTCAGGACGAACGAAGCCAGTTTAAAAACAGAGATAAGGCTATGAAGCTCCTCAGAGCAAAGCTGTTTGATATGAAAACACGTGAACAGAACGAAAAAATAGCCAGCGAAAGACGCTCACAGGTCGGAACAGGCGACAGAAGCGAAAGAATACGAACCTATAACTATCCTCAGGGTCGTGTAACGGATCACAGAATCGGCTATACCATACATTCGCTTGAAAGCTTTCTTAACGGAAACATCGACGGCATGATCGACGCACTTGCAACTGCCGATACTGCCGCAAAACTGCAAAACGGAGATTTCTGATAATTATGAAAACCGAATTTCTGAAAATAGTCGGAAACGATACGGATGAAAACGTAATAGAAAGAGCCGCAGAGGTAATAAAAAACGGCGGTATCGTTGCAATTCCCACGGAAACCGTATACGGACTTGCAGGCAGTGCGTTTATATCAAGCTCTGCCGAAAAGATTTTTGCCGCAAAGGGAAGACCTGCCGATAATCCTCTGATAGTTCATATTGCAAAGCCGTCGGATGCGGAAAATATCGCATATACAAACAACACCTACTATAAGCTTGCAGAACGATTTATGCCCGGTCCTCTCACTGTGATTTTACAAAAAAAGGATATTATCCCCGATACCGTTACCGCCGGTCTTGACTCGGTTGGAGTGCGTTGCCCGTCAAATCCGATAGCCCATAAGCTTATTGAAGTCTCGGGTCATCCGATAGCGGCTCCCAGTGCAAATCGTTCGGGAATCCCGTCCCCCACAACCGCATACCATGTGCTGGAGGATATGGACGGGCGAATAGATATGATAATAGACGGCGGAGAATGCGAGTTTGGTCTTGAATCCACAGTAGTAAAGCTTGACGGAAGAGACTGCACAATTCTCAGACCAGGTGCAATAACGGCAGATATGCTTGCGGAGGTTTGCGATAAGGTTGTTATATCTCCTGCGGTAGTTGAGCCGTCTCTTGCAAACAATATAAAACCCGAATCCCCCGGAATGAAGTATAAACACTATGCTCCGTCGGCAGAGCTTTTCCTCATTGATGCAGACAACGAAGCCTTTGTCGATTACGTCCGTGAAAACGCAAGCGGAAAATTCGGAGTCCTTGTATCCGATGAGGTTGCAAACATGATTGACTGCGGAGAAAAGCTTATTCTCGGAAAAGAAGGAGACGCAAGGGAGGCTTCAAAGAGACTGTTCGGACTGCTGAGACAGGCTGATGAGCTGTCACTTGAGAAGCTGTATGCGATTCTTCCTCCCGCAAACGGCGAATATCTTGCATACTATAACAGAATAGTCAGAGCGGCAGGATGCAGAATAATCAAACTCGGCAATAAACAAAAATAAACTGAAAAAGGTGTAAATATGTCACTCGTTACAGAAAAAATGAATCACTACATCTCCGAAATCGAGGAAAAGCTCATAAAAATGGGCAGACCTAAGATTGCGGAAATGTTCAGAGCAACATACCTCAATACAATAGAAACGACAGTAAAGCTTGACGAGCATGGAGCGTTCGTTATAACAGGCGATATTCCGGCAATGTGGCTGAGAGATTCCTCTGCACAGGTGAGACACTACCTGCCCCTTACAGTCAACGACAGCGAGATAAGAGACCTTGTAGCAAGCCTTATTAAGCGTCAGGCATACTGCATAATCTGTGACCCATATGCAAACGCTTTCAACCGTACAGAGGGAGACATCAACCCGTGGGGAGAGCATGACGAAACAGAAAACAACAATCCTATGGCATGGGAGCGTAAATATGAGGTGGACTCTCTTTGCTATCCGATAAATCTTGCATACCATTTCTGGAAGGTGTCGGGCGAAACAAAGCATTTTGACGATAGCTTCAAGAAGGCTTGTACTACGATACTTGATGTGTTTGAGACAGAGCAGGATCATGCGAAGAATTCAAAGTACCGCTTTGTGAGAACCAATTGTCCTCCGCAGGATACTCTTGCTTGCAGTGGTCTTGGTACTCCCGTTGCATACACAGGAATGACATGGTCGGGATTCAGACCCAGTGACGACGCTTGTGAGTATCAGTACCTCATTCCGTCCGAAATGTTTGCAGTCGTTATCCTCGGTTACATGTGCGAAATAGTACGGGAAGTATACGCCGATGAAGCACTTGCGGTTCGTGCCGAAAAGCTCGGTGGAGAAATAAAGAACGGCATCGAAAAATACGGTGTGTACGACCATCCCGAATTCGGTAAGATTTACGCATACGAAACAGACGGCATGGGCAACTACGTTCTCATGGATGACGCAAACGTACCCAGCCTTCTTTCCGTGCCTTACCTCGGATACTGCTCATGCGACGATGAGATATATAAGAACACCAGACGCTTCATACTTTCGCCCGCAAATCCCTATTACTTTGAGGGAAAGGCGGCAAAGGGTATCGGAAGTCCGCATACTCCCCCGGACTTCATTTGGCACGTCTCTCTTGCAATGCAGGGTCTTACATCAGACAACGATGATGAGATAAATTATCTTCTCGATATGTTTGAAACAACAACCGCAGGAACAGGACTTATGCACGAGGGATTCCATAAGGACGCACCCGAAAAGTTCACCCGTTCATGGTTTGCGTGGGCGAATTCCATATTTGCGGAGTTTGTGATTCACGTTGCAGAAAGAGCATAAATCTGTTTCCATGCACAGCTATATGAGATAAACGATATGGCATAAATGAAGCAAAAAATATTATTCCAAAACGAAAGATAACTGAAAAATGCCGAAAAAAAAGAAAATCACACCTGAAGAAAACAGCACACCGGCAATAATCAACGAACAGCAGATAGTCGATACCATTGAGAAAAACTATATGCCGTATGCTATGAGCGTAATAGTTTCAAGAGCTATCCCGGAAATCGACGGATTCAAGCCATCTCATCGTAAGCTCCTTTATACAATGTATAAGCTGGGACTTATGACGGGAAACAGAATGAAAAGTGCGACTGTAGCCGGAAGAACAATGGCTCTTAATCCTCACGGAGACGCAGGTATTTACGAAACCCTCGTCCGCCTTACAAGGGATAACGAATCGCTTCTTCATCCGTTCATTGATTCCAAGGGTTCGTTCGGTAAGCATTACAGTGGAGATGCAGCGGCGGCTCCCAGATATACCGAGGTAAAGCTTGAGCCTTTTTGTGCGGAAATATTCGGCGGTATAGATAAAAATGCCGTTGATATGGTTCCGAACTACGACAATACAATGCTTGAGCCTGCCTTGCTTCCGACTTCATTTCCGAACATTCTTGTCTCGCCGAATATGGGTATAGCGGTAGGTCTGCAATCTCAGATATGCTCGTTCAACCTTGCCGAAGTGTGTGACGGAACAATAGCTCTTCTTAAAAATCCGAAAACCACAACGGATAAGCTTCTCGATTTGATAAAGGCACCCGATTTTTCAACCGGCGGTGAGCTTATATACGACAGAGAACAGCTGAAAAAGATATATGAAACCGGTGACGGAAGCTTTAAGGTTCGCTCAAAGTACAGATATGACTCAAAAAACAGCCTTATCGAAATAACGGAGATACCGTATTCCACTTCGATAGACGTTATTCTCAAAAGAATTACAGACCTCCTCAAGGATGGAAAATTCCGTGAAATTGCCGATATACGAGACGAAATCGACCTTTCCGGCTTTAAGCTTACAATAGATGTAAAGCGTGGAACCGATCCCGATGCTCTCATGGCAAAGCTTTTCCGTTCGACCACACTCGAAGACAGCTTCCCGTGTAACTTCAATGTCCTTATCGAAGGCTCACCGAAGCAACTCGGAGTTCGTGGAATTATCGAGGAATGGATAAAATTCAGAATGAACTCCGTGAAAAGAGAGCTTTCCTTTGAGCTTGATAAGAAAAAGGATAAGCTTCATCTTCTGAGAGGTCTCGGAAAAATACTCGTCGATATAGATAAAGCCATAAAAATCGTCCGTGAAACCGAAAAGGAATCAGATGTCGTTCCCAGACTTATGAGCGGCTTTACCATTGACGAGGTACAGGCGGAATATATTGCCGAAATAAAGCTTCGTCACCTTAACCGTGAGTATATTCTCGAAAGAATAAAGGAAATCGAAAGCCTCCAAAAGGAAATAGAGGAGCTTGAGGGAATAATTGCAGATGATATAAAGCTAAAGGAAGTCATTGCAAATCAGCTCCGTAATATCAAGAAGAAATACGGAAAGCCGAGAAAAACCGCTATAATCGAGGTTGACGAGAGTGCATATGTCGAAGAAGACAATACCCCCGAAAACTACGATGTGTTCCTTGTCCTTACTAAAGAAGGCTACTTCAAGAAGATAACAAGACAGTCCATCATGCGTGCAAATGAGCAGAAGCTGAAGGACGGAGACGAAATCCTAAATTGCGAGGATTCCGACAACCACTCCGAGATAATATTCTTCTCCGACAAATGCCAGGCATATAAGTGCAAAACCGCCGACCTTGACATTGTTAAAGCCTCCGCTCTCGGTGAATTTATTGCGGTAAAACTCGGATTTGAAGATGATGAGCGACCCGTAATGATGAAAGCAATGAGTAGCTACGACCCCGAAGACAGCTTTATCTTTATTTTTAAAAACGGCAAGGGTGTAAAAATTCCCGTTACCGCATACGAAACAAAGACGAACAGACGTAAGCTTACCGGTGCGTATTCGGATTCGTCTCCCATTGCCGCTGTGGTGTATGAGCATGAGCCGATAGATATATTTATCGAAAACAGTGCAGGTAAGGGAATACTTATTAATTCCTCTCTTATACCGAAAAAGAGTACACGCTCATCCTCCGGCTCAACACTGTTCAGTATGAAGGACGGGGTTGAGATAACAAATGTTACCTACGGAGAAGCCGTTGATAAGGAGCGTTCTTCAAAATGTAGGAAAAATAAGGTTCCGGCAACAGGAATAACCGTTCCGCAGGCAGAGCAGATAACAATAGAGTAAGCAAAAATTGCCCGAAAAGCAAAAGCTCCCGAATGATACCGACATGAAATGTAAATTTTCACTCGGTACAGTCGGGAGTTTTTATATAGCTCTTGAAAAAAAGTGCATTTAAGTGTATAATATCATAGATAAAATGAAAGGCAACCACTAAAATGAAAAAGAAAAAAATCGTTATCGCTTCCGTGCTTGCGGCTGCTGTGGCAGGACTTGCATTATCGGTTGCGGCAGCTTACGACAGCTCATCGGATCCGCTTATCTCACTGAGCTATCTCAGAGATGTTTTTAAGAAGGAATTGCTCGAAGAAATAGACCAAAAGCTCGAGGACTTCACTCCCTCACAGACTGAGGAGAAGACCGAGGACGATTTCTTCTTCCCGACCGAGAATGAAACTGAAAAAGACAACTCATCTGACGAGTCTTCTCAGGCTTCTCAGAGCTATGAGGTAATCGAGCTTCATATGGGAGACGCTCTTTATGCCGTGTCGTCGTGTGAGCTTATTCTGCGTTCCGGAACTGCAACCTGTACTGCTCCCGATGCAAATCAGGGTATCGCAGACCTTACAGACGGATATGAGATATATAACGGATATGCGTTCACCAAGAATCACCTTTGCCTTATTCCGAGAGGTGACGGCAGAGGCATTATCGCAACATCCGAGTCGGTTTATTTAATGGTTAGGGGTGACTATACAATTGTCGAAAATTAACGAACGAAAAAAACGTACTCGCCAAGAGAAAAGTAAGCTTGCGGTGCGTATTCTTGCAATGATTCTTGCAATACTCATGGTCGGAAGCGTTGCATATTATACCATCTTCACATTGACTACATCAGTCGGTGCAAGGGATGTCGATAGCAGCTATTCCGAGATTGATACATCCTCGCTCAAGGACAGCGGGGATGTTCTTGTAAGTGTGGGACTTATGTACGGCGATAATATCACAACGGGGTTCCAGTGCGAAACAAGTGACGGCTATACCATAGGGGAGCAGTATCTTGACGAAGATAAGGAATTTAACGAGCTGTGGGACATTGATGAAGAAGTAATATCATGTACGGCAGACGCAAATCTTACAAACAATGACCTTACCTTTCTTATTGCGGACAGAGCAAGAGATACCGATATAGGCGGCTACCACATCGAGATAGCGTGCGACAGATACGACCGTGACGAGGTAGAGGAGCTTATCGAGGATAACGAAAGAGCATTGTCAAAGCTTGGTCTTTATGCTATTCCGTCATATATTTATTCGGGATATGCGATAAGAGTCGGTGCTTTTTCAAGCTATGATGACGCTGAGGAATATCTAGAAGACGTAGAGGATATTTTCTCTCGAATGGACGTGTATGTAGTAAAGCCGACAAGCACCGCAGTTTCCGTAATCAACCCTTACAGTGAGGAAATACTGTTTGAGTTCGATAACGGAGGAGACAGTGAGCTTGGACTGATGGCTCATGAGGACAGAAACGGCAACACATACATAACAACTCCAGCACAAAATAAATACGACGGAGTTTTCTGCTTCAAAAGATACGATAACGGCGATACTGACGGTGTTTCTCTCATAAATGTTATCCCCCTCGAAGCTTATGTGGCAGGCGTTCTTCCGTATGAAACATCAAACTCATGGCTCAACGAAACACTGAAAGCATTTGCGGTAACCGTTCGTTCATATACTCTCACTCATCTCGAAAAGCATTCCAAATACAACTTTGACCTGTGTCAGTCTACCGAATGTCAGGTGTACAAGGGTGCGGCAAAAATCAACGAAAACGTCATGAGTGCGGTCGAGGACACAAAGGGTGAAGTAATGACCTATGACGGGGATATAGTTAACGCATACTATTCTTCATCCATGGGCGGAGTTACCGTAAGTGCAAAGGACGCATGGGGAGGTGTGGGAGATTATCCGTACCTCAGTGCAGTGGAAACACCGTGGGAAAACTACATGGTTCACGACAACGGCTTCTGGATAGTTGAAATGACACCTGACGAGCTTCTCGAAAGACTTCATAAGGCGGGATATGACGAGCTTGAGGACGAAATAGAAGATGTTGAGATTGTAGAGCTTGCAAAGAACTCTACCTATGTAAAAACGCTCAGAATCACCGATATATACGGTACAGAAGTCGAGATAACGACAACGGACAAGGTAAGAACTTCCCTTACACCGTATGTAAAAAGTGCAAACTTCGTTGTCGGCAGAGGTGAGGTGGAGTATACGGAAGATATAATCGTAGATTATGTTGCACCGGACTACGACACAAGCTCCGATTACGGAATAGATTACGGTTACATTAATATAGCAGACGCATATGTTATGACTGCCGAAAATTTCGATGAAAACAACGGAAGTGCAAGCGTTATTATGACAAACGGCGGCAAGATTGTATCATACCGTAAGGATGCGTTTGTTATGACTAAGCAGAATGTTGCGGCATTTTTGGGCGAGGAGTATGAAAAATATGCCGATACCGAGGAAGAATCTCCAATCTACAAGACGGAAGAGATAGAGGACAAATCCACAAACGAGGTCAGATATAAGATAGCGTATGCAGAGGATGAGGACAACTTTATCTTTGTCGGAAAAGGATGGGGACACGGTGTCGGAATGAGTCAGTACGGAGCTTTGGATATGGCGGCTCAGGGTTACACCTCGGAAGAGATACTGAAAGCATACTTCACGGATATTGAAATTATAGACTACACAAGGTCAAACGATTTTGATTAAAGAAAAAAAGTCGGTTGCTGTTTTATTTCAACAGTATACCGACTTTTTTGTTATGCGGTTAATAGTTTAAGCTCTAAGAGCTTCGTCAATAGCCTTTGCGAGCTGGTCTGCACAAGATGTGGAGCGAGGTCCGCAGGTGTTTCCTCTGAGTATCTCTGCGATTTCGTGGGCATTCTTGCCGTTACATAGCTTGGAGATAGCCTTGAGGTTTCCGTTGCATCCGCCTGTGAAAGCGATGTTCTTGATGATTCCGTCTTCGATTTCAAAGTCGATTACGGAAGAGCAGGTTCCGCTTGTTTTGTAAGAGTACTTCATTTTTAGTTTTCCTTTTCTTTTATGTATGATTCAGGGTTCGTTCTCAACATTCGAATCAGCTGTTGAGTGGAATACCGTGATATCCGATGAGTTTGTTGTGATAACGATTTCGCCCTTTGTGCTGTCGCTTGTGGGTGTCGTATATTCATTCATGACCTCGGAGCCGTCTATAAGGAGCTTTCCGCTTGCGGTACTGAGGTCGAGAGCAATGTCGGAGATGGAGGACACTGTTCCGATTGAAATATTGCCGTTGTCGCTGTTTATGACTGCCTTGCCGTTACAACGGAATTTGTCGGCATTGAGGTTTAAAGTATTTGCGTTTACGTTGACATACTGGATAAGTGCGGTAGACAGTGTCATATCCACATTTTCGGCAGGCTCTACTCCGTCTCCGGTATTGATGTTGAGAGTGGAGGAGGTCTTTATAATGTCACCGTTTATTACAGCGTTCTTTGCGGTTATGTTGTAGTCTGTTCCGCTAGTCATTCCGGAGATATTCAGAACAAGGTCATCCGACTGTATGTCAAATATCTTTATCGCCTTGTTGCTTGTGAGATAGATATTGATAACCTTTTCGCGGCTTTCGTCAATCGTGTTGTTGAAATTAAAGATATATCTCATTCCTTTGAACGAAAAACCGTTTTCCCAGAACTTAAGCATTGATTTTACATCGGGGATTTCGTCAAAGCTCAGTACACGGTTGGCATTGGAAAGGGAATAGTAGTTTTCTTTGAAATTGATGAATTCAATATACGATTTTTCCTGTCTGCCGTATATGTTTATCTGAACCTTTGATGCAATAAGCTCTATCTTTGATATTTCGGAATCGCTGAGATCAACGGTGTTTACAAAATCGTCTCCTCTGTCCTCCGAGAAAAGATATTCTCCGTTTGTGCTTGCCATATTCTGAGCAACAAAGCACGATACAAGTCCGACAACTATGAGAAGGACCGCTATTACAAGAGATATTATTGAAGCCGGCTTCACAGTCTGTAGCACTCCCTTCTTACGTTAATAACAAGTTCCTTTAGCTTTCCGAAAACAAATCCCATGAAGATTCCGACGAGGGATATTACCCACGGGAAAAATCTTATCGAAAGGTTGTATATAAGTACCGATACGAACAAAGCGGCACCTGCAACCATAACTCCGAGACCTATTTCGTATATTCCGGCTGCCGTAAACGAAAACAGCTGTGTTATTCCGAAAATAATACCGACGAGTGATATACCTGCTCCTGCCGCAACCACTCCGATGAGAGCCGCAATTCCGATGACGATAAGTCCGGCAAGTGCAACAAATACCGCCGCAAATGAGCCGAATATCGCCGCCGCAAGTCCAACTGTTATCGGGAGAGTCAGAAACAGTCCGACCCAGAATATAAGCATCCCCTTTGTTGACGGGGGTCTGTCGGGGGAGTATTCAAAATAATCGTCTTCACGGGGAGGATTTTTCTTTGCTTGCCTGTTGTTCCTTTGCCTTTCGGTGTGTTGAGGTTCCGGTCTTTTTATCGGTTCCAGTCTAGGCGGAGGTATCGGAATACTTTGTTCATCGTGCGTTTCTTGATTTGAATTGCCGTGTGTAGCCTTTTGCTTTCCCCTCGCCAAAATAACGGAAATGCTGTCGGCAAGCTGATCGACCTCTTCTCCCGAACGTATCGCATCTATTTCGGACAGATCGTCGTCGGTAAAAGAGCGGCTCAGATTTGAAACGTGCTTTGCGGCTGTTTCTTCAGGAATGCCTCTGTCAACGAGAGCTTTTTTCAGCTCACGCATGAAGATGTTTAATTCCATTATCTCACCTCTTTTATGTTTATTTATGTAGATTTTTCTTTCATATTATGATATAATAGACAGCGAGACAGTCAAGCGACTTCTCGGATAATTTATATTATAAAACTATCAAAAATTAATATCACCTATATTCTATCAAAAAACGGAGTAATAATCAATATGAGAATGAGAAAAAAACGTCACGGAAACGAAAGACTTCTTGCACTTTCGGAGCTTCTTTACAATTTTGAGCCTGAAAAGTGGGTTCCCGGTGTAGAGGTTTTCGGAAATGACGCACCGCTTTACCTTGAGGTAGGCTGCGGAAAGGGAGATTTCATTACAATGCTTTCACAGAGAGAGCAGGATAAAAACTATATCGCACTTGAGAGAATATCGGACGTTGCTATATGTGCCATTGAAAAATATGCATCCAGCAGAGGTCTCGGTAAGCTCGGTGCAAACGGCGGTTGGCTTACTCCCGACGGTCAGCTTTTCAAAAACGGAGACGTATACCATATTCCCGCAGAGCTTAAAGGAAATGTTCGTTTCATCGTTGCGGATGCCGCAGATGTAGTAGCCGCTATGCCCGACAGCTCTCTTGCGGGAATTATCGCAAACTTCAGTGACCCGTGGGCAAGAAAATGCAACTACGAAAAGAGAAGACTTACTCATCCCGCATTCCTCGAAAACTATAAGAGAGTGTTAAAGCCGGACGCACTGTTTGCTTTCAAGACGGACAACGACCCACTTTTCGATTACACCGTAGAGGTTCTTCCCGAAAGCGGTTTTGAAATAGTATATTCAACAAGAGACCTTCATAATTCCGAAAGAGCAGAGGGAAATATCGTTACAGAATATGAGCGTAACTTCACCGAAAAGGGTGTTCCGATAAAAATGCTCGAAGCAAGACCGATAAAATAAGTCATAAAAAAGAAAAAACACTTGACAGAAATAACCGCAAGTGATATAATAGTAATATTAGACGCAAGTCGATGTAAATTGTAAATACATAATTATTATAACATAACCGATTTGCATTGTCAATAGTAAAACAAAAACTTTTTGTTAATTTTATTCGGGAAGTGAAAGTATTATGAATGGATTGATATCACTTGAGAATATGTCCCTCAGACCTGTCTCGCAGGAGATACTTGATTTAAACGAAGTATCCTCAAAATACGGACTGGTACTGAGTGAAGAAGAAGCAAAAGAATTGTCCGATACCAGAAACCGTGCGATAGTCGAAAACGAACGTGTCGAGATAGGTGCCGGTGCGGTTACAAAAATAATCGAACGCTTTTGCTCATCTCGTTACATCACAAGCGAAAATTACACCTATGTTTTAAATGAGCTGACGTACTTCTTCTACTACATAAAAACGGAGACCGATGACAAAATAAGCGATAACGAGCTTATTGAGGAGCTTTTTGAAAGATTTGAGCTTTATTGCCGAGGAAGCATAGATACTCTCATGGGCAGAGAGGTTGAACGCATAATCCGTAAGGTAAACAGCGGTGAAAACTACGTCAAATGGTTTGCCGACCGTGATGAGCTTAAAGCAAAACCCGGTGTCGGTCCAAGAGAAACACCCGGCAACTTTATCAGAGAAGAATACGGAGACGGCTATTTTGACGGTGTTGAAAGTGACGGACTTGCAGACCACGATAAGTATGAACCGGATTATGACGAAGCGGATGACAGCATAGACGAGCTTGACGCATTCGATGAATTCCTTGACAGTGAAGCCGCAATGCAAAAGCAGGACGGATATGATCCGAATGTCGCAATAGAAGACCTTGACGATGAGGAGGAAGACGAAAATGACTGATATAATAGCATACAGCGGACTTAATGCCGAAAATATCGACAGAGCCGATTATACAAATACTCTCCTCCTTGAAGCTGTAAGAGCCGGAATCGCAAAGGAAAGCGATATTGACAGAATAAGAAATGACCTTATGATAGCTCTTGCAGAGGTAATAGGTTATTATACCAAAAACGAATCGTCTTCCATAAAGGCGGAAACGGCAAATGAGCTTTCAAATTCGCTTGTGTATAATATCGATACATATCTCCTTTCATTCGGTGATGATAAAAAAGCCGCAGAAACACTCCTTGACAGAAGAATGTCGGAGCTGTACGGAAAAGGCTACCTTATCAACAGCAAGTACTTTGAGGAAGCAAAGATTCTTTTCGGTAAAGCCAGACTTTCGAGACTTAAAAACGGCAGTGAGGAATATAACAAGACCCTTGATAAGTATTTCAGATACTACCTGACACACTATTCGCCGAAATTTAATGCTCACGATAAAATATATCTGTCTCTCAGAGAATATGACCTCTCGGGTGTGTACAACATCAGAGAAGCCGTAGATGTGCTTAAAAAGCTTGTTGAGATAAACAGAGGACGTAAGGCTGACGTTACCATTGAAGCTCCCGTTGAAGCAGAATAAGCGAGATACAGTTAAGAACAGTCATAGCACCCAGCAGAATATCCGCACATTGCCACATTATCTCCGATGATATGATTGAGCCTATAACGGTGCATATTACGGACAGTGCGTAGTAGAGATAACGGTAACGCTTTTTTGTACTTAGGTATCCTATTGCGATGTTTCCGTAATATATTTGTGCTATTATCGTAGCATATGCAAAAAGAACGATAAGAAATGACAAGGTTACTCCGAAATTTCCGAGTGATTCAAAAGCGATAAGAGTTGCTTTCGCAGAATCACTGCTTTGTGCAAGGGAAATTACGGAGTATTTTTTGTCTGCAATAAGAAACGCAAGGGAGGTGAGCGTGCAAAGAATCGGAGTATCGAATATCACCTCCGCAATTCCGAGCTTTCCCTGAGCTTTCGGAGAGCTTGCATTTGCACAGGCGTGTGCGGTTGGAGATGTTCCGCAGCCTGCTTCATTAGAGAATATCCCACGCATTATTCCGTAGCGAACAGCTTTACTCATGCTGTAACCTGATGCCGTTCCGAGCAATGCACGAGTTGAGAATGCGGAAGAAAAAATATCCTTGAAAATATCGGGAACGAGGGAACGGTTTTCGATGATTATAAATAAGGTAATGGCGATATATACGGCGGACAACGGAGGTATCAGATACGCACTTATTTTTTCAATACGTCTTGTTCCGTATATAATTGATGCAAGAACAAGCAGAGCAAGAATCACGCCTGTTTTTGCTTTGTAAGACGAACGTGAGATTTCCGATATCATTGAGGAAGCCGCATTTGACTGAACAATGTTTCCCGTCACCAGTGAATTTGCAATGCATAGAAGTGCAAATACTCCGCCGAATAACGGAGAGGAAAGTCCTTCCCGAATATAATACATTGCACCGCCAAAGTAGCCGTATTTGTCCTTTCGCCTGTAAAGCAGTGCAAGATATACCTCGGCATATTTTATTACAGTGACGGCAAAAGCACCTATCCACATCCAAAATACTGTACCCGCACCTCCCAAAATAATAGCAGACGCAACACCCGTGATGTTTCCGACTCCGAGCGTTCCCGCAAGAGCAAGAGTGAAAGCCTGAAATGATGAGAGAGAATCGTGCGAGGTGTATTCTTTTTTTGTGCTGTTTCTTTTTGCGAGTGCTTTAAGTGCTGCGGAAAACAGAATAATCGAGGTCGTGAACAACACAAACGGAGTTATAAACGAGCCGAGAACAGATGAAATATTTTCAAGCATAGACAGCCCCTGCTTTGTTTGTTTTTGTAAAAGTATATTCATATTGCTTAAATAAAATGCGACGGAAAATGATGTCAAGGTTGCATAAGAGAACGGATAAAGCATTTCTTACTTTTTTCGATTTCATTCGCTATCTCGGTTTACAAGACGACGGAAATGTGATATAATGTAAAGTATTGAGATAAAAATGCTATACGAGGTCATATTATGTATCAGATAACAGAAAAAAAGATTCTGAATCCGACAGTAATCAAAATGAATATTCATGCTCCCCTTGTTGCAAAAAAAGCACAGGCAGGACAGTTCATTATCCTCAGAGTAGATGAGGAAGGCGAGAGAATACCTCTTACCGTTGCGGATTTCGACAGAGAAAAAGGCGATGTAACCATAATTTTCCAGAAAGTCGGTGCAACTACCGATAAGCTTGCGGAGCTGAATGAGGGAGAATATATCCATGACTTTGCAGGACCTCTCGGAAAAGCGACAGAGGTTGACGGACTCAAAAAAGTTGCGGTAGTCGGCGGCGGTGTCGGCTGTGCTATCGCTTATCCCGTTGCAAAGAAGCTTCACGAAAACGGATGTGAGGTTCACTCCATAGTCGGCTTCAGAAACCGTGACCTTGTTATACTCGAGGACGATTTCAAGGGTGTGTCCGATAAATTCGTTATGATGACGGATGACGGCTCATACGGCGAAAAGGGACTTGTAACCAATGCTCTGAAGGCTCTTATCGACGGCGGCGAAAAGTATGACGAAGTAATAGCTATCGGTCCCGTTATAATGATGAAGTTCGTTTCACAGCTTACAAAGGAATACGGAATCAAGACCGTAGTAAGCATGAACCCCATCATGATAGACGGAACGGGAATGTGCGGTGGATGCAGACTTACGGTAGGCGGAAAAACAAAATTTGCCTGCGTAGACGGTCCCGAATTTGACGGTCACGAGGTAGACTTTGACGAGGCTCTCAAGCGTGGAGCTATGTACAAAGAACAGGAAAAGCACGCCCGTGATGAGCATTGCAATCTGCTTAAACAAGCCAATAACTGAGTAACGGAGAAATATCATGCCAAATATGTCACTGAAAAAGAATGAAATGCCCTCGCAGGACGCAAAGGTAAGAGCAACAAACTATGATGAAGTCGCTCTCGGATATACCGAAAAAGCCGCACTTGACGAAGCCGCACGTTGTCTCAATTGCAAAAATATGCCTTGCGTATCGGGATGTCCCGTAAACATCGAAATTCCTCACTTCATAAAGAAGATTACAGAAAACGATTACGAGGGTGCGTATAAGATAATCTCAAATTCAAGCTCACTTGCGGCAGTATGTGGTCGTGTCTGTCCCCAGGAATCGCAGTGTGAATCAAAGTGCGTTAGAGGTATCAAGGGTGAGCCGGTCGGAATCGGCAGACTTGAAAGATTCGTTGCGGACTACCATAACGAGCATAACTGCGGTGAAGTCGTTCTCCCCGAAAAGAACGGTCATAAGGTAGCTGTTATCGGTTCCGGTCCCTCAGGTCTTACTTGTGCCGGAGATCTTGCAAAGCTCGGTTACGATGTTACTGTTTTTGAAGCACTTCACACGGCAGGAGGAGTTCTTGTATACGGTATTCCCGAATTCAGACTTCCGAAGGCTATAGTTGCAAAGGAAATAGAAAATCTTAAAGCTCTCGGGGTTAAGATTGAAACAAATATCATAATCGGCAAGACAATCACCGTTGATGAGCTTCTTGAAGACGGATTTGAATCCGTATATATCGGAACGGGAGCAGGTCTTCCCAACTTTATGAATATCCCCGGCGAGAACCTTTCCGGTGTTTACTCCGCAAACGAATTCCTTACAAGAATCAATCTCATGAAAGCTTATAAGGAAAACTCCGCAACCCCCATCATGCGTGCAAAGAATGTTGCGGTAGTCGGTGGCGGTAATGTCGCAATGGATGCCGCAAGATGTGCAAAGAGACTCGGTGCGGATAACGTATATATTGTATATCGCCGCGGTGAAAGTGAGCTTCCCGCAAGAGCCGAGGAGGTTGAACACGCAAAGGAGGAGGGAATAGATTTCAGACTCCTTTCAAATCCCGTTTCCGTAGAACCTGATGAAAACGGAAATGCCGCACGTCTTGTATGCCAGAAAATGGAGCTTGGCGAACCCGATGCAAGCGGAAGAAGAAGACCTGTTCCCGTTGAGGGTGCGGATTTTGTTCTTGAAGCAGACTGCGTAATAATTGCAATAGGAACAAGCCCGAATCCGCTTATCAAGTCCACAACAGACGGTCTTGAGGTGTCAAAGCGTGGCGGTATCGTTACGGATGATGACGGACTTACATCCAGAGAGGGAATATATGCAGGCGGTGACGCTGTAACAGGCTCCGCTACAGTAATTCTTGCAATGGGTGCAGGCAAAAAAGCCGCAGCAGCTATCGACAAATACATAAAAAGCAAATAATTGAATAATGAATAAAACGCACGGAACTTTTTCCGTTTTGTCTCAGTCTATAAAGTATAAACAATAGAACGAGGATGAAATGAAAATAGTAAAACGTGCGTTTTCTGTTATTATTATAAGCTGCATGACGTTTTTTCTGACGTGCGTGTTGGCTTTTTATATTTTAATTGTTGCAGGGGCAAGTCCGAAGCTTCAAACGACATGGATATGCTCCGCAATGAGAACTATGTCGCATAAATATCTTGCAACAATGTTTTTCACGGACGAATATATCGACTCGATAATGAAAGCAAACGAGATAGATGACAGTGGCTACGACTCCGAAATTCTTTCTTTTAAAAATAAAGAGACGGGAACGGAAGTAAAAAACGATGAGCCTGACGAAGCAGTTATACCTGAGACTGAAAAAACGGCTGAGACAGAGGAAGAAGTAAAATCCGAAGAAGAAATTTCCGATAACGAAGACAAAACCGAAGACGATGAACAGGATAACACAATAGAAGAAGAGGAAACAGAGGAGTCCGAAGAATCGCAAGAGACCGAGAAAAAGGAAAACGACAGATATGCGTACAGTCAGGAGCAGGATCCCGTGCCTGAGCTTGAAGATGGCGAGAGCGACTACATAGCCGAGGGCTACACAATGCTTGAAGACGGACTTTATGTAAAAGAAGTCTCGGGTGGAACATGGAGAGGATACGTAATGCTTACCGAAGACCCGACCAGAGTAAAGCTTGTTGATACCTCTCAGCAGTATACCTGCGGCGAAAACGTAATGACAATGGTAGCGAATTCCGGTGCTGTAGCAGGTATAAACGGTGGCGGTTTCCAGGACGGAGCTAACTATGACTCAAACGGAGGAATGCCTGCCGGACTTCTTATCGAGGACGGAAACATCGTATATCCGTTTGCAATAGACAACACGGTTTACAATATGATAGGAATCAATGATGAGGGGGCATTGGTACTTCGACACTGTACGGCGGACTGGGCAATCGAAAATAACATAGTGAGTGCGGTATCGTTTGCTCCGTTCCTTGTGGTCAACGGTGAGGGACTTAT
>CAYWFS010000006.1:0-36151 GCA_964457685.1 uncultured Ruminococcus sp. | reverse complement strand
TAGTGAGTGCGGTATCGTTTGCTCCGTTCCTTGTGGTCAACGGTGAGGGACTTATTAAAAACGGTACCGGCGGATGGGGAATTGCACCTCGTACTGCGATAGGGCAGAGAAAAACGGGAGAGTTTTTGTTCCTCGTAATTGACGGCCGACAGGCAGACTGGAGTATCGGATGCGACCTTGATGTTTTACAGGACGTAATGCTTGAAGAAGGAGCGTACAATGCGGCTATGCTTGACGGCGGAAGCTCAACGGCAATGGTTTACGGAGGAGAATATGTGAATCGCCCCAGTCTCGGCCACGAAAGATGGATAAATAACGCATTTGTAGTTATGCCAAAGAGCTAAAATGTTCCTATGTGTGATTATATCTGAAAAATATGTAAAATCGAAACAAAAAGACGGTTGACGAAATGTGGGTTTTGTGGTATACTACAGTCAGTGAATACGATATAATCACAATACTAAGGAGGATAAAATGTATTCAAATTTCGAATATGATAAGCTTCTCGTAAAAGCTCATCCTACTCCCCGTCAGCTTGCTGTTGAGGAAATGGAATTTTACGCTTTTGCACATTTTTCGGTAAATACCTACACCGACAGAGAATGGGGCGACGGTACAGAACCCGAGTCCATCTTCAATCCCGCAGAGCTTGATGCAAACCAGTGGGTTGACGCACTCAAAGCCGCAGGAATCAAGGGACTTCTCCTTACCTGTAAGCACCACGACGGATTCTGTCTGTGGCCGTCCGCTTACACCGAGCATTCCGTAAAGAACAGCCCGTTCCGTGACGGTAAGGGTGACGTTGTTAAGGAAGTTGCAGACGCTTGTGCTAAGGGCGGAATCAAATTCGGCGTATATCTCTCTCCTTGGGACAGAAACTCCGAGCTTTACGGTCAGGGCAAGCCTTACGACGATTACTTCTGCAACCAGCTTACAGAGCTTTGCACAAACTACGGTGAGCTTTTCTCAGTTTGGTTTGACGGTGCGTGCGGTGAAGGTCCCAACGGTAAGAAGCAGGTTTACGACTGGGAAAGATATTACGCACTCATAAGAGAACTTCAGCCGAATGCCGCAATCGCAATCAGCGGTCCCGATATTCGTTGGTGCGGTAACGAAGCAGGTCACACAAGACCCAGCGAATGGTCCGTTCTTCCTACCGGATTCTACACACCCGAAGAAGTAGCTGCAAGAAGCCAGCAGAGCGATACTACCGAATTCCGTGAAAAGACCATCAATGCAATGGACGAAGACCTCGGAAGCCGTGAATTCCTCAAGGATGCAAAGGGCTATAAGTGGAGCCCCGCAGAAACAGACACCTCCATCAGACCCGGTTGGTTCTATCATGAAACAGAGGATGATCGTGTTCGTTCCTTCGAGACACTCATTGATATTTGGTATCGTTCCGTAGGCGGTAACTCTACTCTTCTTCTCAATATTCCTCCGGACAGACGTGGACTTTTCAGCGACAGTGACGTTGAAAGACTCCACCAGATCGGTGATTATATCAGAAAGACATTTGCAGTTAACTTTGCCGAAAACGCAACCTTTACAGCAGACCACGACAACGGTTATGACCTCCCCGAAAACGTAAAGACCGACAGTTATGATACGTACTATAAGCCTTACGACGGTGAAAACGCTGTAACACTCAATATCAAGCTTGATGAAGTTCACGACGTTACTCATGTAGTTATCAAAGAAAACATCAAGATGAGCCAGCGTGTAGAAAGCTACGTTATCGAAGCCAATACCGAAAACGGTTGGGTTGAAGTAAACCACGGCACTACCATCGGCTACAAGAAGATTGCACACTTTGATGCAGTAAAGACTGATGAAATCCGTATCAGAATTACCGACTCCAGAGTTTGCCCCGTTATCTCTTTCGTAGGTATATATTAATTAAAACATAAAGAAAATGCAGTAGCTTTTGATTGTGTATCAGTCAATTGCCACTGCATTTTTTGTTATTCGTTAGTTTTCGCCGAGAGCTTCTTTAAGTGCGGTGAAGCTTGCAAGCATTCTTTCTGTCTGCTTGTTGATTATCTTTTCACGAGTTGCATAACCGGAAGCGAGGTCTGTGTTTCCGTTATCCGCCATTGTAAGGAGGAAATCACTGAAGCCGAAGCCGCCGAGGTAGCCGATGTCATATCTGACAGTGCCGATTATTATTTCGAGAGATTCCTGAGATTCTTCATCTCTTGATACCTTGCCTTTGAGAGTGGTTTCAAAGTATGCGGGAGTAAGCTCGTTCTTTGAAGCAGCACCGAGAGCGTCCATAACATAGCCGGTCTTTTCATATTCCGCATTTGTTATCGGAATTACATAGGTTGCACAGGGATTGGGGTTTACACAGTGATGATAACCGTCCTGAGTTTCGTCATACTTGGGCATGGGGAGAATACCGAATTCGGATTCCATATCACGCATGGTAGCGACAGCATGAAGTTCACCGTAGTAGAACAAGGACTTGTCTGTCTGGAACATATCAAATGCGGGAGATTCGCCGACACCTTTTCTTGACCAGCTGTAGGTGAGATTTTCGTCATACATGAGAGTTGCAAGCTTTTCGACAACGGAAACAGTCTTTTCGGAATAGAATGTGTTCTGCGGAAGATCGCTTGAATCCTTTGTGAAGAAGTCGATTCCGCAACCGATAAGAGCTATGGGCATCATGTCGCAGAAGCAGATAAGTCCGTACTGGTCAGACTGATCCATTTCACCGTTACCGTCAAGGTCCTGTGAAACCTTTTGACCCATTTCAACCATCTTGTCAACTGTCCATTTGCCCTCGTTCATTAAAGTATAAGGGTTTTCAAGCTGATTTTGGTCGAGAATATTTTTGTTGAACATCATTGCACCGATAGACTTTTTGTACATTGTACCGATGTCTCCGGTAAGTGCGAAGTTCATGTTTTCGATTGAGAGATCTGTGATAATGTTCTGATCCCACCACGGTGCGGTAAGATCGAGAGTGCCTTTTTCGGAGAAGCTGTTAAGCTCCTGAACAAGGTTGTTTTGTGCTATGGCAAATACGGAGCCTATATTTATAGTGTAAAGCTGATATGCGTTGTCCTGTGAATTAACTGAGTTTGTAAGAGTGGACTGGTCACTGCGGCTTTCGGAATAAGCGGTAACAATGTTTATATCGAGAAGGTCTTCAACCTGAGTAGTACGGGAATAAACTGCATCGTTCAGCGTTTCGCCCGTGTATTCGGTTGCACTCCAGTCAACGTCACTCCAAATTCCGCCGTTTTCGGGATAGGTGATAATCGTAAAGGTATCGCCGTTGTAGCCTGTGCCGGACGGAATATTTGCCGAATATGATTCAGGCTCGGTGTCGGAGCTATCGTCGTTTTCGTCCACAACGGCATCATTGTTGCTTCCCTGAACAGTATCGGATGATTCCGATTGGTTATTGTCGCTGTTTTCGGAGCAACCTGCAAGTGCGGAAAGCAGTAAACAGAAAATCAGAAGTAAAGAAACAATTCTTTTCATGAATAATACCACCTTTATAGATTTTTTTGTAGCAAATCTGCCTACAATTACATTATACTAACATTATTATGATTTGTCAATAAGTTAAAGAATTAATCAAAATATATAATTTTAAAATTCGTATTTTCGGCAAAACAGTCATTATATACAGTATGTGCAAAGCGTGGATGAACTAAACACGATTTTGATTTTGTCGCATTGTAATTTTCTGCAAGGTATGCTATAATATAAAAAATTCAAAACTCGGGTGAACGGAATGAACATAAACGAATATATCGGTGGAATAAAGAAGCCGTGCAGGGTAGTTGACGGAGAGGAATTTTGCTTTGCCGCAGTAGGACTTGAGCATGGGCATATAAACAGTATGTGTCAGGGACTTATTTCGGCGGGAGCAAAGCTGTTGTATGTGTGCGACAGGGACAGCAAAAAGGCAGAGGAGTTTGCAAACAGATTCGGTGCAACCGTATGTGATTCGCTTGACAAAATCTGCGAGGACAAAAGAATACGCCTGATAGCTTCAGCTGCAATTCCGTCCGAAAGAGCGGCACTCGGATGCGAAGTAATGAGACGCGGGCTTGACTATTTCACGGATAAGGCACCTTTCACAACACTTGCACAGCTTATAACAGCCGAAAGAACGGTTCATGAAACCGGACGCAGATATTTTGTGTGCTATTCCGAGAGGGTTCAAAGCGAATGCTCCGTCCTTGCGGGATATATATTAAATGAAGGATTTATCGGAAAAGTCGTAAATATAATCGGCACAGGACCACATTCCCTGAAACCCGAAACAAGACCGAATTGGTTTTTCGAGCGTGAGAAATACGGCGGAATCCTTTGCGATATAGGCTCACATCAGGCAGAGCAGTTTTTGTTTTACTCCGGGTCAGACTTCGCACAGGTGGATTCTTCTTCCATCGGCAATTTCAGATTCGGAGATTACCCGGAGCTTGACGATTTCGGAGATATGCACCTCACCGCCGACAACGGAGTTACAGGGTATCATCGTGTAGACTGGTTGTCCCCAAGCGGACTTAAAACGTGGGGAGACGGAAGATGCACTATTAACGGCACTCACGGGTATATTGAGATGAGAAAGAACATAGACTTGACTGTGGGCGGCGGAAATATTCTGTATCTCGTAAATGATGACGGGGAATTTCGTATAAACGCAAACGGAACTACAGGATTGCCGTTTTTCGGACAGCTTATACTCGATTCACTTAACGGAAGCGAAAAAGCCATGACACAGAGACATATATTCGCCGCCGCAAGACTTTCGCTTATCGCACAGGCAAACGCACGAGAGCTAACTCCCGAGGTCTAACACCCAAGGTTGTCGGAAGAATGTAATTTGTAAAAATTCACCGGAGAATTTATATTGAAAAACGCAGATAAAAAGAAAAAGCATAAACTGAAGAACATACTTGCAGTATCGGCAACCGCATTTGCACTTGTCAGAGTTGCGTTGTACGACGGATTGACTGTGCGGAATTACGAAATAAAAACATCGCTTGTTTCCGCTAAGCACACATACGCACTTGTGACAGACCTGCATTCAACTTTATACGGCAGGGAACAGTCGGAGTTGATTGACGCAATTGCAAAATATTCGCCCGAAGCCGTGTTTTTCTCCGGGGATATTGCAGATGATAAGCGTGACTTTACTCCGACAAAGTTGTTGCTAACGAGACTTTCCGAAAAATATCCGTGCTATTATGTTACGGGAAACCACGAAAGATGGGTAGAATTTACCGATGACATAAAAAAGCTTATCGCCGACTGTGGAGTTAATGTTATTTCCGATAAAAGTATGTACCTCGGTGACAACATAATGCTGTACGGACTCGATGATCCGCTGTACTATTCCGACAGAAATTTCAAATCCGTCATAGATTCGGTAGAGCTTGACGGTGGGTGCTATAATATTCTGCTGTCACATCGTCCGGAATATGCGGAAAGCTATACCTCTCACGGATTTAATTTGACATTATGCGGTCATGCACACGGCGGTCAGGTCAGACTTCCGTTGGTTCTAAACGGACTTTACGCTCCTCATCAGGGATGGTTTCCGAAATATGCCGGAGGAAGCTATAATTTGAACGGAGGTCACGTTATAGTCAGCCGTGGACTGATGAAAAATGACCTGCCGCGAGTGTTCAATTCCCCCGAGCTTGTTGTCGTAACAATATCATCAAAATAAAAAAGCCTGCAATCGGCTGAATGATGTGATTCCGAATCGTTAGATTTTTGGTCTAACTTTTGGAGCTAACATCAATCTATCGGGATTGCAAGCTTTTTTTGTTTTTATATTACTTCTTGGGGATGAGAACTTCTGTGCCACCCATGTAAGGTCTGAGAGCCTCGGGGATTCTTACGCTACCGTCAGCCTGGAGGTTGTTTTCGAGGAACGCAATAAGCATTCTCGGCGGAGCAACAACGGTATTGTTAAGAGTATGAGCGAGATACTTCTTTCCGTTTCCGTCGTTAACTCTGATGCGAAGTCTTCTTGCCTGAGCGTCACCGAGGTTGGAGCAGGATCCAACTTCAAAGTACTTCTTCTGTCTGGGAGACCATGCTTCAACGTCGCAGGACTTAACCTTGAGGTCGGCGAGGTCACCGGAGCAGCATTCGAGTGTACGAACGGGAATATCGAGTGAGCGGAAGAAATCAACAGTGTTCTGCCAAAGTCTGTCGTACCACATCATGGAGTCCTCGGGCTTGCAGACAACTATCATTTCCTGCTTTTCAAACTGGTGAATTCTGTAAACGCCTCTTTCCTCTATGCCGTGAGCACCCTTTTCCTTACGGAAGCAAGGAGAATAGCTTGTGAGAGTGTAGGGAAGCTCTGCCTCGGGAACGATCTGGTCGATGAACTTACCGATCATGGAGTGTTCGGATGTACCGATGAGGTAAAGGTCTTCACCCTCAATCTTGTACATCATAGCGTCCATTTCGGCAAAGCTCATAACACCGGTAACAACGTCGGAGCGAATCATGAACGGAGGAACGCAGTATGTGAAGCCTCTGCCGATCATGAAATCACGAGCGTAGGAGATAACAGCGGAATGGAGACGAGCAATATCGCCCATGAGGTAGTAGAAACCGTTACCGGCAACACGGCGAGCGGAATCAAGGTCGATACCTGCGAAGCGTTCCATAATATCGGTGTGGTAGGGAACCTCGAAATCGGGAACAACGGGTTCGCCGAAGCGTTCTATTTCAACATTTTCGCTGTCATCCTTACCAATCGGAACGGAGGGATCAATGATGTTCGGGATAGACATCATGATTGTTTTGATTTTTTCCGCAAGCTCAGCTTCTTTCTTTTCGCATTCTGCAAGTCTTTCGGACTGTTCGCTTACCTGAGCCTTAACCTTTTCGGCTTCTTCCTTCTGACCCTTAGCCATAAGACCGCCGATCTGCTTGGAGAGCTTGTTTCTGTTGGAACGGAGAGCGTCTGCTTCCTGCATGGTTGCACGGTTCTCAGCGTCCAGAGCGATAACTTCGTCTACAAGAGGGAGCTTGTAGTCCTGGAATTTGTTTTTGATGTTCTGCTTTACCACTTCGGGATTGTCACGCAGAAATTTGATGTCGAGCATTTTATTTACCCCTTTAACAATATTTATGACGGAGAGAAACAAAAAAATCCTCTCCCGATATATTGGGACGAGAGGACTCGTGGTGCCACCCAAATTCGCTGAATATCAGCCTCATTGAACGATAAATAACGGCTCGGAAGGCGGAAAGCATACAATCCTTTGTCGGCTCACACCAACCCCGACTCTCTGAGAAAGGAAAAACGGTACGCACATTCTTCGTCAACACCGTAACATTATACGAGGAAAGTATATCACAAGAGGAAGAAAAAATCAAGTATTTCGGTGAAATTTCGATAGGATAAACGTCACCTTTTTTTGCGTTCGTAGCAGTCGGCGGAATTTTGTGCATTTAAACCAAATGTGATTTTGTTTTGTGACAGTTGCACAAATACAAGTGTAGTTTTTTTGTTTATATATACAAAAAAGTGATTTTTCGCCAAATAAATATTGACTTTTCAACCGCAATATATTACAATGTGGGCAGAAGCAGTGAGCTAAAAAACACTCGCACTTCTGTAAATTAATTTATATTTTAAAGGAGAAAAAACAATGACAAAAAAAGAAGAGATAGCGAGGGAAAGCATAACGCATATGTTCTTGCCGACATTTTCTTTTCAACCCGTCAAGAGTCCCCGAAGGTTCAATCACAACGATTGTGAATACTGGGCAAAACAGCTTCTCGGAACGGAGGATATTTATCGCAAACCCGCAATGGAATCGGAAGATACGGATATGGTGTTACAGAGGAGAAGATACGAGTACTACCGTGTACATGAAAAATACACAAATTTCTTCAACTTCTGTCGTGTCATCGGGGTAAAGAACATATACGATATAGGCTGTCAAACAGTAAATCAGTCGTATATTCTTGCGACTCCTTACACAACGATGACATATACGGGTATTCAGAGAAACGCATTTTTTCTGATTGATTATCTTCCGAATGATTACGAAGACGAATATACGGACGTTATGGTGATATACGATACTTCCGCTCCGCTTTATGACGGGAGAATAAAGTACGTCAAGGGTTCATTCCCGTCTGTTCATTTTGATGTTCAGCCGAACAATATCGCAATAGCAAGCTGTTCACTTACGATGCTCAAAACCGAAGCCGACATATTTGAAGCCTTTGAAGCACTGAAAGAGAAGTTTGAGAGATTCGTTATAACCGTTCCTAACCCCCTATACGCTAAGGAAAAATACGAAATGTGGAAAAAGCAGGACTGGAGCGGATACGAAATTTGTCCCGTAGGAAAATCCCACGTCTTCGCTACAAAGAATCCCGAAGACATCAAGAGACTGCGTGAGGCTTACCCCTACAACAGCGAAAAGAACGCATACCTTTGCGGAATAGGCGATAGTACGAGAGATCACCTGAGAACTATTGAATCAGAAGAGAATACTGATAATTTTGAGGGTTATATTAATTTCTAAAATGAATACGGCATGATGCCACGAAATACCCATCTGTAAGTCACAGACGCTGAGGTCACAGACTTAAGATGGGCATTTTGTTTTTTATACATTATCTCGAATATGTGTGAGCTTTCCGTCGGTGATTGTCATTATGCGGTGACAGTAGCTTGCAACCTCGGGGTCGTGCGTAACGATGACGATTGTTCGTCCTTTTTCATTTAAAGATGAGAAAAGCTTCATTACGTCTCCCGTAGAGTTGCCGTCAAGGTTTCCTGTAGGTTCATCGGCGAAAATGCACTGTGGGTCGTTTATCAAGGCCCTTGCTATTGCAACTCTTTGCTGTTCTCCTCCCGAAAGCTCTGACGGGAAGTGATCGAGTCGGTGCGTTATTCCGAGCATATCAGTTATAGCATGAATTGCACTGTCATCGGGCATTACATCCTTTAACATAGAGGGGAGAGCTATATTTTCTCTCGCCGTAAGCATGGGTAGCAGGTTGTAATACTGGAATATGTAGCTTGCGTGATTCAGACGGAAATCTGCCAGCATATTTTTGTTCATGTCGTAAAGGTCGTTGCCGTCAAGTATGACCTTACCGTTTGACGGCTTCATGAGACCTGCACAAATTTGCAATATAGTGCTTTTTCCTGCTCCCGATGGACCGGTTATGGCAATCATTTCGCCTTTCTCAACCTTAAAGCTTACGTCATTGACTGCTTTTACGGTTCTGGAGCCGCTTACAAAGTCCTTGTGAATTTGTTTAACTTCAAGAATTGCCAATAAATTAATTACCTCCGTTTATCTTTGTTTCAATAATTTCCGTGTAGCTGTTGTTCAGACTTTTTATGGATACGGCATAGTACACCGCCGCGATAATCGCTATACCGATATAGCTAAATATGTTGGGCAATTGTAATCCTCTGAAGAAATATGTTCCTACCGATAGTATATAAGTTAGATAAACCGAACCGGCGAGACCGATGACACAGCTTATTATTAAAGTCCATATTGTGGTTTTCTTTATATACGAACGCAAATAGTTATATATATCTTCTTCCTTTGCCCCGAGAGTGTACATTAGTACAGCCGAACTTGAAAACGAGTTAACCTGTTGCTTGTTTATTACACTTAAAAGCGATGAAGCAAAAAACAATGTACATACTAATATCACGATATAAATTGATAAATTGGCAATGTAGCCGGAAATTGAAGTTGATGTTTCATATTTAAAGAACGCTCTATCGGTAACAATCGCATCTGCTGTAGCCAGACATATAAGATTTACTATAAATACCGAGCAAAGTAACAGCAGTGTCGAGATGAATTTTAAGATTTTTATTTTTTTTGAACTGCGTTTACTCAAAACAGTCGAGAAGAATTTGTTGAAGCCACCTTTTCGTCTGTAATAAAGCGTTCTCGATTTGTCGGGGTTAAATTCAACTATCGTGTCAGCACAGGTGTAGGAGGCATCTATCTTGAGTATTTTGTTAAGAACAAATCGGAACGCAATATTAACGGCAAGAAACCCTATAATAAATGTGAGAAGAAGTGATGTGATGTTTACTTTAAAAACGGGGAAGACAATATTTGATTCAGCCAAATTGAAAATCTTCCCGGGGAGAAAAAACAGGTATGCAATAACTCCACCGAATATCATGCCGATAAAGTAGGAAATTAAATAAAGTACTGTGCATTCGATTCCGAAAAAGCGTGATAAGGTATTTTCGTTTATTCCTATCGAGACAAGAGTACGTATGTCACTGCTGCGTTCTTCAATGTAGTTGTTGTATACCTGAGTCATGGAGATTATCGCAAAAACAGTAAGGGTAATTTGAAAAGATGTTATAAAAGGCTCAACGCTCTCGCCGTGGGATTCATAAATGTCATCAATATTTGTGAAATAATACATTCTGATATGCGGTAATGTATCGTCAGAGAAGTCATAATTCTCTCGTATTACGCTATTGAATCTTTCCGCAACCTGATACTTTATTTCTTCAGCATAGCTTTCATCCAGTATAAATATATCGAGATTTCCGTTTTCATACTTCATTTCTATATGATCAATATCGTTATACAAATGCACTTCGGAGGCAGGTAAATTTTTAACCCTTATATCACAGGTGTATTCAGCTGTCAACTTTGGGATAGTGACCGCATCATTAAAATTGTAACATGAATTGAGATAAATTTGAAGAAAGGAAAGTATTGATATAGCTGCAATAAATATAGTCAGTATGGATATATAGCTCCTGCGATATACATTAATGCTACGCTTGAACAACAGCTTATAAAGCATAGGAACAACCTCCTTTTTTATTATAACAGTGAATCAGGGTTACTTGAAGTAAGCAACCCTGTCACTGAATATTATGTTAACAGGTGTTTTTAGTTATCCGAATTGTAAGCTAATTCGCCAACTTCACACGGTGTAATATTATCTTCTCCGCAGACACTTTTGCCTGCATCCGATTATTAAAAAAGCACATAGACCAAAACATCGACAGGTTACTGTAAATGTGTGAGCCTATGTGCTGAGTTGAATATGCTTCAGCGGATGCGGTATCGGATTAGCATATAACAACGGACAGCCCATAGACCAATGAATTACGCCGATATACTTGATTACCATGATCCTTCCAACCTTTCTGAAATACTGTTTACTGTATTGCCATTATATCATGCAATGTGTACGTTTGTCAATTGTATATTTTGACAAAATACAGCATCAAATACTGTGAAGAAACGACAAATAATCTGCCGCAGTTTCGGGATATAATTGTATAAATATGCGAACAAGGTATGCTTGGTATAACTTTAAATCACATACAAAGCTGTAAAGAAAAAACTTCAAAAACTAAATATCGGGAAATAAAAACGGAGAAAAAAGCGAAAAAATAAGGCAATTCGCCGACTTCATATTTTTGGAAATAAATGTACATTTTTATGCCGCTTATCAGTTGACAAAAATAGGAATTAGTGCTATAATTGAAGAAACATAATAAGATGATTGTCGGAGAGGATTTATGTCAACGTACCGCTCGCTACAAATCACATGGCTCTTTTTCGACATGATTGTTTGAACTTGATTCGTGTGATTTTCTTTTTTTGATTATTACAACACCGGTGTAGGAGATACATTATGCCTCTGTACAAATGTATTTTAACGAAAATTGAAATCCAGAGGAATTTTCGATAATTTACTATAATGAATCATGGTTGTGCTTTGGAGTTTGTGAGAATATCGACAAAAAATAAAGAAAAACTTATTGAGTCGCAAGTACAGTGACTGGATGACATTGAGATGGAGTGGTGAGAGGTGTATAGAAATTTTATAAAACGAGTAGGCGATATTCTATGCGGAATTATCATTCTTGTATGTTTCGGGTGGCTGATTCTATTTGCTTGTATCGCAATCTACATTGAAGATCCCGGGACAGCCTTTTTTAGACAACAACGGCTAGGTCTTCACGGAAAAGAATTTACTATGTTGAAACTCCGAACTATGAAACAAAACAGTGAACACACAGGAAGTGGTGTTTACTCTGGTAAGGATGACCCGCGGCTTTTGAAAACAGGGCGGTTGTTACGCAAGCTCAGTATTGATGAACTTCCACAAGCAGTACATCTTATTTCAGGCAAGATGTCTTTGATTGGACCTCGTCCGCCGCTTACTTATCATCCGTGGACAGTTGATAAATACACAGAAGAACAGTTTCATATGTTCGATGTCCGTCCCGGAATTACCGGATGGGCACAGGTTAATGGAAGAAAAGGCGTCGAATGGCATAAGAGAATTGAGATGAACTGTTGGTATTCAGAGAATGTATCGTTTCTGCTTGATGCAAAGATTTTCTTTATGACCATCGTTAAAGTTTTCTCCGGCACAGATAATGTTAATACAGAAGCTACATTAAAAGTCGACACCGACACCAAGGAATCACATATCAAATAATGCTTAAACTTATGTACATAACCAACGATCCTCATGTAGCACAAATCGCTGACAGTGCTGGAGTTGATCGAATTTTTGTTGATTTAGAAACTGTTGGAAAAGAAAAACGTCAGGGTGGTATGAACACCGTGCAATCTCACCATACCACGGATGATGTGCGACGAATTCGTAGTATTCTTAAAGATGCTCAACTTCTTGTCCGTGTGAATCCGATATATGAAAATTCAGAATATGAAATCAACACTGTGATTGAAAATGGTGCGGATATTATTATGCTTCCGTACTTTCAAAATGTTGTACAGGTTAGAAGTTTTTTAGAAACAGTCAATCACCGTGTAAAGACAATACTTCTTGTGGAAACATCAGAAGCGGTCGAACATTTAGATGAAATTATTACCCTTGACGGAATTGATGAGTGCCATATCGGACTAAACGATCTCCACTTAGAATATGGGCGTAAATTTATGTTTGATCTGTTAGCAGACGGAACAGTAGACAGAATCTCGAAAATCATTCGTAGTCATAATATTCCGTTTGGCTTTGGAGGAATCGCCCGGATTGGAAGCGGTGATCTTCCCGCAGAAAAAATCCTAGCCGAACATATTCGATTAGATTCACAATCAGTGATTCTTTCAAGGAGTTTTTGCGATACTGCTATTATTAAAGATTATGCGGAAATTGAACGGATTTTTTCTGTGGAAGTTCGGAAATTACGGCGATGCGAAGCGGATATGGTGAAAAAAGATGACATTTTTTTTAACAACAATCATATTGAAGTACAGAATATTGTCAAACATATTATGGAGTCTATGTAATGAAAACGATTATAACAGGTGCGTTTCAAGCGACTGAGGAAGATATTTACATCCTGCGTGATTTTGGACTTGATTTAACTCTTCATCAGGATGAACGTCACCCCGTTGAAGATCCGGAAAAATATGAAATGGCAATCTGTAACGGATTGTTTCTTTACAATGACATCGAAAAATTCAAGAAACTGAAATATATCCAACTTACCAGTGCAGGTATGGAGCGTGTGCCACTGGAATATATCCGTTCAAATGGAATCAAGATCTATAATGCACGTGGAGTATACAGCATTCCAATGGCGGAATTTGCTGTCTGTGGAGTGTTACAGTTGTATAAACAAAGCCGTTTTTTCGCAGAGAGCCAACGTCAGCATAAGTGGGAAAAACATCGCGGGCTACTGGAACTGTACGGAAAAACAGTGTGTATTGTTGGATGCGGAAGTGTCGGCACGGAGTGTGCAAAGCGTTTTTCTGCATTTGGCTGTCAGGTGATTGGCGTGGATGTTGTTGCACGCACGGGTTCGGAATATGCGAAAATTCGTCCGTTGGGTGATTTGACTCAAAGCCTTTCCGAGTCGGATATAGTGGTGTTAACTTTGTCGTTGACGGATGAAACATATCACCTGATAAATCGGAAAGCTTTAGATGCCATGAAAGCAGGAGCTGTGCTTGTGAACATAGCACGCGGTGCAGTATTGGATACAACGGCATTGATGGATGTGCTTCAAACACATCTTGGTGGTGCAGTATTGGATGTATTTGAAGAAGAACCCATCAGTGAGAGTTCTCCTTTATACGAGATGGAAAACGTGATTTTGACACCTCATAATTCGTTTGTGGGTGAAAAAAATCACGAGCGTATGATGAATATTATCTGCACTAACCTTCAAAATTATTACAGGAAATAAGAAAAGGTACCCCAATTACATGTATCAGTTTATAGTTTTTCTGCGGGCAATTGCTTGTATTCTTATAACAAATTCGCATCAAGAAGAGGTATATCCTATTCGCATTCTTGCAAGCGGTGGTTTGCTTGGAGATGTTATTTTCTTTGCAATTTCTGGATATTGCCTGTATTCATTAAAAAAACAGAGCTTCTGTCGCTGGTATTTCAAGCGTTTGAAACGAGTGTATCTTCCTGTTTGGCTTACTGCCGGAACTTTTATCATCACAAAAGTGTATGGAAATATAGGATTAAAACGCGTACTTGAATTGATGATATATCCTACTCATTATCATTTTGTCGCATCAATTCTTGTGCTTTATGTTGTGTTTTTCTTCTTAATGAAATTTATAAATTATAAACCCGGTCGGGAAGACAAGAGACTTCTTGTTTTGATAATTGGAATTGTCGTTCTTTATTTTATTCTATTCTATGTTGTTTTTGATTATAGCTATTACCATATCGATAATGTAAATGACAAAATGATTTGGTGCTTATTTATGATCGCAATGTTGATCGGTGCATACTTCAGACACCATGAGGAAAAATTTATAAACAAAGGCGGTATTTTCCCTTGGATATTCACTATTGGCTCCGCTATTCTTTATGTTGTAACTAAACTGATATTCTCACAAGAAATGGTACCGCTGTCGTTGCAGTGGATAAATCAGGTTACAATTACAATGGTACTTCTGGGGATTTTCCGTTGCTTTATTGGTATAGAGAATATACTGAAAAAACTTCCATCAACAGTAAAAGCACCATTTGAGTTTATTGCCGATATGGCATTTGAACTTTATTTGGCACAGGCTGTCATAATTCCGACATTCAACACAGGAATCAAAACATTTCCGAAGAATTTCATTATTGTAATCAGTATTACATTTCTTTTTGCATGGTTGGTGCATATTACCACTAATCTTATTCTTCAGTTAAGCGATATACTTCTCAAAAAATGGACTGTTAATAAATGAAAAAAATTCTAATTGTTGCAACTGTCCAGAGTCATATCTGTCAGTTTCATAAACCACTTGTAAATATGTTACACGATCATGGATGTGAGGTCCATGTTGCCGCACATGACAATCTTGCTGAGAAAAATGGCCTTATACTTGATTTTGTAGATCAAGTTTTTGATGTTCCTTTTGAACGAGCTCCATTGAACAAACAAAACATCATCGCATACCGTCAGCTAAAATATATCATTTCTAATGGACAGTATGATGTTGTGCATACCAATACACCGGTTGGTGGGGTGTTGGGGCGTTTGGCGGCACGGAATGCTCGAAAAAACGGATGCAAAGTGTTCTATACTGCACACGGATTCCATTTTTTTAAAGGCGGTTCAAAGAAGAACTGGATACTCTATTATCCTATTGAAAAATTCATGTGTCGTTACACCGATAACTTGATTACTATTACGGAAGAGGATTATCAGCTTGCATTTAAAAAGTTTAATGTTAATACTACCCATGTTCATGGTATCGGTGCAAATACACAAAAATATTACTTACGTTCCAAAGAAGAAAATAATGAAATTCGTCGCGAACTTGGATATGGTGAGAATAAAAAAATTATTCTTTGTACCGGTGAACTGAATTCAAACAAGAATCAGATTACCGCTATTCGTGCAATGCAAAAGATCGTTGGAAAGTATCCTGAAGCTAAACTTTTGCTCGCCGGCAATGGTTCTACATATGATGAACTGAAAAATGCAGTAGAGAGCCTTGGAATAAATAATCACGTAGAACTGCTCGGATACCACACAGATTTGGAACGTTTTGTAAGTATTGCTGATGTGATTATTTCTTGCAGCAAACGGGAAGGATTACCTGTGAATATCATTGAAGGTATGCTCTGCGGAAAACCTGTGGTGGCTTCTGTGAATAGAGGGCATAAAGAATTGATTACCGAAAATGTCAACGGATATTTGGTAGATGCATTGGATGTCGATAAACTATCTGAACGTGTAATATATCTTTTAAGTCATAAAGATATAGCCAATAGGTTTGGATTTGCGGGATACGAAAGAGCTCAGATATACACAGATAATACTGTGTATAAAGAGCTAGAGCAAATTTATATGAAGCACAATATTATATGACTGAATTTATTGTACTAATAGTTGTATCTTTAATGTTGGCATGGGTTATTCAGCGAACTTATATATTTTATCCAAATTCTCCTCAAACAAATCGGCGTAATCGAGTTTGTTATTTTATAATTTGTATTGCCATGTCATTCTTTATAGGATTGCGTACATTTTATAATGATACTGCTGTATACATTGCATCTTATCGTCAGTCGCAAGGGTTTCCTGAAGTTCTTGAAGGTTTCAGCCGGAAACTTGGTGATAATCCTGGCTTTGTACTTTTAAATGCACTGTTTAAAACGAATGATATATCGCATCAGAGTTTTTTGTTATTCTATTCCATTGTTTCTGTAGGAGCTTTTATTTATTTTATAAAAAAATACAGCAACAATTTTACGCTGTCTTTGTTTCTACTGTTTACTACAAATACATACTTGATATCTGCCGCAGCTGTCAAGCAGTCTATGGCAATAGCGATTGCTTTATTAGGAATACAGTTTGCAATAAATCGTAAATGGGTTCCATATATAATTACAATATTGGTGGCGGCGACTTTCCATCCTTATGTTTTAATATTTCTTTTGGTACCTTTTTTAATGTTTAAGCCGTGGACTATATGGACATATGTGCTTGTTTTTGGATTTATCTCTTTAGGTTTTACGCTTGACAGTTTGCTGGGAGTGATTATTGATATTACAACTATGATTGGTGACAGTTACAGTGAAGTAAATTTAGTTGGTGATGGTATAAATATATTTCGTGTTCTTGTAAGTAATGTTCCGATGATTTTGACATTCATGTATCGCCAATATATATTTCGAGACAGTACAAGAAGCGAAAACTTGATGATAAATATGGCGATGATCAATGGTGCAATCATGTTTGTTGGTATGTTTGGTACAGCGATTTATTTCAGCCGTCTTGCAAGTTACTTTACTGTGGCACAATGTGTAGCCTTGCCTTGGATATTGAATAAACTTCCAAGAAAACAAAGGAGTTTTTATACTGTTGCCATGATTATTTGTTATATTGGATTTTTCCTTTACGCCAATGTTCTAATCAACTCATTTAACAGCGGATTTACACGCATATCATTTTTTACATATATTTCAAATTATATTTTGGGTTAAATTTATGAGATATGCTCAGTCCATAGGTGCAAATGTAGCGGCTATTGAAGTATTGGATTATATGACCGTAAGTCCAGTTCATGTTGCAGTGTATGCAGGTATTTCATGCCGTGATTTCCTAAATAACATATTAAAAAAAGAATCCATGCACTTTATCGCTTGGGTTGCTTTCATATGTTTCACAGTTTATTTTTTTATGATTCATATAGTGATTAAAGATTTTAATCACTATAAAGCTATTTCGATTTTTGAAATGATTCAGTCCTTATATGTGTGAGGTGTTATAAGTGCCAACTGTAAGTGTAATTATGGGAATATACAATTGCGAAACAACCTTAGATGAAGCAATATTATCGATACTGTCGCAGACGTATAAAAGTTGGGAATTGATTATGTGTGATGACGGTTCACAAGACAATACATATCAGTTAGCGTATCAATATGTAAAGAAGTATCCCGAACGAATTATTCTTTTGAAAAATGAGAAAAATATGGGGTTGAACTATACGTTGAATCGTTGTCTGAAGGTAGCAACAGGTAAATATATCGCACGTATGGATGCAGATGATCGTTGTTCTTCTGAAAGATTTGCAGTTGAGGTTGCGGTGTTGGAAAGCGAACCGAGCATTTCGATAGTTAGTACAGACATGGAGTTTTTTGATGAGTCTGGAGTGTGGGGATACATAAGCCATCCGGAATATCCAACAAAAAAAGATTTTGTACATGGATCCCCATTTTGTCATGCTCCATCCATGGTTAGAAAATCAGCATATGACTTAGTGAATGGATATACAGAATCCGTCAGGTTACTGCGAGTAGAGGATTATCATCTTTGGTATAAAATGTACGGTAATGGATTAAAAGGAAAAAACCTAAATAAATCATATTATCAAATGCGTGATGACAGAAATGCATATTCAAGAAGAAAATACAAATTCAGAATAAACGAAGCATATGTGAAGTTCCTTGTTGTAAATGATTTCAAGTTGAATATTCTGAATTATGTATACATATTCAAACCATTGATTGTGGGGCTGCTTCCTCCACATATTTATAATTTATTGCATAAATATAAATTACACACATGACAAAACTTCTATTTTTAATTCATGACCTGGGGCATGGCGGGGCGGAAAAGGTTCTCGTCAACCTGGTCAACAATATGGACAAGGATAAATTCGACATCACTGTCACGGCTCTTTTTGGCGGCGGTGTGAACGAACAGTTTCTTCTTCCGCATATCAAATATCGCACGGTTTTCAAAAAGCCTTTTCCCGGTAACAGCCACGTTATGAAGCTGTTTTCGCCGGAAATACTACACCGCCTCTGTGTGCGAGAGCATTATGACGTTGAAATTTCGTACCTTGAGGGGCCGTCTGCAAGGATAATAAGCGGTTGCAAGGACGAAAACACAAAGTTTGTCTCGTGGATACATAGTGAGCAGAAAACTACAAAAAGAGCTGCTTCCGCATTCCGTTCTAAGAAAGAAGCGTTAATGTGCTATAACTGTTTCGATATGCAGGTCGGCGTTTCAGAGACTGTAAAGAAGGATTTTATGTCTGTAATGCCGATTTCCGTGCCAATGACAGTGCTTTTTAACACAAACGAAAGCGAAAAGATAATCTCACTGTCACACGAAACTGTAGATGATGACGTTCTTGACGACGATTCGATTAAGCTTGTCGGCGTGGGAAAAATAGTTCAAAACAAAGGCTTTGACAGACTCATTCGCATAGTAAAGCGTCTGGTTGATGAGAAATATCGTGTGCATTTGTATTTGCTTGGAGTCGGCTCTAAACAGACTGAGCTTGAGCATTATGTGGCGGAGAACGGTTTGGGGTCGGCTGTAACTTTTTTGGGTTATCAGACCAATCCATATAAATATGTATCTAAATGCGACCTTTTCGTTTGTGCGAGTCACTCTGAGGGCTTCTCCACGGCGGCAACAGAAGCTCTGATTGTCGGTACACCTGTCGTGACAACTCTCGTCTTCGGCATGAAAGAAATGCTCGGCGAAAATGACGAATACGGTGTAGTAACGGAGAATAGCGAGGAGGCACTGTATCAGGGTATCAAGCGACTGTTGGGCGACTCTGAACTCCTGGCACATTACAAAGAAAAAGCAAAAGAAAGAGGAAAAACATTCTCTACCGAAGCTACTGTGAAGGCAGTGGAGAATATGATTCTGAGTCTATAAAAATTCAAGGAGTATCCATTATGTATCAGTTCGATAAAATCAAACTTGTAATTTGGGATATGGATGAAACCTTTTGGCTCGGTACGATCACCGAAGGAGAGGTTCGTCTTCCCGATGCAAACAAAAAATTAATAACCGAGTTGACTGATGCGGGAATTATCTCCTCTATTTGCAGTAAGAACGATTTTCAAACGGTGATGGATAAGCTAAAAGAATACGAAATTGCCGATTTATTCGTTTTTTCGTCTATAAACTGGCAACCGAAAGGAAATCGTATCCAACATATTATCGAAGATATGCAGTTGCGTTCGGTTAACGTGCTGTTCATCGATGATAATCCATCAAATCTTGCTGAAGCGGAACACTGCTGTCCCGGAATCATGGTGGAACTGCCGGAAATCATTCCTCAGCTAATCAGGGATCTAGAAATTTGTGAGAAAAAAGACTGCGAGCATAATCGTCTTAAACAATACAAAGTGCTTGAAGAGAAGCATACTGAACGTACAAACTTCGCCTCAAATGAGGAATTTCTCATGCAGAGCGGCATTCGAGTTGAGATTTCGCAGGACTGTCTCGAAAATCTGGATAGAATACACGATTTGGTTTTGCGTTCAAACCAGCTGAATTTTACGAAAATCCGGAGCTCTGACGATGAACTTAAAATATTGCTGAGTAATCCTGAAGTTTCATCAGGGTATATCCGTGTTTCCGATAAGTTCGGAGATTACGGTATTGTAGGTTTTTATGCAATGCTAGAGAACCGTCTGATTCACTTTGTTTTCTCCTGCCGTACGATTGGTATGGGCATTGAGCAGTATGTCTATAATATTCTCGGACGACCTAAATTAACGATTAGTGGTGAGGTTAACAGTGATATTTCCGGCACCGAATTTCCGAAATGGATAAATAACGATAATACATCAGAAGCTGCTGAAAAGATGAAAATTCACGAACTGAAACAGCATCAGGTTCTCATCAAAGGTCCATGTGATTTGTTTCAGATTTACCCATATATTGCCGATACAGAGTTGTTTGATACTGAATTTACGTACACTACCGAAAATGGTCTGACAATTGAATCTACCGGACATACCACGCATATTGTTGAAGCTTTGCATCTTTCAGCTGAGCAAAAACAGCGTGTGCTGGATGAAGTTCCATTTACTGATCAAGGGATGTACAGCGATAACATCTATAAGTTGCCGTATAAAGTGGTGTTTATCAGTATTCTGGCAGATGCAAATCTCGGAATATATCGTAGGAAGAAAACCGGCGAACGTCTTGCAATAATGGAGTACATCCACCCATTGACTGATCCTGCTAACTGGGATAATATTATATCAGGTACATACCCTCACTCGGGTTTCATATTTACGGAAGAAATCCTGCGTAACTTTGCAGAAAAATATGAATTTCTCGGACGGAATACACCGGAACAGATTTTGAAAAACCTGCAGTACATCCGTGAACATCTTTCTAAGGATTGCCTGCTTGTTGTAATGCTCGGTGGTGAACTATATTACGAAAAAAACACATTTGAAGCCTACGAGGATCGCCATTTGGTTCATCGTGAAATTAATACAATTCTGCGAAACTGGGCGGCAACACAAGATAACGTAAAACTACTAGATGTCAATAAATATCTGAAAGATCAGAGCAGTTTCTATGATCACTTCAACCACTACATCAAGCCGGTGTACTATGCACTGGCAGGGGAGATGGTAGATATTGTAAATGAACATACCGGAAGCACGGTGAAAGAAACTTCGAAGTTGGTGATGGTGAAGATCCGACTGAAAGAGATGTTGGCACCGATGTATTATAAGTTAAAGAGGTTAATGAAGAAATGAGTATTCCCAAGGTCATTCATTATTGTTGGTTCGGACGTGGTGAAAAAAGTGAACTTATTCAAAAATGTATTGAATCATGGAAAAAATACTGCCCAGAATATGAGATTATCGAATGGAATGAAGATAATTTTGATGTAAATTTTTGTCCATATGCGGCTAAAGCTTATAAAGAAAAACGGTATGGATTTCTAGCAGATGTTGCAAGGCTGGAAATAATATACAATCAGGGGGGGATTTACCTGGATACTGATGTAGAATTGATTCGTCCCATCGATGAACTACAAAAGTATGGGGCTTGGTTTGGTTATGGAACCGCCACCGAAATTAACACAGGTTCTGGTTTCGGTGCTATTAAGTCCCATTTCTTTGTAAAAAAGCTCCTAGATCAATATGTTAAGTTTGATGAAAAACACCCATATGAATTGTGTACTGTGGTTGATACCAGGGTGTTTATTAAAGAATTCTCGACTTTTGCCGGTGATCATGACGTTATGCAAATATTTTCTGATGTTGCTATTATCAATAATAACTGGCATTATTTGATTCATCATTACACAGGAACTTGGATTCCAAAGTATAAGAAGTTTTTATATAGATTTAAGTTAGTTAAATTTTTACGAGATATGATTAAGAGAGTCTTAGAATGAACAATCTGCTTCTTTCAATCATCGTACCCGCATATAACTCGGAAAAATATATTGCACACTGTCTTGACAGCATCCTATCACAAACGTATCAGAATTACGAAATCATCATAGTCAATGACGGGTCAAAGGACGGTACTGCGAAAATCATCAATCGATATGCAACCGAACATGACCGCGTATCGGTTATTCATCAAGAAAATTGCGGTGTCACGCACGCAAGATTGAACGGTGTTGCTCATGCATCCGGTGAATACATCGGCTTTGTAGACAGTGATGACGAGATTGAGCCGGATATGTACGAACTGCTTGTAGGAAATGCTCTGAAATACAATGCTGATATCTCTCATTGTGGATATTCTATGGTATTTCCGAGCCGAGTCACACCATACTACGGAACAGGACTTATTGCGGAGCAAGATAATCGAAAAGGGCTTCTTGACCTTTTCGACGGTTCAAGAATTGAACCGGGCCTGTGGAACAAGCTCTATCACAAGACCTTGTTCCACAGCTTGTTACACGAGGACGTGATGGATTTTTCTATTAAAATAAACGAGGATCTGCTGATGAACTACTATCTCTTCCGTGAATCAAAGAAAAGTATATTCGAGGATGTGTGTAAGTATCATTATCTAGTACATGAAGGTTCGGCGGCAAACGCAAATATTAACCGAAATAAACTGGAAGATCCACTTAAAGTTAGGAAAATTCTGCTGAAAGAAACTGTGGATAACCCGGAATGTCAGTATGTTCTGAAGCGGAATATTGCAGGATGTTTAATTTCACTGGCAACTATGTCAGCAAAAGCAGATTTTGAGTTAATTAGTCCTATACGTAAAGAAGCACGATGTGAACTGCGTGAACTTGTACCGGAGATTCTGAAGAAACATAGTACTTCTCTGAAAATCAAGGCATTGTGGGCAGCATATCTGCCGACAAGCTATCGCTGGGTGCATGATATTTATCTAAAAATAACCGGACTGGATAAGATATATGAAATCAGTTAATGAAAATAACCCTCTAATAAGCGTCATCGTTCCCGTATATAACGTAGAGCCGTATCTCGACCGCTGTCTAGAAAGTATCGTAAACCAAACCTACCGTAATCTTGAGATAATTCTCGTGGATGACGGTTCCCCCGACAACTGCCCTGCAATGTGTGACGCATGGGCAAAAAAAGACAGCCGAATTAAAGTGATACATAAGGAAAACGGAGGGCTCTCCGATGCACGAAATGCCGGGATGGCAATTGCTACGGGAGAGCTTATGGGTTTTGTGGATAGCGATGACTGGATTACATCCGATTTCTTTTTAGTCCTGTACTTAAATATGCAAAAGTATCAAGCAGATATAAGTGCTTGTGATGTACATTTTTCGCATGGCGAGGTTTCACAGAAAGTCCCAATGAATACGGTTACTGTTCATAATTCTGAACAGGCAATTTGTGATATTTTGCATGGAAGAGGTTTTAGGGCAGTAGCATATAATAAACTTTATCGAAGTGAAATCATTAGAGGTGAAAAGTATCCTGTTGGAAAGCTACATGAAGATGAATTTTTGACATACAGGCTTCTTGCGAAAGCGGAGCGGTTAACTTATGTCGATAAGCCTATGTATTGCTATTTCCAGAGACCTGGAAGCATAATGAATACAAACAATATCAAACGGTTAGACGCACTGGATGCTCATTATGAAAGGTTGGAGTTTCTGAAACAAAACTATCCGACACTGTATTTAGAAGACAAATTATCATATTGTACGGCATGTGTTGCTTTTTATAAAAAAACTTTCACAAATGAATGTGAGGGAGTTGCAGACATTCGCAATAAGATTAAAGAATGCAGAAATCGAGTTTCCTTTTCTGGCTCAGAGCTTTCGAAGGCTTCACTGAAATCGTTGATTTATGTTGTTGCATCGAAAACAGCACTACATATGTTTTGCTGGATACTATTTCATTTACATAAGGAAAATCAAGTATGAATAAATTGGCATTGCATATAAAGAGGCGTATAAGCTATACATGGACTGCATTTCGTTCAGACTGCTATTTTTCATCGTATTATGCATGTCTGCGTATAACGGATGAGATTGGCAGACGGCTGGGGGCTAAGAAATTATCTGACAAAGCACACGTTAAAAAGGACCGGTGGATTATAGACTTTCTTGATAAAACACTTAAACCTGTGATAGATGAGATGCGGGATGTAAATGAAACAGGAATATATGTCGAAAATGCACCAATTTGGGTTTGTTGGTGGACTGGAGAAGAAACTGCTCCTTTGATTGTGCAAAGATGCATTTCAAGTATCAGAGAGAACGCAGGCAATCATCCGGTACATCTGATTACTCAAAATAATTATTGTGATTATCTGAAAATACCGGATTATATGATCGAAAAAGTGCATAAAAAAAAGATAGTACTTGCAAATTTTTCGGATTATATCCGTTCTTCACTTATTGCTGAATATGGTGGACTTTGGTTAGATGCAACAATATTTTGTTTGAAGCCAATTCCGGAAGAGTATTTTCAGATGCCTGTATTTACGTGTAAGAGCCCCAAAACACACTCAAGATACGTTTCCGAATTTCAATGGACTGCATTTGTTTTAGGTGGATGGAAAGGAAATGTGTTATATCGTTATCTGAAAACTGCGTTTGAATTGTATTGGAAAAAAAATGATACAGCGATTGACTATCTTTTAATTGATTATCTGATAAAGCTTGCAAAAGATCGGATTCCTTCAGTAGAGGAATATTTAGATATCGTGCCAATCAATAACCTGCATCGTGATGATCTTCAGGCAGCAATGAATGCTGCGTTGCCTGCAAGTGCATTTTTTGAAGTGATTAAACCGGATACATGTTTGTATAAACTGTCGTGGCGAGAGCAGTATGCTGAATATACGTCAGATGGTAAAACAACTGTGTACTCAGATTTTATAAATAATGTAAGGAGATATTTATGATTCCCAAAGTAATACATTACTGTTGGTTTGGAGGCAATCCAAAGCCAGATATTATTCAGCAGTGTATCGAAAGTTGGATGAAATATTGCCCTGATTATGAGATAATTGAATGGAACGAAAGTAATTTTGATGTTAATTGTATACCATATACTGCCCAGGCATATGCAGATAAAAAATGGGCTTTTGTATCAGATTACGCAAGATTGGCTATTGTATACAATTATGGGGGGGGTATATCTCGATACCGATGTCATGTTGCACAATTCGATTGATGAGTTGCTTCGGTATGATTGTTGGATGGCATCCGATGATGTAAGATATATTGCCACCGGTCTAGGTTTTGGGGCAGTGGCAGGTAATGCTTTGATTGGTACACTTTGCGAAGCATATAGTCAATATGAATACCCTTCAGGTACTAATGTTACAAGGGATACAAAAATAATCGAAAGTGTAATACCAAAATGGAATAAATCAGATTGCAGTCAGGTTTTGGATTACAATACTCTTTTTATTGGGCTGAAAGATTATGGTAAATATGCAAAGCATTTATACACATACACATGGGCAGATGACCATACACAGCAGAAAAGGCTTGAAGAAATAAGTAGCAATCATAAGAATAAATTAAATGTCAAGATACTGTGGAAAGTAAAGTGTTTGTTAAGACAGCCCAAACTTATCGCTTATTTTGATGAAAGAAGAGGAACAAATATAGAAAGAATGTATACTTTCTGTGCGTATGATTTGTTAGATAATGGTTTGTGGTACTTTATTAAAAGGCTTTGTTTAAAGATTTTTAAAATATAATATAAAATAACATAATGAAACTTACAATTTTTACTCCTACCTACAATCGTGCATATATAATTGAAAATCTCTACCGTTCGCTTCAACGGCAGTCAGTTACGGACTTTGAATGGCTCGTTGTAGATGACGGCTCTACAGACAATACCTCCGAATTATTCAAAAAATGGCAAAAAGAAGATAATCCTTTTCCGATACGTTATTATTACAAAGAAAACGGTGGAAAATGTAGAGCAATAAATTATGCACTTGATTTGGCAAAAGGCGAGTTGTTTTTTACAGTTGACTCTGATGATTATTTAACTGATGATGCGGTAAAAAAAATTGTTGCGTGGGAAAAAGAGTTGCCCAAAGAAGAAAAATATTGTGGTTTAGCAGGTAACCTTGGCACGGAAAAAAATTTCACAACAAATACTTTGTTTGAAAGAGGATATTTTGACGGGAGTGCTTTGGATAGATATAAAAAGATTGATGGTGAACGAGCAATGGTCTTTTACACGGATATTCACAAAAAGTACAAGTATCCTGTTTTTAAAGACGAGAAATTTATGACAGAAGCGGTCTCGTGGAATCGTATGGCTGCTGATGGCTACAAAATGCGATTTTACAACGACATCATATGGATATATGAATATCTTGAAGATGGATTAACTAATGCCGGGAATAAGCTTTTTTACAACAATCCTCATGGTTATGGTTTGTGGTTATGGGAACGAGCGAAATTTGAACATTGGTCTGTAACAAGAAAATTCAAATTGATTTACGGCTTCACGTGCGAATTATATAAAATATATGATATAGAAACTGTTGCAGAAGGTATTTACGCTTCCAAAGCCATGATTCGGTTCTGTATCTTGCTTCACAAATTGATTTCAAGGGAGGGAAACTAATGTCCATTTTTTCAAAAATCAATGCATCCTTCCAAGCACGCATTATACAGCCGTATCAACTGGCACATTTTAACCGCACAGCAAGCGGTAAAGCACTCTCATCTTTGCGAAATATTCACCTCTCTCGCCGTTGCTTTCTTATCGGAAACGGACCCAGCTTGACGGCAGAGGATCTCACGTTATTACATGACCACAACGAGGTTACCTTTGCGTTCAACCGCATATACAACATATTCGATCAAACCGAGTGGCGACCTACTTACTACATCTCCCAAGATGAGAAGATGCTGTCCGGTTGCATTGATGTCATAAACAATTGTGAGCTTGGCAAAAAATTCATACCTGTTCAAATGAAATGGTATTTTAACCTTGATGTGAAAGGTGCGATTTATTTCAAAATTTCACCTCAGCAAACAGAATCTCCATCGGACTTCAGGTTCAGCGATGACATAAATTCGGAAATTTATAATTCCAGTACCTGTATGTATACCGCAGCTCAGATTGCCGCTTATATGGGATTCAGTGAAATATATCTGCTTGGAGTTGACCACCATTTCAGAACGAGCATGAATAATAAGGGCGAAGTTGTTGTGGATAACACAGTAAAGGACTACTTCACAGAGAAGTATAACGAGGACAAGGACAAGCTGTACATACCAAACACCGAAAAAAGTACGCTGACGTACATTGCAATGAAAAATCACTGTGATAAGCGTGATATTAAGGTGTATAACGCTACTCGTGGCGGTAAGCTTGAGGTGTTTCCGCGAGTAAGTTTTGACGATTTAATAAAGTAAGGAGCTGATACTATGCCTGAGATAAGTGTTATAGTGCCGGTTTACAATACAGAAGAGTATCTGCGACGTTGCATAGACAGTATTCTGGCACAGACATTCACTGATTTCGAGCTTATTCTCGTTGATGACGGAAGTACGGATAACAGCGGCAAAATATGCGACGAGTACGCACAAACAGACAAAAGAGTGCGAGTGTTTCATAATGAGAACGGGGGAGTCTCCTCGGCAAGAAATTTCGGACTTGATATGGCTCAGGGAAAATATATTATGTTTTCAGATAGCGATGATGTCGTGTCGCAGTATTGGATTTCACGATTAATGGAACATTTAGATGTAGATACATTGGCTGTAGGCGGATATTGTAATTCAAAAGAAAAACTCGGTCAAGTGTTTAACTTGAAAATTAGTTATAAAGTTTCTTCACAAGAATATTATAAATACAAAATAGCAGGTATAGCAGGATATGTTTGTAATTGTATTTTTTGTAAACACATTATAAATATTAATTCATTAAGATTTCGGGAAATAAAGAACAGTGGTGATTTTAATGAAGATTTAGTATTTGTTCTTCAATATGTAAAACTAATGAAATACGTTTCTTATACGGGTTATACAGATTATTTTTATGATAATCATACGGATAGTCTTTCACATATATATGTGAATTTATATTTTAAAAAATATGAGGAAAAATTCAAGTTGTGGTATGATTTTCTTATGTATGTAAGAGATATAGCTAATGTAGAAAATCTTGCAACTTCATCAATTTATTACTTTATAACATTTATGTGCAATGAGGTTTCTTTTGCGATACAAGACAAAAATATAAGCGAACATTATCTTAATTTTCAAAATATTGTGAATTCAGATTCAGTTCAAAAATGTGTCAGATATTCGAAGTGCAAAAATGAAAATCAAAATATAATTTCTCTAATTAAAAAACGTGCAACATTTCGACTATGGGTGTTGCTTTACTTAAGTAAACTGAAAGGAATTTTACACAAATGAAAATTATAGGAATGATACCTGCGAGGGGCGGGTCTTCACGCTTTAACATGAAACCTCTTGCACAGATATGCGGAAAGCCGATGCTGTATTGGGTTTGGAAGCATTCGAAAGAAGTTCCCGTATTTGATGAGGTTTACGTTGCGACCGACAATGAGCTTATTAAAGAAACTGCGGAAGGCTTCGGAGCAAAGGTTATTATGACATCTCCGGACTGCGAAACCGCGACTGAACGCCTTTGGGAAGTCTCTCACAAGGTAAATGCAGACCTTTATGTTATGGTAAACGGGGACGAACCCCTTGTACTTGCCGAGGACATAGTAAAATGTATTCCGGAATCTATTCCCGAGGATGGCTTCTATGTTTCAAATCTCATGACCGGTTTTTCAAACCCGGTCGAGGTTGTTGATCCTACAAATCTCAAAATCGTAACAAATAAGGATGGAATTTGCCTGTTTATATCCCGTGCACCTATTCCTTTCCCGAAGGGAGATATGAACTATGTTTATCAAAAGTTCGTCGGTGTCGGTGCTTTTACTAAAATAGCACTTGAATACTATCACGATACCCCGAGAGGACCGGTTGAGAAAATTGAAGAGAACGATTCTTTCCGATTCATCGAAAACCGCAAGGATTGCTACTACATCAACGCACATTGCAAAACGCTCTCTGTCGATACACCCAAAGACAGAGTAGCCGTAGAGCAGTATATGCAAGAACACAATATGGCAGAGTAATGTTAGACAATAAAATTCATAGTTGTGCTTCCAAAGCTTTAAAGATAACTACATATTATGCCGGAGATAATCAACCAACTCATCCTAATGTGATTACTTTTCCTGAACCTTGGCACGGCTATAAATACTATATGGGATATACACCTTATCCTTATGCTAATGGTTCAGAAGAAAATCCATGTTTGGCAGTTTCCAATGATTTACTGCATTGGGAAAAACCGAGAAATTTAGTTAATCCGATTGCTTGTGCTGAAGAACACGAATGTGACGAATTAAAAGATTCTCATTTGTTGTATAGAAGTGATTTGGATAGACTGGAAATGTGGTATCTTGGCAGAAACCATTCTACAATGTCTGAAAATGGTTTGTTGCACTGTTTCAGAAAAACATCTGATGACGGTATTAATTGGTCTGATGCTGAAATAATGTATGTATTTTGTGATTTCAATTTAGCTTCACCGACTATTATTTGGAATGTAGATCATTATGAGTTTTGGGGTATTAGAAACGACAAATCGGATATTAATGCGTACTATATGCAAAGTTCCGATGGAATAACTTGGAGTGAATTAATACCTTGTGTAATTCCGGATGTAGAGAAAACATCAATGTGGCATGGCACAGTAAGTTTTATTCATAATAAATACTACTTTGTCTGGGTAGGAAACAGCAACTCTCAACGCAATGTTATTTATTATGCTGAAAGCAAAGACAAGATTGAATATACATATCCGAAACGTATTATAAATAATGATACTGGATGGAATTATCTATATAGACCGTGCCTTGTGTTTGAAAACTCTAATTGGTATTGTTACTACGGTGTTGTTCGTTTTGATGGCAAATGGCTGATAGGTGTGAGTTCCGGTAAAGACCTTAATTCATTAGTTGGCTGTAACATTTCTCAATCAAATGATAGCGAATTAATTTCAATAACACCAAAAATGAAAATCAAGTATCACCTGGGGAAAGCTAAAACTTTATTTTCAATAAGAGCTTTAGTCATACTACCTGTAGTGTTGAGTATAAGAATGATTTTTAATATTAATCCAATTACATCATTAGCTACTGCCGTAGTTTTAAGTACACTGTTTTCATATTTCTTTATATATAAGAAGACGGCTCTATATCAAGGAATATTTATGGGATTATTGAATTCGTGTATCATTTCTTTTATAGTGGAAATGATTAATTTTTGTAAGTAGGAGAGGTTTATGTTTCAATTAATAGCCGGACCTTGTGTTATAGAGTCCGAAGAGCTTGTAATGTCTGTTGCCGATGAAATGAAGCGAATAACCGGCGAGCTTGGAATTCCATATACGTTTAAAGCATCATATGATAAAGCAAACAGAACATCAATAAACGGTTTCAGAGGTCCCGGAATCGATGAGGGGCTGCGTATTCTAAAAAAAGTTAAGGATACATATTCACTGCCAATTTGTACCGATATACACGAACCTTGGCAGGCAGAGCGTGTTGCCGAGGTGGCAGATATTATTCAAATTCCCGCTTTTTTGTGCAGGCAGACAGATCTCCTTGTTGCCGCCGCTAAAACAGGAAAGTGTATAAATATAAAAAAAGCACAGTTTCTCGCACCATGGGATATGATAAACTGCGTTGAAAAGGTTCGTGAGTCCGGAAACGATAATGTGATGCTGTGTGAACGTGGAACAACATTCGGTTATAATACGTTGGTAGTCGATATGACAGGTCTGCGTGTTATGAAAGATTTCGGTGTTCCGGTAATATTTGATGCAACACACAGTGTTCAGAAGCCCGGTGGAAAGGGAACATCCACAGGCGGTAACCGTGAATATGTGGAATATCTTGCAAAAGCAGCCGTTGCTGTAGGCGTTGACGGACTGTTTATGGAAACTCATCCTGACCCGGATAATGCCAAGTCAGATGGACCTAATATGGTTAAGCTCGGCGAAATGAAAGTTCTGCTTGAGAAGCTGAAAAAAGTATATACTGCTGTCCGGGAGTAAAAAATGGAAAAAGAATTCGATATTGTAACAGAAGCAAAAGCAATATTCGACAAGGAGATAGACGCACTCCTTAAAACACGAGATTCCCTTGACAACGATTTTGCAACCGCTGTTCAACTTATGGTGGAGTGTCGTGGAAAGGTCGTTCTTACGGGAATGGGAAAACCCGGGCATATTGGTACAAAGATTGCCGCAACTCTTGCCAGTCTGGGAACTCCGTCATTTTTTATGCACCCCGGAGAAGCCTTGCACGGAGACCTTGGTATGGTTGAAGAAAAGGACGTTGTAATTCTTATGAGCTACAGCGGAGAAAGTGATGAAATAACCCGTCTCATGCCTACTCTACATGAAATAGGTTGTACTACGATAGCTATCACAGGAAAGCCGAAATCAACACTTTCTCGTGAGTGCAAGTATCATATTTTCTTCCCGGAATTTGAAGAAGCATGCTATATGCACCTGGCACCAACCTCCAGTACGACCGCATTACTTGTTCTTGGTGATGCACTTGCACTTGTTGCTTCAAGAATCAAAAATTATACCAGGGAAGACTACGGGATTCATCACCCTGCCGGTGCATTGGGTAAAAAGCTACTCGTTCATGTCGGCGACATTATGCATAAGGAGTCGGAAAATGCCGTTGTTCTTGAGGGTTGTTCGCTTCGTCAAGCAATCGTTGAGATGAGCAGTAAGGGACTTAGTATGGTTGCGGTGGTTGATGGTGAACAACATCTCAAGGGTATCATAACAGACGGAGACCTAAGACGAATGTTGGAACGCAGTGTTGATGTGTATAACGAAGTTATCGATAATGTTATGACAGTTTCGCCCAAATGGATAGACGAAAGAGAAATGGCTGTAAATGCATTGCAAAGAATGAGCGACCTCAGAATAACCTGTATGCCGGTGGTTGACAGTGAGGGAAAAGTTGTCGGTACTATTCTTATGCAGGATATATTTAAGGCAGGTATAGTTTCGTGAAGATAAAACTGTTTGTAATGGATGTAGACGGAACCTTGACGGACGGACATATATATTTCGGCGACAACGGAGAGATGATGAAAGCATTTCACGTTAGAGACGGCTACGCTATTGCACATATGCTTCCGGTGTTTGGTGTGGTTTCTGTCATTATAACCGGAAAATCGTCCGAAATTGTTCGTAAACGTGCAGAAGAACTGAAGATAGCAGAGGTACATCAGGGAGTATCGGATAAACTGTCAAAACTGAAAGAGATTGCCGAAAAATATGATGTTAAGCCGGATGAAATTGCATATATAGGAGACGATGTAAACGACCTTGACTGCATTAAATGGTGTGGTGTTACTGCTTGTCCCTCAGATGCAATGGATGAGGTTAGAGAAGCCGTGAATTATATATGTCACCACGATGGCGGCGAAGGTGCAGTAAGAGAATTTGCGGATTTTCTTATAAAAAATACTGCCGTGTAACAACATAACAAAAATACCCCCGGGCAAATACCGTCGGCAAAAATGCCCGTATAGCTTGAGGGTATTTTTTATTTTGCAAATTTTAATGTTATCTTAACTCCGGCATCAATATACTCCGCAACGATCGTTCCGCCCATTCTTTCTGTCAGAAGCTTTGCTATCGACAACCCAAGCCCGGTGGAGTTTCGACTTGTTTCGACTGTGTAGAATCGGTCAAACAATCTGCCGACAGTAACTGCATTAAGGTTCTTTGCCGTGTTTGAAAAGATAACCGTCCCATCCGCAGACATAACTACAGCTAAATCCCCGTCTGAATACTTGATGGCATTGCTGATAATGTTGGAGAAAATACGGTTTACCGCACCTTTGTCGAGCTGCATCCATATCGGTTCTTCCGGCAGTTCGATTTGCGGCTCAATATTCTTTTCTTTCATTATGCCATAAAAAGAAACCAAGCACTCCTCCAATGCCCGCACCAAATCCATGCGTTCATAATTCAAGCTTTGCGAGGAAGTCACGATACTGTATTGGAACAGCTCCTCGGTCAGCTTGATGAGTACCTCAGTTCGGTTTTGAATTTGGGAAAGATATCGCTGAACATTTTCGCTTTTTTCTTCCTGCTCCAGCAAACCAAGGTATCCGTTGATAGCGGTAAGCGGTGTTCTCAAATCGTGAGAAATATTTGTGACGGCTTCTTTCAGTTCCAAATCGCCCTGTTGGTAGCGGTGTCGTTCCTTTCGCAAGAGACGTAGCTGTACATTGATTTCTGCCGCCAGCTTTCGCATATAACGGTCACGGGTGGAAATGTCAATCAGCGTGTTAGTATCTGCTGTTAATCGGTCACGAAAGGCTTCTGCAATTTCTTTTGCGGACTTGCGAAGAAAACAGACCTTTGCAAGAAGCATAAAGATAATCAAAAGCAATATTCCGATGATGATGAGCAGCAGATGTTCCATAGTAACTCCTTATTTTATATCCTTTTTGCGGAATAGCAGATAGCCTGCCACTGTATTCAGCAAAATCAAAACAGCAGACAGCACAGGGAATTGAATGCATGGTACAAATCCTTCAGACTGCATTTGAATAATCTGACCGACGGGAATGAGGTCATAGATAAATTCATATACAGATCGGGTCATACCGCTGATATAATTCGGATTTTTTATCAGCTCCCCGAACTGCATCGTTCCGTCTGACAAAATTTTGATTCCTTCATAAGTCATTTCCTCGGCTGACAATCTTGCACCTATAAAAGACGCAAGATAGAGAATGGCGATATATAAAACTATTGTTATAACTACTGTAACCGCTTTGTTGGAGCCGTTCATTGATATGCCGACAAACAGAGATACAAAAACTAAATTGGCAAGAACACTGCACGCAATCACATAAACAAGATGTGAGAACTCCGCCTGAAAACCGCCGAACAGAGTATAGCCAAGTCCATAGCTCACAACTCCGTGTATCAAAATCATAAGAATGCTTGTAGCCATGTGTAGCAGTAAGGTTGAAAAATAAATATTACTCCTTGTGTGACCTACGATTAGCTTGTTGCGGATGACCCCGTCCGAATATTCCGTTCCGACAGTCATGCTGATACAGATTGCAAACGCAAAAGCCATCATCTGATACAAAGTGTAGAATACATTGTCTAAGTAAATCGGGGTTTCAGAGCTTTGTACCGCAGGGGAATAATTCACCACGACAACAAAAGCAGAGAATCCGAGGAAAAACAGAATTTCCGTAATGAACAATTTACTTCTGACAAGATGTCTGCTTTCGGAATATAGCAGCTTACGCATTTTTGCCACCTCCCACCAGAGAGATATAGTAGCTTTCCAAGCTTTCGTCCTTTTCCTGCATGGAAATCACCTCGCAGTTTTCATTGGAGAGGGAAGTGGTAAGCATGGTTACGTTAACTTTTGCGAATATATCGGCAGTCGTTGTGGAGACGATTTTGTATTCCAAATTCATCGAATCGAGAACACGGGCAAGTATAGCAGTATCGCTGACCTCGACCCGTACACACTTGCGGCAGACAGCTTCCAATTCTTCTGCACTCAGTTCCTTTACCATGCGTCCACTGTCAATGATACCGTAATGAGTGGCAAGACGGGAAAGCTCATCCAAAATGTGACTGGAAATCAGAACGGTGATTTGTCTTTCACGATTCAGCTTCAAAATCAGTTCACGAATTTCTACAATCCCCTGTGGATCAAGACCGTTTATCGGTTCATCCAGAACGAGGAAATCGGGATCTCCTGCAAGTGCGATAGCAATGCCAAGCCGTTGCTTCATACCGAGAGAAAAGTTCTTTGCTTTCTTCTTTCCGGTATTTTCCAAACCCACCAATTTCAGCAGTTCGGGGATGCCGTCGTAGGATGGAAGTCCCAGCACAAGATACTGCTGTTTCAAATTATCTTCCGCAGTCATATCTATATAGATAGACGGAGTTTCCACAACTGCTCCCATACGGCGGCGGGACCTGATAATGTCTCGGCTGTCGTGCTGAATGCCGTACAGAGAAAAGTTGCCTGATGTCGGCTCTTGCAATCCGCAAATCAAGCGAATAAGCGTGGTCTTGCCTGCACCGTTCTTTCCGACAAATCCATAGATAGAGCCTTTCGGAACATTCATTGTAAGACCGCCCAAAGCCTGAAAGTTTTTGTATTTTTTCGTCAGGCTGTTTGTTTGTAAAACATAGTCCATGCTATATTACCTCCTTTGATGACCTAAGTTTACCAAACAAAAGTCAAGAAAGCAGTCAAGAAAAAAGTCAAGATTTCGTCAAGATTTTTGTTCTGCCAGTTTGAAGCCGATTCCCCAGACCGTTTCGATGTAGTCCGTGTTACTGACATCCTGCAATTTTTTGCGGAGATTGCTTATGTGTTGTTTCAGCGAACGCTCCGTACAATCGGGAGTATCGAGACTTATTCTATCAAGCATAACGCTCTTGGAAATCACCTGTTTCGGGTTCTCCATCAGCAGCTTCAAGATTGCAAATTCCGTTCTAGTAAGCTTTACAGTGTCTCTTTGCACCGTTAAAGAAAGTGCAGTCATATCCAATGCCAAATCACCGACAGAAAGATATCGGTTGTCGCTTGACTTTTCTGCCTTGCGAAGCTGAACGGTGATGCGGGCAAGCAGTTCTTCCGTGTTAAAAGGCTTTGTCATATAATCGGCTGCACCGCCCAGCAGAAGATTTACCTTGTCCTGCACATCGACCTTTGCACTGAGGACAATAACAGGGGTGTTCTCAATATGTGGCAGAACTTCTTCGCCGGAAAGACCGGGCAGCATTAAATCGAGTAGTACCAAATCCGGCTTGTTTTGTGAGAGGAGATATAGGGCTTCTGTGCCGGAATAAGCACGAAGAA
>CAYWFS010000005.1:0-62206 GCA_964457685.1 uncultured Ruminococcus sp. | reverse complement strand
ATTATTTAAAGGAGCATTACCCATGAAAGCTACCGGTATAGTAAGAAGGATTGACGACCTCGGACGCGTCGTTATCCCGAAGGAGATAAGAAGAACCATGCGTATCCGTGAAGGCGACCCGCTTGAGATATATACAGACAGAGAGGGAGAGGTTATTTTCAAGAAGTATTCTCCGATAGGGGAGCTTGCGTCGTTCGCTTCACAGTATGCCGAGACACTACACAAGACCTGCAATCTCGAGGTTGTTATATGCGACAGAGATGCTGTTATCGCCTGTGCCGGGGTTCCAAAGCGTGAGTACCTCGACAAAAAGCTGAGTGAGGAGACCGAAAACGCTATTGAAAAACGGCAATTTTACACCTCGGGAGACACTCTTTCCTTCCCTCTCATTGACGGCGGTGCAAGTGTCGGGTGTCTCATGCCGATAATCACCGACGGAGACATTACCGGCTGTGTTGCCTCGCTTCGTCTTCCCGACAGCAAGAGGATAGAGCCTGAGCTTGAAGCAAAGCTTATTCAGACAGCGGCAGGGTTCTTGGGAAAACAGCTTGAGAGCTGAATTTTCTAAAACGGCTCTAACGTCGAATTATCGCTTTACTTGGCTTATATTAATACTCTGTCTTATCTATTTTGAGCATTTTCCGAAAAATAGTAATTTTTCATATTCAACTGCCCTTTAAACCCATGAATTTTTTCTATATTGCAAAACCATTTTTTTGAAAAAGTACAGACAATTGACCGCATTTGTGATATAATTATATTGTGATTCATCCACTTTTCGACTTAAAGGAGCAGAATTATGAATAAGATTTACACAGGCAAAACCAAAGATGTTTACCAGCTTGATAACGGCAACGTTCTTCTGAAGTTCAAGGACGACTGCACAGGAAAAGACGGTGTGTTTGATCCGGGCGAAAACTCCGTTGGTCTCACCATCGAGGGTATTGGCAAGGCTAACCTCCAGACATCCGTTTACTACTTTGAAAAGCTCAAGGAAGCCGGAATCAAGACACACTACGTTTCCGCAAATCTTGATGATGCCACAATGGAAGTTCTCCCCGCTGAATGTTTCGGCAAGGACAAGGGCGGTAACGGTCTCGAAGTTATCTGCCGTCTCGTTGCTACAGGTAGCTTTGTTCGCCGCTACGGTGAATACATCAAAGACGGTACAGTGCTTGATGGCGGTTACGTGGAATGCACCTTCAAAAATGACGAAAAGGGTGATCCGCTCGTAACAGGCGAAGGACTTGTTGCTCTCGGCATTATGACTGCTGACATGTTTGCAAGCCTCAAGGAACAGACACTCAAGATCACAAAGGTTGTTGCCGACGACCTCAAGTCCATCGGTCTTGACCTTTGGGATATCAAGTTTGAATTCGGTTACAACAACGGCGAGGTTATCCTCATCGATGAAATTGCCTCCGGTAACATGAGAGTTTACAAGGACGGCGTTATCGTTGACCCTGTGGAACTCACTGCTCTCATAAACAACAGATAAATTAAAAAAATTCGTCTCCCCTATGCTTTTACGGCTATGGGGAGATGTTTTTTTGCTATAAATCAAAAAAAGAGACTGATATTTGAAGTTCCTCCCAAGCGTTAGATTTTCGGTCTGACTTTTGGGTAGTCACTTCGCGGCAATCAGTCTCTTTTATTTTATAATTCGGTCAAATTAAAGCCAACCGAGGTTCTTTATCCAGTTCTCGAGAAGTCCCGTCCACTGTGCAACATGAGGAGAGTTCTTCGCAAGACCAAGTCCGTGAGGTCCGTCGGGGAATACATGAAGTTCATGCTTGATTCCGTGATTTCTGAGGGCGGTTGCGTACAGGTAGCTGTTTATTACGTTTACGCAGGTATCGTTTGAGGTGTGCCAAATGAATGCTACGGGGGTAGTATCGGTTACGAGAAGGTCGGGAGAGTAGTCGCTGTAGCTCTTATTTTCTCCGAGAAGATTCTCATAGCTTCCGACGTGTGCAACGTGTGTTTCGTCGGGAAGATGAACTACCGGATAGCAAAGTATCGTTGCGTTCGGAATGGGGTCAATCTTATCAAGCTCGTCTCCCTCATACTCTACGGGGTCGGTATAGGTCGATGTAAGTGCCGCAAGATGACCGCCGGCAGAAGATCCCATTATTGCAACTCTGCTCGGGTCAACACCGAACTTTTCCGCATTTGCTCTGACGAATCTGACAGCACGTCTTGCGTCAAGAAGCGGAAGCGGGAAACGGTGAGGAGACACACGGTATTCGCATACGAACGCATCCATTCCGATGGAATTGAAGTACTCGGCGTATCCCTTTCCCTCATGCTCTGCTCTCATGCAGTAAGCACCACCGGGCAATATAACAACGGTAGCACTCGTCTTTTTTTCCTGAGCCGGGAAGTACTCGATAACAGGTACTTCATTGCAAAGCCCGGGAACATTTTCCCACAGGTTAAATATTTCCATGACGTTACTCCTGGTTTATTTAAATTTTTTTATTCTTCGTCTTCGGAGCTTACGACAGCAAGACCAAGCTCTTCGAGAGCCTTCGGGTCAGCAGGTGCAGGGCATTTTGAGAGAAGCTCGGACGCATTCTGAATCTTCGGGAATGCCGTTACGTCTCTGAGGTTGTCGCATCCGCTCATGAGCATTGCAAGTCTGTCGAGACCGAGAGCGGCACCACCATGCGGAGGAGCACCGTACTTATATGCGTCAACAAGGAATCCGAACTTACGCTCGATTTCTTCCTCTGTGAGTCCGAGTCTGCGGAACATATGCTGCTGAAGCTCGTAGTCGGTGATTCTGATAGAACCGGAGGAAATTTCGATACCGTTAAGTACAAGGTCGTAGCACTTTGCTCTTACCTTACCGGGATCTGTATCTATATATCCAAGGCATTCATCGAGAGGCATTGTGAAGGGATGGTGCATTGCAAGCCATGTTCCGCTTTCTTCATCCCACTCGAAGAACGGGAATTCCGTAATCCAAAGGAAGTTGTAGCCTTCGGGGATTATATCGAGGTGCTTTGCCATCATCTGTCTCAAAGCTCCGAGAACAGTGAATACAGTGCTGTCCTTGTCTGCAACAATGATTGCAACGTCACCCTTTTCACAGCCGATGCGTTCCATGATAGCTTCAAGCTCGCCCTCTGCCATGAACTTAGCGAAGGAGCAGTTCGGAGTATCGTCAACAAATCTTATGTAAGCAAGACCCTTTGCACCGATTCCCTTTGCGTGTGCGGTGAGCTTGTCTATTTCCTTACGGGTATAAACGGAAGCGGCATTCTTTGCAACGATTGCTCTTACGCTACCGCCGTTTGCAACAGCATCCGCAAATACGGAGAATCCGCTGCCTGCAACAAGGTCGGAGATATTCTGAAGCTCCATACCGTAGCGTGTATCGGGCTTATCGGAACCGTAACGCTCCATTGCTTCTTTGAAGGTGAGTCTCGGAAGCGGAAGAGGAATATCTACGTTCAGTATCTCCTTAAAAAGACGTGCGATGTAGCCCTCGTTCATGGACATAATATCTTCTTCGTCAACGAACGACATTTCAAGGTCTATCTGAGTAAATTCGGGCTGACGGTCAGCTCTGAGGTCTTCGTCACGGAAGCATCTCGCAAGCTGGATATATCTGTCAAAGCCGGAAAGCATGAGAAGCTGTTTGTAAATCTGGGGAGACTGCGGAAGTGCATAGAAGCTTCCCTTGTGGATTCTCGAGGGAACAAGGTAGTCTCTTGCACCTTCGGGAGTAGGCTTTATCATCATAGGAGTTTCTATTTCGATAAATCCGTTTTCATAATAGTATTCTCTTGTTACACGAGCGATTTCGTGACGCATGAGAATGTTTCTTTGGAGGGAGGGACGGCGGAGGTCGAGGTATCTGTACTTGAGAGCTATCTCGTCTCTTACATTGTTGTCGTCCTTGATTTCAAAGGGAGGGGTCTGTGCTGCGGAAAGTATCTTCATGCTTTCAACATACACTTCGATTTCACCCGTGGGGATATTCTTGTTTACGGCACCCTCTCCTCTTGAGCGAACAACACCCTGTGCGGAGATAACGTATTCAGCTCTTACACCGAACGCTTTATCGAAAACCTCACGGTCTGTCTTGTCGTCAAATGCGAGCTGAACTATACCTGTTCTGTCTCTGAGGTCAATGAATATAAGACTTCCGAGGTCTCTTGTTCTCTGTGCCCATCCCGCAACGGATACTCTTTTACCGATGTCGGCAGAAGTAAGAGTACCGCAGTAGCAACTTCTTTTGTCCTGTTTTGTAAATGTTTCCATGATGATCTATATCCCTTATAAAATTTTATAATACTTTTTCTATTTCGATAATATCGGATACTATGTGCTTTGCTCCGGCTTTTTCGTACATGGCATTGCTGAAACGACCCTTTACCGCACAAGGAACCATACCGAGTCTCTGAGCTATTTTGAGTGCCACATTGGAGCCTGTGCAAACCATTGCTTCCTCCGGCTTTACTCCGAAATCGGTCATAGCAGTCTCGAATGCTTCACCGTAATGCTGAGACTTGATTATGGAATGGAACACTCCTGAATCGAGACCGTTTTCTTCAAGTATTTTCAGCACCTTTTCGGTATCGAAGTCCGACAGAAGAACAAGCTTGATGTCGGTACGAGACAAGGTTTCGAGAAGTCTTTCCGCAGAGGGAACAGCGGTTGTTTCGTGGACTATGCTTCCCTCCATGTCAAATATAATAAGCTTAGTATTGCTGTTTTCGTACATTATCTTATTTTCACTCCATTGCCTGCCCATGTTCTTTTCAAATTTGCTTATATATGCGTCCGAAAACTCTTCCGCAGTTATTCCATAGGCGTTCATCATATCAAAAAGATACATAAACGTGTCCGCAATTTCTTCGACAAAGTGAGCTCTTACGGTTTCGTTTTCCATAATTCCCTCAGAGCCTTTTTTCTTTATTATCGCAATAGCCTCACCAAGCTCATCAATGCTCCAAAGTATGGAAAACGGTGCTTTTTCGGGAGTTCTGTCCCCCGTCCACCCTTTTTCAACGGCAAGGTCGTGTTGCATTTTCAGAAAATCGGATATTTTTGCGTCCATTACCATTCGTGTCCTTTTTGTGATATACGTTATCTCGGCAAACGCAGAGACCGCTTTATAAGTATAGCAAATTACGCATGATTTATCAAGAGTTATACGACATATTTTCAAAAACTTTTCCTTTTTCTTCTCATTATTGCTATTGTATTTTCCCATTTCGTATGGTAGAATATATTATTAAAGAATGAAAAAGCATTATTCAAAGAGGAGTATACTGTCATGGAATATAAAATCTCAAATAAACTCGCAAATCTCAAGCCCTCCGCAATCAGAGAGATATTCAAATCCCTCTCCGACCCCACGATAATCAGCTTTGCTGCCGGAAACCCTTCCCCTCTCTCTTTCCCGGCAAAGGAGCTTGCAGAGCTTACCGCCGACATATACGAAAACGATTCCACCGCCGCTCTCCAGTACAGCATTACAGAGGGTTATCCGCCGCTCAGACGTGCAGTATCCGAAAGACTCAAGAACAAGTTCGGTATCGGAAGTGAGAACGATGACACAATAATCACAACGGGCGGTCAGCAGGGTATTGAGCTTCTCTGCAAGGCTCTCTGTAACGAGGGTGACGTTGTTGTATGCGAAAATCCGTCCTTCATCGGTGCTTTAAACGCATTCCGTTCTCTCGGTGCAAAAACAGTGGGTGTTCCGCTTTGTGACGACGGTATTGACACGGAAAAGCTTGAAGAGGTTCTTTCCACTACCGAAAACGTAAAGCTTCTCTACCTCATCCCCACATTCCACAATCCCGCCGGAATCACCTCAACTCTCGAAAACCGCAAGAGAGTATATGAGCTTGCAAAGAAGTACGAGGTTGTTATTCTCGAAGACAACCCCTACGGCGAGCTTCGTTTTGCGGGAGAAGATGTTCCCACCTACAAATCCTTTGACACAGAGGGTCTTGTGGTATACTGCTCCTCATTCTCAAAGATTCTTTCCTCCGGCATGAGAATCGGCTTCATCTGCGGTCCGAAAGAGCTTGTATCAAAGATGGTAGTCGCAAAACAGGTTGAAGACGTTCACACGAACATTATGTTCCAGATGCTCTGCTACAGATACATGACCGAGCGTGATATTGACGGACACATCGAAATGATAAAGAAGCTCTATCGCGAAAAGTGCGGTCTTATGCTTTCCGAGCTTGACAAGCATATGCCGAAGTGCGTTAAATACACTCGTCCCGAGGGTGGACTTTTCATATGGTGTACTCTCCCGAACGGCACAAACTCAGCTGAATTTATAAAGAAGGCTCTCGAAAACAAGGTTGCGGTAGTTCCCGGAACTGCATTCAACTGCGACACCGAGGCTCCCTCCGACTCGTTCAGACTCAACTACTCCACTCCCTCCGATGAAGATATTGTTAAGGGAATCGAAATACTCGGCAAGCTTGCACACGAAATGTTCGGCGAATAATAAAACAGCAAAGGTAGAAAAAGCATGAATATCTGGCATGACATGGCCCCCGAAAAGGTAACGGCAGACTCATTCCCCGCCGTTATCGAAATAACAAAGGGCAGCAAAAACAAGTATGAGCTTGACAAAAGCACGGGACTTCTCCGTCTCGACAGAATACTTTATACATCAACTCATTACCCGGCAAACTATGGCTTTATCCCTCTTACATATGCGGACGACAATGACCCTCTCGACGTACTTGTGTTATGCTCCGAGGAAATACTTCCGCTCACGATCGTTGAATGCCACCCTATCGGTGTTATAAAAATGATTGATAACGGCAGCTCCGACGAAAAAATAATCGCAATCTGTAAGACAGACCCGTACTACAACTGCTATCACTCGATATACGACCTTCCGAGCCACATATTCGAGGAAATGAAGCACTTTTTCTCCGTATACAAAGCTCTCGAAAACAAGGATACTGCGGTTGACGAGCTTGGAGACTGCGAAGAAGCAAAAAGAATAATCGAAAAATCTCTGAAAAACTACAGAGAAAAAAGACAGGAACTTTTAAATATCTGATATGTTTATAGACAAGATAAAAATTTATACAAAAGCAGGAAACGGCGGTAACGGTGTCGTTTCGTTCAGACGTGAAAAATACGTTGCAAAGGGCGGTCCCGATGGTGGTGACGGCGGTAACGGCGGTAACGTCATTGTAAGAATAGACGAGGGTTCAAACACTCTCCTTGCTTTTCGTTACAAGCGTAAATTCATCGCTCAGAACGGCGGTGACGGTGCAGGTGCAAAATTCCACGGTGCAAACGGCGAGGATGTTTTCATTCTTGTTCCCAGAGGCACTCTCATTAAGGAAGCGGACACCGAAAGAATCATCCACGATATGTCGGGAGATGAAGACTTTATTCTGTGCCGAGGCGGTCGAGGCGGTTGGGGAAATCGTCACTTCGCAACTCCCACAAGACAGATTCCCCGTTTTGCAAAGGCAGGTATCCCCGGTGAAGAAAAGGAAGTTATCCTTGAGCTGAAGATGATAGCGGACGTTGGTCTTGCAGGTCTTCCCTCTGCCGGAAAATCCTCACTCCTTGCCGCACTTTCCTCCGCACGTCCGAAGATAGCCGACTACCATTTTACTACTCTTGAGCCTAACCTCGGTGTGGTATCAACAGGCGGCGAATCGGGCTTTGTTATGGCGGATATTCCCGGTCTTATCGAGGGTGCGTCCGACGGTGCGGGTCTCGGTCACAACTTCCTCCGTCATATTGAGCGTTGCCGTATGCTTATTCAGGTAGTCGATATTTCGGGTCAGGAGGGTCGCACACCTCTCGAAGACTTTGAAACCATCTCCTCAGAGCTTGAAAAGTTCTCCCATGATCTTGCGGCTCGTCCCAGAATAATTGCGGCAAACAAGGCTGATATGCTTGTAAATGCCGAGGATGAATTTGCAATGATACCCGAGCTCAGCGAAGAATGCGAAGCACTTGAAAAACGCTGTCACGAAGAGGGCTACGAAGTCGTATATATCTCCGCATTCAAGAAAGAGGGCCTTAAAACTCTCGTTGACAAGGTTGCGGAAATGCTGAGAGAGCTTCCTCCCATTACGGTATACGAAGACGAAGTAGTTCCCGTTGAGGATTCCATGGACTCCGACGGTGCCGAAAACGTAAGAATATTCAGAACCGACGACGCTTTCTTCAACCTCGAAGGACGTTGGGTAGAGGCTCTTGTGGATCGTGTAAACTTCATGGACAGAGAATCTCTTATGTATTTTGAACGCTCACTCTCGAAGTCGGGCATAATCGAAAGACTCAGAGAAGCAGGCTGTACAGACGGTGACATGGTAAGAATAGGCGACATCGAATTTGAATTTGTCAACTGATAACAACGTGATAGATTACTCAAACGAACTTGCTGGGTCCTGTGCTTTTCTCGAAGATCTCGGTATCTGCCTGAAAAGCGATATTCGAGCTTTATATCTCTCGGGAGACACGATTTTATTAAAGGAATGCGAAAATGACGATGTCAAGGCTGTGGCAACGGACGCTCTTACCGAATCTGAGCATGAGCTTTTGAAGCACGGCAAGTCCGTTTTCACATTACCGCTTCCTTACGCCTGTTTTGACTGTCGAACATTTTCGTCCCTACTTTCGATACACGAACGTCTTGACATGAACAGCTTTAGCGTCACACGAGATACTATTTCACTTACCGACTCATCTCCCATGGAGGTTGCGGAACGACTTGCGAAGCTTTCCACATCGCTTTCGAATATTTTCTCCATGATGAAAAAGCAGGAAAAACGTAACCCCGATATTATAGCCGAATACTTCGGAAGATAAAATAAAATGCGTATTTACTCTGATTTTGAGTGATACGCATTTTTTTGTTCAGTTTTGAGTTTTCGAGGTGTTTTTTATAAATCTCGCAAGCTGTCGTCTGAGGAGCCGATTTTTTTCGGTTGAAAGCGTAGGGTCTTCATCTGCCGTTTTTTTCGCATAATACGATGCTTTTTCTATCATATCGGTATCCGTGCAGGCTGAAGCAAGTGCAAGGTCAACCTCTCCGCTCTGTCGTATTATTCCGTTATCGGAAAAGAAGTCTCCGGGACCACGCTGTTTTAAGTCGTATTCCGCTATCTCGAAACCGTCTGTCGTACTTTTTATAGCTCTGAGTCTCTCTCTTGACGTGTTGTCTGTCGAGTCCGAAACAAGAATGAAATACGATTTTATTTTTCCTCGTCCTACTCTCCCCCTTAGCTGATGAAGCTGTGACAAGCCGAATCTTTCCGCGTTTTCCACTATCATAAGAGAAGCGTTCGGCACGTTTACTCCGACTTCAATGACCGTTGTGGACACAAGAACGTCAACAATTCCCTGCTCAAACTCACGCATAACCTGTTCTCTTTCGACATTCTTCATTTTTCCGTGTATCAGTCCTATTTTCAGCTCCGGTAGTGCTTCTCTAAGCTCTTCCGCTGTTGTTTCCGCCGCTTTCATCGGTAGCTTTTCATTAAACAGCACCTCATCGAAGGAAATATTTCCCATATTTTCACTGTCGGTCTCGTTATCCGTCTTTTCCTCCACGGCAGGACATACAACATAGGTCTGGTGTCCCTCGTCCGCCTGTTTTTTGATGAATGCGATAAGTCTGCTTCTGTAGCTTTCGTTTACAATGAACGTGTCTGTCTTTTGTCTGCCACTCGGAAGCTCGTCTATTCTCGAAACTGCAATACTTCCGTAGGCTGCAAGGGTCATGGTTCTCGGTATCGGTGTCGCACTCATTACAAGACAGTGAACGCTTTCTGCCTTTTCAAACAGTGCCGCACGCTGAGCCACACCGAATCTGTGCTGTTCGTCTATAACGGCAAGTCCGAGCTTATCTATCACCACGTTCTCCGAGATAAGTGCCTGTGTTCCGATAACTATATCTATTCTGTCACCGCCGTCTCTCAAACCCGCAAGAATTGCTTCACGTTCTTTTTTCTTCGTTGAGCCTGTTAGGAGTACGCATTTTATTCCGAATCCTCCGAAAAGCTTGCAAAAATCCTCTGCGTGCTGTTCTGCAAGTATTTCCGTCGGCACCATAAGAGCGGCTCTGTAACCGTTTTTGACAGCGGAATAACAAGCGGCGGCGGCAACTATTGTCTTTCCGCTTCCGACATCTCCCGTAAGAATGCGATTCATAAGACATTCCCCTGACATATCGCCGATTATCTCGGAAATACACCTTTTCTGTGCATTTGTCAACTCATACGGCAGACTTTTTACAAACTCGTCTATTCCGCAATCCTTTATCGGAACGCTGTTATTTCGCTTTGTTTCATTTCCTCTTACATTCAGTGCAAGCATCATGAGAAAAAGTTCGTTGAATGTAAGTCTGCGTCTTGCGTTTACTATATCCTCCGTTCGCACCGGATTATGCACGGAATTCAGTGCGTAGGAATAAGTCGGAAGTGACAACTCGGAAAGAATTTCGCTCGGCAAAAATTCGGTAAGACTTCCCGACAGCAGTCTTAGAGCTTCGGTAGCTATCCCCGACATGAATTTCTGCTTGAGTCCTGCTCTCAGCGGATACACGGGAACAATACCTCTGAGCGGCTCTGTGTCGGTGTACGGCTCCGTAATCGGGTTTGTCATTACAAGAGAGCGTCCGTCAACTGACACACGACCGAAGAAGCGGAAAACTCCTCCCGTGTGCATGGTAGATTTCAGGTACTGCTGATTAAAATACGTTATCTGCACCGTTCCGTATTCATCGAACGCACGGAGCTTTGTAAGGAGCATTCCACGGCGTATCAGCTTCGTTGTCGGCTCTGAGGAAACCGTAAGAACAACGGAAAACACATCGCTCTCACCGCCCACCAGCTTTTCCTTTATCTCAGCAGTCGTTGACAATTCACCACGGTTCTGATACGCCCTCGGATAGCACTTCACAAGGTCAGAGAGCGTGTTTATTCCCATGCCGCAAAGAGCTTTCAGCCTCGCCTCTCCCACTCCTTTTAAGATTGAGACAGAAGTTTCCGGCGAATATTTTATTTGATTTTCATTTGTCTGCACTTTTTCTCTCCCCTCGGGCAAGCTCGTTTTTGATGAATATTTTATAATCGTATATAATATTATCACATTCAAAGGGATATTACAAGCACATCTTTTTGTTTTATTTAAGTTCGTAATTTATTATTTTTACGCCATCTCATCGTGTTTTTGTTGTGATTATCACTGATTTTACGACATTTTTACACCACGAAAACACAACAATACTGCCGAATCTACAGCGAATGAATAAAAAATCGCCGTATACATATTGACAAACAAAAAAACGTGTGCTACAATTAAGCCATCTTAAAGAAAAGGAATTACCGTAATGAGAAACATTTTTGCGGCAGCTGAATACTTCTTTTATTACTCTTACTATTTTACCACCCGTAGAAAGTAAGAGTGTTTGTGCCGAAATTTTGTTTTTGAATTATAGTTAAGATTATATTAAAAACGGGCTTTCAGTATTAACACTGGACAGCCCGTTTTCTTTATATCATCACCTCCCTGCTTTAAAAAATCTACAAATATTACGAAAAGGAATAAAGAGAAATGATTGCAGTTCTTAAAAACGGAGTTACACAAAAACAGATAGACAGCTTCTGCGACTGGATAAAGGCTCAGGGAGTCGGAGTTCACGTTTATAACGGCGAATTTCAGACAGTAGTCGGATTAATCGGCGACACATCGAAAATAGACTCGGAAATGCTGACAGGACTTGATATTGTGGAAAGCGTAAAAAGAATTTCAGACCCGTTCAAGAGTGCAAACCGTAAATTCCATCCCGATAATTCCGTTATCGACGTTTCGGGAAAGACTACCGTAGGCGGAAATATTTTTGCAGTTATTGCAGGACCCTGCTCTGTTGAAAATGAGGCTCAGATACTTGAGGTTGCCCGTGCGGTAAAGGCTTCCGGTGCTACCATGCTCAGAGGCGGTGCGTTCAAGCCTCGTACATCTCCCTACGATTTCCAGGGACTTCGTGCGGACGGTATCGAGCTTCTTCTTGAGGCAAAGAGAGAAACGGGACTTCCGATCGTTACTGAAATTATGAATGCCAATCACCTTCCCCTTTTCGAGAACGTAGACGTTATTCAGGTTGGTGCAAGAAATATGCAGAACTTCGAGCTTCTTAAAGAGCTTGGAAAAACAAGAAAGCCCATTCTCTTAAAGAGAGGACTTGCGAACACCTTAAAAGAGCTTCTCATGAGTGCGGAATACATCATGGCAGGCGGAAACGAAAACGTAATCCTTTGCGAAAGAGGTGTAAGAACCTTCGAGACCTACACAAGAAACACACTCGACCTTTCCGCCGTTCCCATGCTTCATGAGCTTACCCACCTCCCGATCATAGTAGACCCCAGCCATGCAACAGGTATGTCCCGTCTTGTAAAGCCTATGGCACTTGCGGCTGCTGCTTGCGGTGCTGACGGTGTTATGATAGAGGTACACAACAACCCTCGTGCTGCCCTTTGCGACGGTGCTCAGTCACTCACACCCGAGCAGTTCGATGATGTTATGAAGTCAACAAGACGTGTTCTCAACGCCATCAAGGAAGATGAGGTACAGGCATGACTGTCGGAATTATAGGACTCGGTCTCATAGGCGGTTCAATGGCTCGTGCGTTTAAGGAAAGCGAATGCACAGTCCTCGGCTACGATATAAGCAATGTCGTACTCAGCTGGACTAAGCTCAACAACATAGTAGACGAAACCTTAACACACGAAAATATAGGCTCATGCGACCTTATTCTTCTTGCGGTAACACCGAAAAACGCCGCAGAATGGCTTGAAAACAACGCAGAAAATATTCTCCCCTCCACGCTTGTCATAGACCTCTGCGGAACAAAGAGATATATCTGCTCAGTCGGATTCTCTCTTGCCGAAAAGCACGGATTTACATTTGTGGGCGGTCACCCGATGGCAGGCTCACATCTCGGAGGAATAAAGAATTCAAGAAGCGACTTATTCAAGGATGAGACAATGGTTCTCGTTCCGCCGTGCCGAGATGATATAGCACTTTTCGACCGTGCAAAAAAGGCTCTTTCTCCGGCAGGCTTTGCAAGATTCACGTTCACCACGGCAGAAGCACACGATGAGATGATTGCATACACATCCCAGCTTGCTCATGTGGTATCTAACGCATTCGTTAAGAGTCCGAGAGCTCAGAACCACAACGGAATCTCCGCCGGAAGCTATCGTGACCTTACCAGAGTCGCACAGCTTGACGTAAAAATGTGGACGGAACTTTTCCATGAGAACCGTGACAACCTTTCTGCAGAGCTTGAGCTTATAATAAACGCTCTCACGGACTACAAAAACGCTCTCGACTCGGGAGATGATTCACGGCTTGAAGCACTTCTCAAAGAGGGCTGTGAAGCAAAGGAAAAGGCCGACGGCTGATTTATTAATATGAAGAAAACTGTTAAAGCAAGCAGCTACGACATAGTTATAGAAAAAAACTCCATCGAAAACTTCGGTGAATATATTCGCTCCGCACTCGGCTCAAACGACTCCCTGCTTCTCATAGTTGCGGACGACAATGTTCATGCACTTTACGGAGATACCGTAAGAAAAAGCCTTTTGAAATCGGGATTTTCACTTGCGAATGACTTCGTTTTCAAAAGCGGAGAGCAAAGCAAAAATCTGACAACTCTCGGCGAAATACTTCGTCATGCGGCGGCAAACGGTCTCACAAGACACGACTGCATAGCTGCACTCGGCGGAGGAGTTACGGGAGACATTGCCGGCTTCGCTTCATCGGTATATCTGAGAGGTATACGCTATGTTTCCGTTCCGACCTCTATTCTGGCAATGGTGGATTCATCTGTCGGAGGAAAAACCGCTGTCGATATTCCCGAAGGAAAAAATCTTGTCGGAGCATTTCATGAGCCATCGTTTGTTTTGAGCGATCCCTCTCTTCTCGCAACACTTTCGGACAGCTTTATCGCCGACGGAATGGCTGAGGTTATAAAGTACGGTGTCCTCGGAAACACTTCCCTGTTTGAGCTTCTCGAAAACTCACACAGCCTTTTCGATGACATTGAAGAAATAATCGAGGAATGCGTAAAAGACAAGCGTGACGTGGTAAGCCGTGATTTTCTCGACTGCGGAGAACGTCAAAAGCTGAATCTCGGTCACACCTTCGGACACAGTATAGAAGCCTTGTCGGATTTCACGGTATCTCACGGTCATGCTGTAGCGTCGGGAATGTATTTTATAACCGAATGTGCCTGCAAAAACGGTATGTGCAGTGAAGAAACTCTTGTGCGACTTGAAAAGCTTCTTCGTAAATACTCACTTGACCCGTTCATATACAGAAATTACGACCTCGACAGCCTGATTTCGGTCTCCTCCAGAGATAAGAAAAAATCGGGCGAAAAAATAACCCTCGTGGTTCCGCATGAGATAGGCAAATGTGAGCTTATGACGATTGATTTTTCTGACATAAAAAGCTTTATACTCGGTGAATTCAAATGGAAATAACACTTCTCTCCCCCATGCCGTGCGGTAAAACAGATGCTATCCCGTCAAAATCGTATGCACACAGAGCATTGATATGTGCCGCACTTTCGGAAAAACCGACTCACATACTCTGTTCACGTTCAAGCAGGGATATAGACGCTACGGTATCGTGCCTGCGTTCTCTCGGAGCGGAAATTGACTGCACGGATAACGGATACACAGTATATCCAATAAAAAAGACTCCGAAAAATGCCGTGCTTTATGTCGGCGAATCAGGCTCCACACTCAGATTCATGCTACCTCTTGCGTCCGTGCTTGGAATAGATGCCGAATTTATCACTGAGGGTAAGCTTTCCTCTCGCCCTCTCAGTCCGTTGTCCGATGAGCTTGAGCGTCACGGTGCGGTAATAAAAAATCATCCGCTGTCAATATCGGGAAAGATAAGCTCGGGAGAATATACTCTCGATGGCTCCGTTTCATCTCAGTTTACTACAGGACTGATGCTGTCTCTTCCACATCTTAAAGACGAAAGCTCGATAACGCTGACGGGAAAGGTAGAATCAAAGCCGTACATCACGCTTACAGAACAAGTTCTTGAAAAGTTCGGAGTAAAGGTCACGGAAAGCGAAAACACATATCATATAAGAGGAAGCTATGTTTCCCCCGAAAGTTTGAAAGTCGAAGGAGACTGGTCAAATGCGGCGTTCATGCTTTCTCTTGGTGCTATCGGAAACGGCGAGATTACCGTATCGGGGCTTAATATAAATTCAACTCAAGGCGACAGTGCAATAGTCGAGCTTCTGCGTCAGTTCGGTGCTGAGGTTACGGTTTTCGGAGACTGCGTTAGCGTAAAAAAAGGCACTCTCCGCGGAATCACGACAGACGCATCAAATATTCCCGACCTCGTTCCCGTACTTTGCGTTGTTGCAATGGCGGCAGAGGGAAAAACTGTGATAAAAAACTGCGGCAGACTGCGGCTTAAAGAAAGTGACAGAATTGAGTCCGTTTGTGAGATGATACGTTCCCTCGGCGGAAATATTGAAGTAGTGGGAGATGATATTACGGTAATCGGCGGAATAAGCAAGCGTGACGGAATAACGGTTGACTCGTACAACGACCACAGAATAGTTATGTCTGCCGCCGTTGCTTCACTTCTCACTACATCTCCCGTCACCATAAAGGGATGCGAGGCGGTGTCAAAATCATACCCGGGATTCTTTGACGATTTCGGAAAATTATGTATAAACACTACCGAAAAAAGCGTATAAACGATAAGGAGACAAACATGACCTCTTACGGCAAAAATATAAAGATTTCAGTCTACGGCGGCTCACACGATACCGAAATAGGCGTTAAAGCAAGCGGTATTCCTGCCGGAATCACAGTAGACACGGACAAGCTTTCGGCATTTATGCAGAGACGGGCTCCGGGTCAAAGCAAGCTTACAACCTCACGCAAGGAAACGGACACCCCTATATTGGTAAGCGGATTTGACGGACTTACGACAAACGGAAATGAGATAAACATCGTTATAAAAAACGAAAATGCTCGTTCATCTGATTACTCCGAGCTTTCTCAAACTCCGCGTCCGTCCCATGCGGATTATCCTGCCATGGTAAAGTCCGGTAAAACGGCTGATCTGCGAGGTGGAGGCCATTTTTCGGGAAGACTTACCGCTCCCATATGTGCGATAGGCGGTATATTAAAGGAGGAGCTTGAAAAGAGTGGAATTTATATTGCCGCTCATATTGAATCAATAGGCTCTGCACTCGACTATCGCTTCGATCCGACAGACGTTTGCCGTAATGATTTCGATGATATTCTCTCTCACGCTCTCCCTGTTTTAAACGAAAGTGCCGGAGAGAAAATGGAAAAGGTCATCGAAAGTGCAAGAATGCAGCAGGATTCCGTCGGAGGAGTGATAGAATGTGCTGCAATCGGACTTCCCGTTGGTCTCGGCGAGCATATTTTCTGCGGTATGGAGTCGAGAATTTCTTCAATCGTGTTCTCCGTTCCTGCGGTCAAGGGAATAGAGTTCGGTGCGGGATTTGCTTCAAGCGATATGTACGGCTCCGAAAACAACGACCCGTTCTACTATGACGGCGACACGGTAAAGACAAAAAGCAACAACAGCGGCGGTATTCTCGGCGGAATGACAAACGGTATGCCACTCATATTCCGCTGTGCTATAAAACCCACCCCGTCTATCGGTCATGAACAGGACACGGTTGACCTCTCTACGGGAAAGAACACAAAGATAACAGTCGGCGGTCGTCATGATCCCTGCATAGTTCCGAGAGCTGTTCCGATAATTGAAGCCGCACTTGCCATTGCCATATATGACGCACTTCTCGACAGCGGAGAAATGGAAAAATAAGGTTACAGCTATGAAGAAAACAAGCGAAATGAAATGCGGACTTATAGGAAAACCTCTCGGTCACAGCTATTCTCCGCTGATACACTCACACCTTTGCGATTACGAATACAGACTTATCGAGCTTGACGAAAACGAGGTCGGCACATTCTTGAAATCCGACAACTACGACTCGATAAACGTGACGATTCCGTATAAAAAAACCGTCATGCAGTTTCTCAATGTAATTTCCCCCGAAGCCTTGCGAATCGGTTCCGTTAACACTATAACTCATCTGCCCGATGGACGACTCAAGGGAGACAACACCGACTACTACGGCTTTTCCTATATGCTTGACAAAGGAAATATCGATGTATGCGGAAAAAAAGTGCTGATTCTCGGAAGCGGTGGAGCCTCCATGACAGCAAGAACTGTTGCCGCTGACAGAGGAGCCTCTGAAATAGTTATAATTTCAAGAAGCGGTGAAAACAATTACGAAAATATCGACCGCCACTCCGACTGCGATGTTCTCATTAACACAACCCCTGTCGGTATGTACCCGAACAACGGAATGTCTCCTGTGTCACTCGTTCATTTCCCCAAGCTGTCGGGCGTTGTCGATATGATATACAACCCATCGAAAACCGCAATTATACTTGAAGCCGAAGAAAACAATATTCCGTGCATCTCGGGACTTTGTATGCTGGTTGCTCAGGCAAAAGCGGCGGCTGAATTTTTCATCGGTCAAGCTCTTGAAAACTCTCTGATTGACCAAATCAAGGATATTATAGAGTTTGACATGAAGAATATCATGCTCATCGGTATGCCCGGAGTCGGAAAAACCACCAACGGACAGCTCATTGCACAAAAACTGAACCGTGAATTTGTTGACCTTGACGAAGAAATAGTAAAACAAAGCGGTGTTTCCATTCCCGAGATATTCAAGAACCATGGAGAGGACAAATTCCGTGAGCTTGAGCATAAGGTACTTGAAGAATACTCGAAGAAATCGGGTCTTGTTATTTCCTGCGGCGGTGGTGTAGTGGTTCGCGAAAACAATATTCCCCTGCTCAGACAGAACAGCACCGTTGTGTTTATGAAACGTGACATTGCTTCACTGCCGAAAGACGGAAGACCCGTATCTCAGGCAAACGATTTATCCGAGCTGTACAAAAAACGTCTGCCAATGTACGAAAAAGCCGCAGACATTATATTCGAGATGAACGGAAGTCCGAGCTGTAATTCAGACGGAATTATCTCCGTAGTGAAAAGGGGTAAAAATGACTCTACTGATAATTAACGGTCCCAACATCAATATGCTTGGTATACGGGAGCCTGATATTTACGGAAAACAGGACTATAACGCACTTCTCAGCCTGATTGACGACACTTGCACCGAAAACGGAATCAAATACGAGCATTTTCAGTCAAATCACGAGGGCGATATTGTTGACAAGATACAGTCTGCCTACGGAAAATTCGACGGAATCGTAATAAATCCTGCGGCATATACCCACACAAGCGTTGCAATCCTTGACGCACTCAAAGCCGTAGGAATACCTACCGTTGAGGTACACATCTCCGACATAAGCCAAAGAGAGTCCTTCCGACAATTTTCGTATGTTTCTCTCGCCGCCACAAAAACAATAGCAGGACACGGACTTGACGGATACCGTGAAGCTATTCTGTATCTTGCGGATATACTGAAATAATACAAAAACAGCTGTAATTAACCTGATTTAAAGGGTTAACCTCAGCTGTTTTTTTATCTGTTCAGTTTCCCGATACCATCTCAATAAGCTTTTCGGGAGTTACATCGTTTGAGACGTGCATTCTCTTTACCGCATACAGTGACTGTCCGAGTCCGCGAACAAGTTGGTGTACTCCCCAATCGGTTGAGAATGTGACGTTATATCCCTCCTCAACTGCTATTCTTGCGGCATTGTCTGTTCTCTTTCCCTGCGGATAAGAGAGTGCATATACTTCTTCTCCCGTGATACCTTCGAGAAATTCCTTTGACTTTGCAAGATCGGAGCGTACTGTCTCGATGTAGTCCTCCTCACTTTCGCCGGGAAGAGGGGTAATATCGTGACGTGCTTCCTTCTCGTAGGTCTCGTTGCGGTGCATATCGTAGGTGTGACTCTGCACGGAAATCACGCCGGAGCTTACCATTTCTACAGCCTCATCCTCACCGAAATGCGGTGTTATCGGCACATCGGTATCGAGATAGGTATCACATCCGAAGCTTACTCCGACTGCGAATATTACTCCGTGCATTTCAAGTTCCTCAAGCACGGGATAAGCATATTCATAGTTACTGTAGTATCCGTCATCGAAAGTTATAAGCACGGGCTTTTCGGGAAGTTCTCCGCCGTAATAAACGTAATTCACCATATCCTCGAGGGTTATAGCAGTGTAGCCGTTCGCTTTAAGTGCTTCCATCTGCTCTCTGAACGTCTCGGGGGTAACGGTCATATCGTTTACTTCCTCGGCGATATTGTGGTACATAAGAACGGGAACATCCTTTGTATAGTCCTCCGCTTTAAGCTCCTCAGCCTCGAAATAAGTCTCGAAATATTCCTCTGCGTTTTCCGCCGTAACAAGGTATCCGAAATCATCGGGGATATACACGCTGTCATCTCCGAATATTCTTGCCGCCGCCATATGACCGACATTGTTTCTGAAATGCGTTCTGTCATAGAAATATCTCGGCTCAAAGCTTACGGATGAATACGAAAAATCCCAGAAATCAACTACCTCCGCAAGACGGGTATAGAAAGAACATACCGACTCGGGATAGAAATTGTTCATGTATTCATAGTACACGGGTGCGGTAACAACAATGAGATTTACGTCATTTTCATCGCACATCGCAACTATGTTTTCCATGCTTTCAAGGCACTCATCAACAGCGGGAAGAAGATAATTACCGTGCGGATAGTTTGTAAACTCGGGGTATGCGGTATAGTAGCTGTCGAGGTCGGAAATAGGCTCTATATCACGTCTGCGTTTATCGTATGCTCCCGTTTTTTCATCGAATATATTGTAATACTGTGAAAGCCATGTCTTGCTCTGATACGCTTTAAGCTTTGCGACTCCGTATGATGGTGTGGCAAAAAGGAATCGAGAGTAAAAGCCGAGGGGATCTGAGCCGTCAACACGAGCCATCATGGAATGCGTGTACTTGTTCGATTCTTCGTCATACACTGCACCGTTGTCTATATACACGTTAACGACAAGATTTTTTACCGTGTAGTTTTCTATCATGTAAGAGACGGTCTGCTCAACGTCAAGCATATCCGCACCGTACATTATCATGTTATAGAAATTTGCGTCAAGATATTTACCGAAATCCTCTGTCGGAAAGGAAGACGTTGACGAGCAACCGATTATATATGAATCATATTCCTCGTAATGCTCATCGAGGTACGATATTTTAGCTGTTCGGGGATTGTTCGTTATATCGTAGCTGAACCAGTTCATTATCTTATCCCCGAATACTCCGAACGGGTCTGTCACATAGTTGAACGTACCGATAAGGACAAGTATAACAGCCACTGTAGAGCCGAACATCACCAGCCATTTTTTTGAATTCAATATATTTACTCCTTCACGGAAATTTAATTTTCACGAATAAATCAATACTGCTTGTAGATAAATTCGGAGGATATATATGAGCCTCTCATTATTCCGAAGAACAGTATAATAAGAACGGTGCAAATAAGGAAGGCAAACTGCACTCCCCCATTCTTTCTGTTTAAGGTGGCAGTAACGCTTTCTCCCTTGATTTCCTCATAAAGCTCAAACGCAAGAAGAACCGCAAGAGACAGTGCGATAACTATGTAATCCGAGGTAGAAAGTCCGAGGTTAAGCACCGTTCCGTCCCAAAGCTCATGTACATGAAGTGATAGCGGATTTACGCTTCTTATTATGAGCTTTACAGCAACAAGAAGTCTCGGAGAGCGTGTGATATAGCGTCCGATAAATACTATTACTCCTGTTCTTATCATCGAGAAGATTTTCCATCCCTTTGAATCGGAATCTATATTAAGCTTCTTTTTGGCTTTTGAATATACTCCGGCAAGAAGAACGGAAGACGTAATTATTGTTCCGTTATAAAAGCCGTATGCGATGTATCGGAAGTTAGCACCGTGCCATATGCCTATTATCAGGTAAATTATAAACGTAGCAAGTGTTGTAGGAAGTATTTTTCCGAATTTTCCGCCGATCTTCTTTCTCGACCATTTTCCGAGCTTACCGAACGGCTTTGATAGGGAGAGAGGATAGAATACATAGTCTCTCATCCAACCGCCGAGTGTAATGTGCCATCTTCTCCAGTATTCCGAAAGAGAGGTTGCAAAAATAGGTCGTGCGAAGTTTTCTTCCATGGTAATTCCAAACAGCTTTGCCGAACCTATCGTTATATCTATACCGCCCGAGAAGTCGCAGTACAGATTTATGCAATACATAAGCACCGCAAACGCACTCACCGCACCTCCGTAGCTGTCATAGGACTTAAAAAATGCCGTTACGGCTACTGCGGCACGGTCTGCAATTACCATTTTTTTGAAATATCCCCACATTATACGCTGTATGCCATCACGGAGGTTATCGCAGTCGAGATAAGCTTTTTTTGTAAGCTGTTCTCCGAGGACATCATATCTCGATATAGGTCCCTGCACTATCTGCGGAAAGAACGAAACAAAAAGTGCGTACTTTGCATAGTTGTGCTGTGCCTTATATTTTCCTCTGTAGCAGTCGATAACATATCCGATAGACTGGAATATGTAAAACGACACTCCGAGGGGAACAAGCAATGAGGGAGCGGTAATCGTCTCCGTTTTTCCTACAGCGGAAAGAAGTGAGTTTACTATATTCAGCGTGAAATCAAGGTATTTAAGTATGTAGAGCATACCGAAAAGAATCACGCAGACAACAGCAACTACGGCTTTTTTCTTTTTGGTCAGAGCATCAAGCCGTTCTTTTTCGTTTTTCGGAATAAGCGTCTTCTCTGAGTTAAGCTTTTCGAGAAGTATTCCCGCAAAAAACGTAAGCAGTGAGGTAAACACAAGATACAGTATCGTCTTGTATCCTCCGCCCCACAGATAAAAAACGCAGCTCGCCGCAAGCAACGCACACCACGCAATGCTTTTCGGCATTACATAGTACACAAATACAGTTACGGCGAGGAATACGATAAATGATACCGATATAAAGTTCATCAGTCTCTCTTTGATTCTATAAGCTCAAGAATAGCGTCTACGGAGTTAAAGTTTTCGGGAAGAAGGTCGTCTACGTTAATTTCAACGTCAAACTCCGCCATTATTTCCGTAACTATTGCAACTATGTCGAGGGACTCGATAAGTCCGTCGTCTATAAGCTCGGTTTCGTTTTCAAAATCCACATCGGGACAGATGTCGGTAAGTATTTCGAGAAGCTTTTCCTTGTTTTCGTTTTTCATTTTTGTTATCCTTTCTTGTATATAAGTACCGAGGAACGCATTCCGTCGGCAGTATATCCGTTGTTTTCATATATTTTTTCGGCGGGAGTATAACCCTCTCTCACCCATACAACGCTTTTTTTAGGAACAATTCCGTTATATGCCTTAACAAGAGACGCACCTATTCCCTGCCCTCTCGCACATTCGTCAACGCAAAGATGTCTCAGCTCATATGAAGCCTTTGCCTTTTTGAAATGCAAAATTCCTCCGCTTTCGTGACAAAGTATCTCCCTCTCTTTTACGGCTTCGCTTGTCTCCGATTCTGTAGGCAAGCACCCGGTAAGCGGCGAAAATGACGAATACATGAGGTCGTACACATATTTTATGTCTTCGGCATAATGTATTTTCTCGGAAAGTGTGTCCGTTATGCTGTCTTCGGGGCTTTTCCTTGCCATTCTCTTCCTAAAGAACTCACGCACGGCACCTCCGTTTATAAGTGCTTCATCCGCTGATTTCAGTCCAATATCTTTTTCTCGGAAAGCAGTCTCGACAACCGTACAGCACCACGGGCATAAATCGAGAAAAGAAAGGTTAATTCCATCTCCTATCTTCACGGAGTAATACATTGTGGAAAACTCGCCCTTTCTGCGAACAATGAACAGGCTTCCGTTTTGCTCGGTAAACAGCATATCTCCGTTTGCAATGTATTTTTCCGCTTCATCTCGGCTGAGAAAATAGTTTGTAGCATATTCCCTGCCGAAATGAGCATTAACAAGAGAGGTCAGCTCCGATATATCATTTATTTTTTTCATTGAAGTAGCTTTCCTTGAGACGTGGGCGGTCAATCTTTCCGTTCGCATTTATCGGAAGTCTGTCGTATATTCTCCAAACATTCGGAAGCATATAACGCGGAACCTTGTCCTTTAGACTTACCGCAAGCTCTGTTTGATCAAGAGAAGATGCACAGCAACATACGATAGCGTCATCATCGGAATCAAAGAAGCAAATAGCGTCTCCTACACCGCTGACAGCCGACAGTGCGTTTTCTATTTCCCCAAGCTCAATGCGATAACCCATGTGCTTTATCTGATTGTCTCGACGTGAGAGGAACACGAGATTTCCGTCGGGCAGTCTTTTTGCAATATCTCCCGTGCGATACAGCTTATCGGGATAGTACGGATTCATTGGGTTTTGTATGAATGCTTTTTCGGTTTTCTCGCTGTCTCCGAAATATCCGAGAGCAAGTCCTATTCCACGCACGCATATTTCCCCTGCTTCTCCGTCTTCTACCGGTCTCAGTTCATCGTCAAGCAGGATAACCTCCATGTTTTTGCAGGCTTTTCCGATCGGAATCGGCTCACCGTCTTCAAAATCACGCTCAAGCTTATAGTATGTACAGTCAACGGTTACCTCTGTAGGTCCGTAGAGATTTATCACGTTGATATTCGGAACTGCTTTTTTCCATTTATTGACGTGCTTTGCCTGTAAAGCTTCACCGCCGAGAATCGCTTTTCTTATGCTGCTCGGCTGTTTTTTCTCGAATATTCCCGAATCCGCAACCATTCTGAACGCAGATGTAGCCCAAATAAGAGTGTTCACCTCATGTTCGTTCAGATAATCAACAAGCAGTGTCGGGAACATAAACAGCTTCTTTGCGATGATGTAGGTCGTACAGCCGTTTCTGAGAGTCTGATATATATCCTTTACCGAGAGGTCAAAATAGAACGGTGCCTGATTTCCGAGTACACTGTCTTCGGTAATTTCCGTAGTCTCCGCCATCCATTCCGTAAAATCTATAAGGCTTCTGTGGGAGATAAGTATACCTTTCGGCTTTCCTGTAGAGCCTGATGTAAATATCATATAAGCCGGGTCGATATCGAGAACCTCTGCCGATATTTTATCCCACAAAAACGGGTCATAAGGCTTTTCGGATATTTCCTCGATAAGAAGAGTTTTATATTTTCCCTCAAGCTTTGCCGCGGTTTTTTTGTCCTTCAGCGAATACAGAACTGCCGACGGCTCTATCTGAGAGAGTATATCGTTCATTCTGTCTTCAGGCATTTTGTTGTCTATCGGAACATAGCAGGAGCCGGCAAAAAGCACCCCGAAGCAACCGACAAGCGACACGGCACTTCTGTCCACGATAACGGCAATACGCTTTCTTATTCCTTCGACTTCACGATATATTTGCTCACCCGCACTCATTGAAGCCGCAAGCAGTTCACCGAACGTATATCCTCGACCGTCATCGGCAAAGGCAAGCTTATTCGGGATTCGAGCCGCGGTTTTTACGAGATATTCGGCGGCATTATTCAGCTGATACATAGTTTTCCCCTCATTCAGATAACATCGCATTATTACAAGTTATTATAGCATACACCGCCTGAATTGTCAATGAGGCGACGTTTTCCGAGAGATTTATGTCATACAAACTTTTTCGTTTCAAACGCTCAAATAATTCCTTATTATTATATAATTTATTTCTATATCTATTGATTTTTCATCACTCTTATGCTATTATTTAATATTGTACGGATTTTTTAATTATTTGCATAAACAAGGAGGAGCGATTTTGCTTTTCGGAAAACATCTGAACAAATATTACCTGAAGTACGGTGCCATACTGCTGCTTGGAATCCTTGCACTTGTTATGGTAGACTACTTCCAGCTCATCATCCCCGAGCTTTACAAAACCGTGGTAAACGGACTTAACGACGGGATAGTTACACTTTCAGACGGCACTGTTCGTGATTTCGACATGACCTTTCTTCTCGATGAAGTATGCCGTCCGATGATATTCGTCATAATCGCCATGGTATTCGGCAGATTTTTGTGGAGAATTTGCTTCTTCGGTTCTGCCATCCGTGTCGAGACAGATCTCAGAAGTCGTATGTTTGACAGATGCAAGGATCTTTCTGTCTCCTTCTATCAGACAAACAAGGTCGGCGATCTTATGTCAAGATTCACAAACGACCTCCAAACCGTTCAGGAATGCTTCGGAGACGGTGTTCTCATGTTCTTCGATGCACTTCTTCTCGGCGTTCTCTCAATGTGGAAGATGTGGAAAATGAACCATATGCTCACACTGCTTTCTCTTATCCCCATGGTGCTTCTTCTCAGTGTCGGTACCGTTGTCGGAAAGACCATGCAGAAAAAATGGGAAACACGTCAGGCGGCATTTTCAAATCTTTCGGATTTTTCGCAGGAAAGCTTTTCCGGTATTTCCGTAATCAAAGCATTCGTTCGTGAAACCGCAGAGCTTATGGCATTCCGCAAGCTCAACAGCGAAAACGAGGACGCAAACGTAGAATACACCAAGGTCTCGACTTTCCTTAATATATTCGTCACCCTTTTTGTCGAATCTATAATTTGCGTTATTCTCGGCTACGGCGGATACCTTGTTCACAGCGATATTTTCAACGCAGGTGAGCTTATTGAGTTTATCGGCTATTTCACCTCCATAGTTTGGCCTATCATGGCTATATCACAGCTCATTGAAATGCACTCCAGAGGTAAAGCTTCCCTTGACAGAATCGGAACACTTCTCGATGCACAGCCCGAGGTTGTTGACAGTGAAAAGGCACGTCACATCGAAAGCTTAAAGGGAGACATCGAATACAGACACCTCTCTTTCCGTTATCCTTTTGCGGATTTCAATGCACTTGACGATATTTGTCTGAGTATTAAAGCCGGCGAAAACATCGGTATTATCGGTGCTACGGGTTCGGGAAAGACCACACTTGTCGATCTTCTTCTCAGAACCTACAACGTAGAGGATGGTACACTTTTCATTGACGGAACAGACGTAAACGAAATGAAGATCAAGGATATTCGCTCATCCATCGCATATGTTCCGCAGGACAACTTCCTCTTCTCCGACACTATCGAAAACAACATCACCTTTGCCGACACTTCAATAAAGCATGAAGCTGTTGAAAATGCCGCCGTAATCTCGGACGTACACGAAAACATAACCGATTTTGCCGACGGATATGAAACGATACTCGGTGAGCGTGGTGTTACGGTATCGGGCGGTCAGAAGCAGAGAATTTCCATTGCAAGAGCTATAATCAAAAACGCACCGATACTTATCCTTGACGACTCTGTATCTGCGGTTGACACAAATACGGAAAAGAAAATTCTCGACAATCTCAGACAAACACGCAAGGGAAAGACAACTCTCCTTATCGCACACAGAGTCACTGCGGTTGAGAAAATGGACAAGGTAGTCTTTATAAGCGATGGCAAAATAGCGGCTGTCGGCACACACAACGAGCTTTACGAAACAAATCGTGAGTACCATAAAATGGTAGAGCTTCAGCGTTTGGATGAAGAAAAGGAGGTAAACGACTGATGAGAGAATTTTATCCCTTACTTATAGTCGGTGCTTTTATCGGAGCAATATCGGTAATATTTATTATCGCATACCTTTCGATAAAGGACAAAAAAGAGGCTATCGGCTTCGACAGAACAATGAAGGACTCCGAAATAATAGCGTCTCTTTTGAAATACGCAAAGCCCTACACCAAAAACTTCGTTGCAGTCCTTTTCATTATGATGTTCTCGATTGCATACGATATAGTTTCTCCCCTGCTTATCGGTAAAATCGAGGAGATAATCAAAAACGACTTTGAAATGAGTCTGCTGTTCTCGTATGTTGCGGTATATGCGGGAATACTCATCGTTTCTCTTGTTTGCACATATATTCAGGCGATCGTTCTTCAAAAGACGGGTCAGAAGATAGTCTCCGCAGTTCGTCTCGATTTGTTTGAGCATATTGAGTCTCTTTCACACGCACAGCAGAACTCCATCCCCGTCGGAAAGCTTGTAACAAGAGTAACCAACGACACAGACGCAATCTCCATGATGTTTACAAATATTATAGTAAACCTTGTGAAGAACACTTTCGTCATAATCGGCGTACTTTGTGCCATGCTCTGTCTGAACTATGAGCTTACTCTTATGGTTCTTTGCTTCGTGCCGTTTATCGTACTCTTTACCGTTATCTTCCGTAAGTTCTCCAGAAAGGCTTACCGTGAAGTTAAGGACGCTTCCACAGATATAAATACATATCTTTCAGAGCATCTTTCGGGAATGAAAATTATTCAGGTGTTCAACCGTGAGGAATACAAAAAGGAATGCTTTGAAGAAAAGAACCGCAAGCTCGGAAGTGCAAAGCAGAAGCAGATATTCGTCTTCGGTATATTCCGTCCTCTTGTATATATGCTTTATATCTCCTCCGTCATGTGTCTTCTCTATCTCTGCGGCAGAGGATATATCAAGGACACATCTTTCCTCGGTCAGACCATCACAAGCGGTACTCTTGTTACATTCTATATGTACATTTCAAAGTTCTTCAACCCGATTCAGAGCCTTGCAGAGCAGTTCAACTGGTTACAGTCCGCTCTTGCCTCCGCAGAAAAGATATTCACAATCTTTGCGATAACTCCCGATGTGGTTGACGAAGATGACGCTATTGACATCGAGCATATAAACGGCGATATTGAATTTAAAAACGTATGGTTTGCGTACAATCCCGGCGAATGGGTGCTTAAGGATGTATCGTTTAAGGTAAACGCAAAGGAGACAGTTGCTTTTGTAGGTTCCACAGGCTCCGGTAAAACAACGATTCTCTCTCTCATATGCCGCAACTACGATATTCAAAAGGGACAGATTCTCATTGACGGTATCGACATAAAGAAATTCAAGATAAGCTCTCTCCGCCGTCATTTCGGTCAGATGCTACAGGATGTATTCCTTTTCTCGGGAACTATAAGAAGTAACATTCTTCTCCGCCGTGACGATGTTTCGGACGCTGAAATAATGGAAGCTTGCCGTGAGGTAAACGCAGACAAGTTCATATCAAAGCTTTCCGCAGGTCTTGACGAAGAGGTTCGTGAAAGAGGAAACAACTTCTCCGCAGGTCAGAGACAGCTTCTCTCATTCGCAAGAACGATAGTACAGCGACCCGAAGTAATGATACTTGACGAAGCCACCGCAAATATCGACACTGAAACCGAGCTTCTCATTCAGGATTCACTTTCCAAAATGATGAATATCGGAACCATGCTTATTGTTGCACATCGTCTCTCGACCATTCAGCACGCCGATAAGATAATCGTAATGTCTCACGGCGAAATTCTCGAAGAAGGAAACCACGATGAGCTTCTTGCAAAACGCGGAAGATATTATGAGCTTTATATGCTCCAGTACAACAAGGAAAATCTCAGAAAAAGCTGATTAAAGCAAAAAATAAATAACACCCGAGCTATGAACAGTTCCTCAAAAATCCAACAATTTTGGGGGGTGTTCCGTAATTCGGGTGTTATTTTTATGTTCTGTCAGCGTTTGACATTTCGTAATGATCTGTAATGACTGTCACACGGTCGGATTTTATCTTTGCATATCCTCTGCCGCACATGAGAGACATTGTAAGCTTTCCGTCAACATATGCTTTCAGTTCACCGCATTCAAGGGCGGCAAGTGCATCGGCATGACCGTATCTCACACCGAATGAGCCTCCGCCGTTTCCCTTTTCGTTATCCTGAGCAAGCATTTGCACGGAATCGCATTCAAAGCTGCATTCGTCTCCCGAGGGAGTTACAACGCAGACTGTGAGCATTTTCTTTTGCGTAGTGTTTTCCATGCTCAAGCCCTGTCGTTTTTATACGCTTCAAATACGTCATCGATACTGCCCATCATCATAAACTTCTGCTCGGGAATATCATCGCATTCACCGCCGAGAATAGCTTCAAAGCCGCTTATGGTCTTTTCTATCGGAACATAAGCACCCTTGATTCCCGTAAAGCCCTCTGCAACGTGGAAAGGCTGAGACATGAATCTCTGTATCTTTCTTGCACGCTTAACGGTCTTCTTGTCTTCGGGGGACAGCTCGTCCATACCGAGAAGTGCGATTATATCCTGAAGCTCGTTATATCTCTGGAGTATTCCCGTAACTTCCTTTGCGGTCTTGTAGTGTCTTTCACCTACAATATCGGGAGTAAGCATTCTTGAACCTGATTCAAGGGGAGCTACCGCCGGATAGATACCAAGCTCAACGATATTTCTGGAAAGTACGGTTGTTGCATCGAGGTGGGAGAAGGTCGTTGCGGGAGCCGGGTCGGTAAGGTCATCCGCAGGGACGTAAATTGCCTGTACGGAGGTTATCGCACCGTTCTTTGTGGAAACGATTCTTTCCTGAAGCTTACCCATTTCGGATGCAAGAGTAGGCTGATAACCTACCGCAGACGGCATTCTACCGAGAAGTGCGGATACCTCGGAGCCCGCCTGTGAGAATCTGAATATATTGTCGATAAAGAGAAGCACGTCCTTATGCGAATTCTCACGGAAGTATTCGGCTATGGTAAGTCCTGCAAGCGGAACTCTGAGTCTTGCACCGGCAGTTTCGTTCATCTGACCGAATACGAGTGCCGTCTTGTTTATTACCCCGGACTGCTTCATTTCGTTCCAGAGGTCATTTCCCTCTCTCGAACGTTCTCCGACACCTGCGAAAACGGAATATCCGTCATGCTCAAAGGCAATATTTCGGATAAGCTCCATTATAAGCACGGTCTTACCTACACCTGCACCACCGAACAGACCTATCTTACCGCCTCTTGCATAAGGAGTCATTAGGTCTATTACCTTGATACCCGTTTCGAGTATTTCATCGGCGGTTTTTATCTCAGTGAAAGCAGGAGCTGCATGATGTATCGGCCAGCGTTCATCTGATTTTATTTCACCTGCACGGTCTATCGGGTCGCCGAGTACGTTTATCATACGACCGAGAGTACCCTCGCCTACAGGCACCGATATGGGTCTTCCGGTATCTATGGCAGTCATACCTCGAGACATACCGTCGGTAGGACCCATGGATATGCATCTGACCTCCCCGTTTCCGAGATGCTGTAATACCTCAGTGGTGTATTCGTTGTCACCGTTGATTATCTTTACAGCATGGAATATATCAGGAAGTTCCAAGGTATTGAAGCGTATATCAACAACGGGTCCCGTTATCCTTGTGATTATTCCTTTTGATTCAGTTGACATTTTTTCTACCGTTTCTATATTTATTGGTCTTCCTCAGGCGAATATGTTTCGATAACGCTTGACGTGACCTCGCTCTGTCTTTTACGGCTGATTTCAAGCTCGAGTGCGGCTATTGTTTCCTTAACATTATCCGTAGCCTCACGCATAGCCATCATTGTTGCCGCCTGAGCACCCGTAGCCGCATCGAGAACCGTTGAATATATAGCACAGTCCACACATGAAATGCACGCATTCTTCATAACGGTCTCACGGTCGGGAATATAAATTATGTCATCATCGTTTTTCGAGGTGACATTTTTGTTTCCGAGTGGAAGAAGCTGTTTTTTTGTCGGTATCTGCGTAAGCATATTTTTAAAATGCTGATATACAAAGCTTACTGCGGATATATCCCCGTCTGTAAAGGCAGTGCGTAAATATTCGCAAAGCTCCGACGCATTCTCATAGCTCGGGACATCGGGGAAAAAGAATTCCTTATCGGCTTTCACACCATGCTCCTCGAAATATGCAGACGCAATTCTTCCGCAGACAACGAGACGGTATTCCCTGCCGCTTTTTCTGTATTCCTCAAGGAATTCCTCGGCAAACGAAAGAAGCAGAGAGTTATATCCGCCGCAAAGTCCCCTGTTTGAGGATATTACAACGATACATTCGGGAACATTCGGATTCGGACTCGAAAGAATACCGCTGAGTGCATCTCCGAACGACTCTATTATCTCATCGCAAGCCTCGGAATACTTTTTGTAAGAAGCGTAAACAGCGTTAACACGGGAGAACTTCGCAGAAGATACGGTTTTCATAGCTCCTGCAAGCTGACCCGTTGTATTTACGCTTTTAAGATGCTTTTTAAGTTCACGCATTCCGGCCATATTATGCCTCTGCTTTCGCCATTTCGGAGAGTGCGTTCTTTATTTTTGTCATAAGCTCGGGAGACATTTTAGCACCTGTTTTAAGCTCGGAAACTATATCTCCGCAGTTTGCTTCAAAATAGGAATAAAGCTCACGCTCATAATCCGCAATATCTTTTTCGGCAACTGTAGAAGCAAATCCCTCGGAAAGTGCAAATATGATAAGTGCCTGCTGCCAGTCCTCAAGGGGAGCGAATCTTCCCTGTCTGAGAGCCGCCATCATACGCTTACCGGAATCAAGAACCGATTTTGTATCTGCGTCGAGATCTGAGCCGAACTGTGCAAATCCCGCAAGCTCTCTGTACTGAGCAAGACGCATTCTAAGGCTGCCCGATACCTGCTTCATGAGCTTTGTCTGAGCGGCACTTCCCACACGGGATACCGAAAGACCCACGTTGACCGCCGGTCTCTGTCCCTCATTGAACAGCTCGGATTCGAGGAATATCTGACCGTCTGTTATGGAAATTACGTTTGTCGGTATATATGCGGAAATATCTCCTGCCTGAGTTTCGATTACGGGAAGTGCAGTCATTGAACCGCCACCAAGCTCTTCGGACAGCTGTGCGGCACGTTCGAGAAGTCTTGAATGGAGGTAGAACACGTCACCCGGATATGCTTCACGACCGGAGGGTCTATGAAGTAGGAGTGAAAGCTCACGGTATGCTACTGCGTGCTTTGAGAGGTCATCGTAGAATATAAGAACGTCTCTGCCGGAGTACATAAAGTATTCAGCCATTGCCGCTCCCGCAAACGGTGCTATATACTGGAGTGATGCCGAGCTTGAAGCAGGAGCACACACTATTGTAGTATAATTCATGGCACCGTTCTTTTCGAGTTTGTCAACTACCTCTGCGATTGTGGTATCCTTCTGACCTATTGCAACATAGATACAGATGGTATCGTTTCCTCTCTGATTTATTATCGTATCGAGGATTATCGAGGATTTACCTGTCTGACGGTCGCCTATGATAAGCTCACGCTGACCCTTTCCTATCGGAACAAGTGCGTCGATAGCTTTGATACCCGTGTGCATAGGACGGCATACCGCACCTCTGTCGGGAATCGAGGGAGCCGCAAACTCTATCGGACGCTTTTCTTTAGTCCAGATTCTGCCTCTGCCGTCAAGTGCATGACCGAGAGGGTCTACAACTCGTCCAAGAAGCTCTTCACCAACGGAAACGCTTGCTATTCTGCCCACACGTCTTACACGGCTTCCGGCTTCAATATGCTCATAGCTTCCGTATACTATACAGCCGATTTTGTCATGCTCGATATCGAGAACCATTCCTCGTTCACCGCAATCGAATTCGACTACTTCGCCGTACATTATATCCGCAAGACCGTCAAGCCAACAGATACCATCGGAAATGCTGATTACACGTCCGAGCTGGAACTGCTGTATTTCCATGTCTATGGAGGATATTCCCTCGAGCACGTCCGCTATTATCTCCTCGGGAGTTTCATCACCATGGAGGGGACGCTTTTCGAGAGTTTTCTGAAGATTGTACAAATGGTTTGTAACTGTTGAGTCATAAACGGTATCACCTATACGGAGTCTGAGACCGCCGATAAGCTCCTCGTCAACTCTGACCCAAAGAGAAGTCTTTCCGTTTACTTCTCCGACAAGCTGCTTTGTTTTTTCATCTATTTTTTCGACGATGTAATCGGGAAGCGGCTCTGCGGAGGTAAGTGTAACGTAAAGAACATCGTGGTTATTAAGGTATGCGATGTCACCGGGAGTAAGCTTTATGCACTCGAGGATTTTGTCAGCCATACCTATAAGTCTTTCATGAAGCTCCGTATGATAAGGCTCACTTGCAAGGAGAGAGGCGATTCTGTCTCTTACCTTAACTATAAGCTCCCCTCTTTTTCCCGATACAATATCGTAGCACATTTCAAGTATTTCGGCATCGCAATGCTTTTTGATATTGTCAATGCGTTCTTCCTTGGAATGTTCGATAGCTTCTATCTTCTTTTCGGCTACTTTTGTAATTTCACCGTCGGTTTTGAGCGGTATGTCGGGAAGATCGGGAGACTCGTATTCGGTTCGCTCTATTTCTTCGGCTTCATCAAGCTCTTTGTTTATTTTTTCCAGCCTCTTTTGGAATATCGAGGCAATCATCTTTCTGCCGAGCAGCCACACAAGGAATGCAAGTATCAGAAAGTTGATCAGTGCGTATAAAAATTGCATGATAATACGTTCCGTTCTATGAGATCAGACGTGAAATGAATGCCGATGCCAATTCTTCAACACTTTCGCTGAGCTTTTCGCCCATCTCGTTTGTTTCAAATTCAACGTCGGTAACTGCAAGAGCAAGTCTTTGTTTACTTGTTTCTTCAGCCTGCTTTATGTCATTTTCGGCTTTCATTTCGGCGTCAGCAAGCATTTTATCGGCAAGCTCGGACTCAGCTCTGCGTGCATTTTCTGCGGCTTCTCTGAGATTATTCTCATAGGCGAGCTGTGTTGCTTCGATATCGGCTTTTTTTCGTGCGGCATTCTCTATCTTTGCTTTTCTTTCGTCTATTATCGCAAGCATAGGCTTAAAAAGAAGCTTGTTTACGATAAGCATGAAAAGCACAAAGCATATGAGAGTCCACACAAGGATCGACACCTGTATTGTCAATTTGTTTCACCCTGCCTTTGCGGTATTTTGTCTTATTTTTCCTCTGTTATATCTTGGAAGAAAGAATGAATGCGATAAGAAGTCCGTAAATGGTAAGAGCTTCCATAAGAGCGAGGGCGATGATAAGTGTGGAACGGATATTGTTTGCTGCATCGGGTTGACGTGCGATAGCTTCCATTGCGGATTTAGATGTGATACCCTGACCGATTGCGGGGAAAATTGTGCTGACTGCGATAGCGATAGCTGCTGCGATAGCGATAAGTCCTGACTGTTCCATTTTAATTTACTCCTTAATTATGTTAATTTAAATTTTTTTATTCTTCTCCTACCTGCTCTTCGAGATAAATCGAAACAAGCATGGTAAATACGACTGCCTGAATTGCACAGAACAGAAGTGAAAGCACCATCATAATGACGGGAACTCCTATCGGAAGTAAGCCGTAAAGCTCTTCCGTTACGGTTTCTTCACCGAACACGTTACCGAAAAGACGGAGTGCAAGTGAAGCCGGCTTGATAAACTCGTCAAGCAGTAAAAGCGGAAGCATGAAGAACATGGGGCTGACGAATTTTTTGAAATAATGCTTTACGTTAGCCTTGATTCCCGCAACCTGCAAGAATACGAATGCCGCAATGCCGAGACCGAGTGTACACGAAAGTGAGGATGTGGGAGCCTTGAAATACTTTGTCAGACCCATTCCGGGGATAAGACCGGAGTAGTTCGCCATTATTATGAAAATAAAGAGCGATCCAAGGAAGAAAAAGTATTTACGTCCGAGCTTTTTACCGATTATTCCCGAAACAAAGTTGTCAAGGGCTTCAACGGCACATTCCATAATGTTCTGAAACTTGCCCGGTCGCATTTTCATATTTCGTGTGGCAATGAGTGACAGCACCGCAGTGAGAAGCAATATTGCGAACATCGCAAGCACTTCTCCGGTGATATCGAAAATTCCGAATATTTTGACTATTACTTCAGATTTTTCACCCATTTAAAGTGATACATCTCCTTTCTCTTTTATGCAAACAAATCATTTATTTCTTTCGTCATTCTTCTTTACAAGGAGATATGTGAAAAGAAACATTGAGAGGGTAAGTCCGATGACCGCACCTACAAGCGGACAAACAACGGAGTCTAACATCGCAGACGAAATAAAATACACCGCCGCAAGATAAGACACGTTAATTACCTGACGCACCACCATTCCGACCGAAAGCAGCTCCGGCTTCTTTTTCATTATCGCAGATGTGATAATATAATTCAGAAAAGAAACCGCCGCACCGATAGCAAATGACAGCACAGCCGATATTATAAGGGCAATATTCATCGAAAGTACCTCCCACCGATTTTATTTGACATTCGCTTATCATACGCCTATTTACAAATTATATCAAGTCATAATTTGTTAATTTTTTGTTTATATGCTCGTAATTTGTTCAGAAAGAAACTTGTCTGTCGATATATATCATTTTTATGCAAAAAACAAAGCCAATCCATGCTTTTCGGTCATGAAACGGCTTTGTTTTCTATAAAATATGCTTTATTCCGAGAACAGATCTGTTGAAAGGTATCTGTCGCCTGTATCGGGGAGAATCACAACTATATTTCTGCCCTTGTTTTCGGGTCGTCTCGATATTTCGATAGCCGCAGAAAGTGCCGCACCGGATGAAATTCCGACAAGGATTCCCTCGGTCATTCCTATCATTTTACCCACGGCAATAGCATCCTCATCGGTTACCGTAACAACCTCATCATATATGTCCGTATCGAGAAGCTCGGGGACAAATCCGGCACCTATTCCCTGAATACCGTGCTTTCCGCTGTATCCCTTTGAAAGTACAGGAGATGAGGCAGGCTCTACTGCGACAACCTTGATATCACGGTTCTTTTCCTTGAGATAGCGTCCGATACCGGTTATTGTTCCGCCCGTTCCGACTCCGGCAACAAGAATATCTATTTCGCCGTTCGTGTCTTCCCAAATTTCGGGAGCTGTGGTGTTATAATGAGCCATTGCATTTGCGGGATTTTCAAACTGCCCCGGTATGAAGCTGTTTTCGATAGTGGCGGCAAGCTCTTTTGCTCTGTCTATCGCCCCCTGCATTCCCTTTGCACCGTCTGTCAGAACAAGCTCTGCACCGTATGCCTTCATTATCTTTCGTCTTTCGATTGACATACTGTCAGGCATAACGATTATTATTTTGTATCCTCTGGCGGCGGCAACGGAACAGAGACCTATACCGGTGTTACCGCTGGTCGGTTCGATTATCGTCGTTTTTTCGTTAATAAGTCCACGTCTCTCGGCAACATTTATCATTTCTCTTGCGGCTCTGTCCTTTATGGAGCCTGCCGGATTGAGATATTCAAGCTTCGCAATAAGTCTTGACCCAATCTTGAGATTTTTTTCGATGTGCGTCATTTCAAGAAGCGGAGTATGACCTATTATCTCGTCCGCAGCCTTATATATTCTTGCTGCCATAATAAAACACTCTTTCTTTTTGTAAAATTATATGTTATCGCTGTCTTTTATAACAAAATGCACGGGAAGACCGCCCTCGAATTTTGTTTCAGGCTCTCCGAATATCATAGGTCTGATGTATTCGAGGCATTCGTCTGTAACATTGCTTCCGTCCTCGGTAATGAACTCACGGGGAACCTTTCTTACGGCATTTGCAATCTTTGTTACATCCTTGGGTTCAAAGGTAATATCGTATCCGTTTTCACCGCGAACGAATGCTATCATACATCCGCTTGTTCCCTGAGCCGCCTTTACCACAGCAGTTCTTCCTGCATTCTGAGATTCGGCAATATCAGTAGCGGAAGCAAGATGAGCGGCACATCTCTGAGGAAGATTCAGCTCAATCGAACGAACCTTGCAACCGAAATGGTCTTTTATTGCGTTTTCGAGAACCTTACCTGTGCCGGAGAGATACTTGTGACCGAACACATCGGCAACACCGGACTGACTTCCCTCTCCGACATAACGACCGTCAGCAAATCTTGCACCCTCGGAAACCGCAACTACTACGTTCGGGTGCTTTTCAAATGCTTTTTCAACGTCATTGTAGAACTGCTCCATCGAGAAGTCAACCTCGGGAAGATATACGCAGTCGATTTCAGTGCCGTTTATGATTCTCGGAAGTGCGGCAGCAGCTGTAAGCCATCCGGCATCACGACCCATTATTTCGATTATGGTAACAGCCTTTACCGTATATACCGCACAGTCACGGATTATTTCCTGTGTTGTTGCGGCGATATATTTTGCGGCAGAACCGTATCCGGGTGTATGGTCGGTAGCACAAAGGTCGTTGTCTATCGTCTTCGGAACACCCATAACACGCATCTTGTAATCGGAGGTTTCAAGATACTTTGTAAGCTTTGCAACGGTATCCATGGAATCGTTTCCGCCGATGTAGAAGAAATAGCGGATGTCGTATTTTTTGAAAAGAGCTATAAGCTTTTCATAAAACTCGGGTTCCTTTGCAGGGTCGGGGAGCTTCTTTCTGCATGAACCGAGAGCTGCGGCAGGTGTCTGAGAAAGGCACGCATATTTTTCCGTGTCAAGCTCACCGTTTTTATCGGAGAAAAGCTCGCCGAGGTCGCACATTCTTTCATCAAGGAAGCCCTCGATACCGTTTCTCATTCCGTAAAGCTTTGTTATAGAATCACGGGACTCGAAAAATCCCTTTATAACTCCCGCAAGAGTAGCGTTTATAGCCGCTGTAGGTCCGCCTGACTGTCCTACAACTGCGGCACCGTGTAATATTTCTTCCATACTTTTATACCTCTCTGTGTCTGATTTTATTCTTACATATTATAATAACATATGCCGCTTACCGTGTCAAGAAACGAAAGCAACATTTTAAAATGCCATACGTTTATTTTGCTTCGTACCAACTTTTTCCCTCTCCGCAATCCGCTGTAAGAGGAACCGAAAGCTTGACTGCGTTTTCCATCTCACGAACAAGTATCTCTGCGGCTTCTGCGGCACATTCTTCCCTCGCTTCAACTATGAGTTCGTCGTGTACCTGCATTATGAGTCTTGCGTCAAGTCCCGATTTTTTAAGTGCCTTGTCCACATTTATCATTGCAATCTTTATTACATCCGCCGCAGTGCCCTGGATAGGACTGTTCATTGCAACACGTTCTCCGAAGCCTCTTACATTTCTGTTTGTCGATGAAAGCTCGGGTATATTTCTTCTTCTTGAGAACATCGTTGTCGTGTAGCCGTTTTTCTTAGCTTCTTCAACGCATTCCTTCAAGTATTTGTCAACTCCCGAATATGTTTCAAGGTAGTTTTCGATATATTCCTTCGCCTGTTTTCTGGTTATGCCGAGATCCTTTGCAAGTGAAAATTCACCGATACCGTAGACTATTCCGAAGTTTACCGCCTTTGCACGTCTTCTCTGTTCGGGAGTTACCTCGTCAATCGCAACACCGAACACCTGTGACGCTACCTCCGCATGAATGTCTTCACCGCCGATAAACGCTTTTTTCATCGCCTCGTCATCGGAAAGAACCGCAAGAAGTCTAAGCTCTATCTGAGAGTAGTCTGCGTCTATGAGAGTGTATCCCTCTTCTGCGACAAAATACTTTCTAAGCTCACGTCCCATCTCCATACGAACCGGAATATTTTGGAGATTAGGCTCACTGGAGGCAAGTCTTCCCGTTGCGGTTCCCGTCTGATTGAGTCGTGTGTGGATTCTTCCGTTTTCGTCAGCCTGTCCCGCAAGAGTTTCACCGTAGGTTCCTCTGAGCTTTGCGGTCTGTCTGTAGAGTAAAATATCGGAGATTATACTATGATACGGTCTGAGAGCTTCAAGTGTATCTGCATCTGTTGAATAGCCCGTCTTTGTTTTCTTGCCTGCCGGAAGCTCAAGCTCCTCAAACAGAACTTCTCCCAGCTGTTTCGGGGAGTTTATGTTGAAGCTGTGTCCTGCCTGCATCCATATCGAATCCGCAAGTACGTTTTCCTGTGCGGCAAGCTCCTTTGCATAGGTACAGATTCCGTCGGGGTCTATTTTAAATCCCGTTCTCTCCATATCGGCAAGAACCTTGGAAAGCGGTATTTCAATCTCAGACATAAGAGAACTCATGCCCTCGTCCGCTATTGTTTTTTCGGTGTCCTTCCAAATTCTGTATATTGCCGCGGCTTTTTCGGCAGGAGACAGCGATTCCTTACCGCAATATTCGAGTGAAATATCGTCAAGCTCGTACTTGCCTTTTCCCGGGTTCAAAAGATATACGGCAAGCATTGTGTCGTATACGCATTCCACCTCTTCTCCGCTTACATCGAGGTTTCTCAGCATGGTTTTTAAGTCGTGACAAACTATTTTATTGTTTTTTATAAACTCGACAGCATCGGAGACTTTGAGTCCGCTGAGTAAGGAAATATTTACTCCGTCTTCGGTAAATGCCGCAAAGTAGTTGTCCGTGTAGAATACCGTCTCTCCCGAAAAGCTCGGTACAGTTTCGACAAAATTCACCTGAAGCTCGGGAAGAAGCTCGACACTTGCCTGTTCAAGTCCGAACTTTTTCGCCATTCCGTTAAATTCAAGCTCATCGCACAGTGCAAGAAAATCCTCCGAATTTATGCTTCTTTCGGCAAAAAGCTCGTCATGCGTGCATATCGGTGCTTCACGAGATATTTCCGCAAGCATTCTCGACATAAATGCGTTTTCACGTCCAACAGTCAGCTTCTTAACGACAGACGCACTCTGACCGAAGTAATCTTCACTTGAATACAGCGTATCGAGGTCTCCTGCCGTCTGAATAAGCTTCAAAGCAGTCTTTTCACCGACTCCCGCAACTCCAGGAATATTGTCTGAGCTGTCACCCATGAGAGCCTTTACGTCAACAAACTGTTTCGGCTTGATTCCGTATTCGCTCTCGAATTTTTCTTCGTTAAACTCAACGTCTTCCTTTGTTTTCGCAAGAATTACAGTCGTGTTTTCGGTTATAAGCTGCAAGGAATCTCGGTCTCCGGTAAGAATGTATGTGAAAATTCCGTTTTCCTCAGCCATTCTTGCACTTGTACCTATTATATCGTCAGCTTCATATCCGGGGCATTCTATAACTTTAAGTCCGAGAGCCGCCGCCGCTTTTTTTGCATATGGCATTTGTGCTTTAAGTTCGTCCGGCATTCCCTTTCGTGTTCCCTTATATTCGGAATACGCCTTGTGTCTGAAAGTAGGCTCATGAACATCGAATGCACAGGCCGCATAATCGGGAGAAAGTGCGTCAAGGTGCTTTTTTATTATCGTCAGAAAACCGAACACCGCATTTGTAGGAAGTCCGTTTTTTGTCGATAAGGGACGGATACCGTAAAAAGCACGGTTTATTATGCTGTTACCGTCAATTATCAGAAATTTTTTCATTTTTATACACTCACCGCTACTGATTATTTTATTAATATGATTATACCATATTTTTGCACCCGTGAAAACAATTTTTAAAAAAAAAGCACATCATATTGAAATGAAGAAAAAAATATTGTATAATCAGAAAAAAGCCATATTGAGGAGGATAATATACAATGAAGCGTTTTTTTGCACTCACCGCAGTGGTAATACTCATGCTGTCGCTGTTTTCATGCGATGCCCCCGGAGTATACAAGCTTAGTGATAATCTGCCGCCGCTTATCGACTCGCAAACCACATATCCGTACGTTCAGTCTGTCGATATTACCGACAACACAAGCGGAGAAACAATCACTCTCGAAGAAAGCTCTCAGTTAAGCACGGTTCGTATGCAATTTGAGGGAATAAAGTGTATCAAGGATGACTTAGACGGAACCTTGCTCTACACCGTTAAATTCAACACAACCGGAGAGCCTTACACAATCTACGTTTACGAAAACGAAATGCTCATGATAGACGAAGTTTCCTATTCTGTCGAGAGGGGCGGAATAGATCTCTTCTACCTCGCAAGCTTTTTCGAGAACTGATTTCTCATTCATCTCGGATAAATATTCATCATATGCAAGGAGGAAACATAATGGACGAAAATATAATCCGTGAAGCTGTTCGCCGTGTGACGGAAATGGAGAAGCTGTTCGACAGGCTTAGTGAGATATACGAAATCACCCCCGAACTTCTCACATCAAGTGAAGCCTCGGAGATGAAAAAAGCACTGTCGGAATATGTTTCAAGCGGAAAATGGCTCCATGACTACGACATCGACGACCGAAAACTGCTCCCGAGAGATTTAAAAAGAGGTGTTTTATCCGAAGACGGTCTTTATAACCTTCTTTGCGAAATCGAAGAAGAAATATCTTAAAAGGCATTCATTTTCACCCGATATAGTACATAAAATAACTACAATAGACAATATACACAAAAACTTGTGTCTTTTTTTTAACACCAAAATTACGAAAAACCGTGTTGTTCACAAATTTATAATACATTTTTCATTCAATTCATGTTATAATATTCAGAGCAATTCTTGTAATTCGTCACAGCAAAGGAGGAAGGCGGCTTATTCTGTATTTTAAACAGTACAGCTGTCATTTTCAGATTTGGAAAAGCTATTTGAATACTTAAAAAGAAGCTTAACAATCGCATGGAAAAGCGTATTCTTCAATTTTAAGCAATACCTCTGCTTCTTCATTGCGATAATCATCGTTCAGGTACTTTACGGAATGATGACTGTCTCGGCAGACAACAACAACCGAGTCGAATATCAGCACGTTATGGAAGAATATAACTACCATATGGTGCTTAAAGGACTCAACGAAGACCAGGCTCGTTATCTGATAAAGGACGAGGGTACGGTATTTAAGAGCGACGTTATCTTTGAGGTAGTGTCCTCCGAACAGTACACCAACGCTTTTACCGGTGACGACCGCTACGATGTTTACCTTTACTTCACAGGAGATCTCGATGTATGTCTCAAGAGATTTGAGAAAAACTATCAGTCGGATCTCGCCGCTCTCGGTGACGCAGACCACTCTTTCACCAAAGCGACAACCCCTCTTATGACGTTTGAGGATAACATTGCTTCAAACACGATGACCTTCGTTTTGATAACGATTGTTCTTCTCGCAGTGTCAATATTCCTTCTTACGTCTCTTTACAATATCCGACTCAATCAGTATAAGTTCCAATACGGTATTTATCTGACCTTCGGTGCCGACTTCAAAATGCTGTTCTCAACGGCATTCTGGGAATTGTTCGTTATCTTCGTTGTAACCTTCCTTCCCTCTCTCGGAATTTCAACTCTTATTTCGTTCCTTATGTATAATGCATCGGGATACGGATTTGTCTTCAACGGTCTTTCCATCTTGAAGATATTCCTGTTCACTCTCGTTGTTCTTCTTGCTTCCGTATGGACTCCTATGAAGGTCATGTCCGTAAAGGATCCTATGTCCCTTATTATCACGGAAGACAACTCCAACCTCGTTACATCCCCCATGCGTTCTTTCAATATCTTTGCGGAAAAGTTCCCCGTAAAGTATGAGTTCTACTCCATTTGGCGATTCAGAAAATACAATCTCCAGCTTCTTACAACTGCTATTGTATTCTGTGCGTTGTTCATCATGGGTCTTTACATGGCGGATATTTACACGACAGACCTTTACTATCCTCGTCCGCAGTTCACCGTTGACCTTTCCGAATCCGGATTTGAATACGATGAGCTTATGAGCTCCGAGCTTTATGCGTTCGACGGTGTCCGTGCGGTTGAAATTAACGATAACTCCACGGAAGCTTACGAAAACGCATCTCACATGATAGTTGAGAAGAAGAATGTTCGTGCATTCAAGAACCTCGTAAACTACAACGGCTCCGACTTCGATGCGGGAGACAAAAACTGGAGAGTTTCCAGTGATGTCGTTTATAAGGCTATGCCCGAGGAACAGATAAAGATTCTCGAAGACTACGACTATGAGGGCGATATTACAAGCGTTCTTCAGAGCGGCTATGTAATTGTCGGTGACTCCATTTCAAACGTCCCCACATACAAGTTCAATGTAGGAGACAAAATCTATATCTCCAAGAAGACCGGTCAGGTAAAGGCTGTTGACTCAAACGTAACCGGCCGTGCTCTTCTCAAAAATCAGATCGAATACTTCCATTATGAATATTATGAATTCACAATCGGTGCTATTCTTTATGATATTCCCTCAGGCTCCACACCTGTGTTCATGAACCTTGAAGACTACAACACCATAACAGGCAAGACTCCTAAGGCAACCACATTCAACATCTACGTTGAAAAGGATATTACAACCGATGAAGTTACCGAGCTTTACGCCGGCATCAGAAATTGGAGCCATACCTACGGTGACGTTAAGGTATCGAACAGAGATATAACTCTTACAAACACTATTGCGGCTGACAAGCATTATAACGAGCTTTATATCTGTATCTCAATCCTGATACTCATTATTTCTCCTCTCGTTTGGTTCTTCTCACAGACGCTTTACTACTCAAAGAGAGAAAAAGAATTCAACATTCTTCAGTCCATCGGTGCTCTCCAGAACGAGATCAAACAGATTTACCTCCAGGGCGGTCTGTGCATGGCTGTAATGTCACTCTTTGTTTCAATAATCCTCAGCTATGCAGGCAGCTATTTACTGTTCTATGTATATAACGTAGTAATGCCTTACTTCTCGGGTGAAAACGTCCGCTATGTATTCTATATGCCGTGGTATGCTATCCTCACGAGCATTGTTATGTCCGTTGCGTGCGGCTTCTTCTCGACATATCTCCCCTACAGAAGCTACTACAAAAAACGCTACTCTCTCCAGAACGGCGGTGCGGGTGCTGAATATTCGGGAGACGAATAATAACAAAATTACATCTAAATCAACCATATTTCGAATAATTCGTGAAAGGTCAGGATACATAAATGGCAGATACAATAGAATATATGCTGCAAACCGAAAGCGTTATCAAGCAGTACAAGCAGTATGATACGGTTATTACAGCTGTAAACAGAGTTAGTATAAAGGTAGAACCCGGCGAATTCGTTGCAATCATCGGTACATCCGGTTCAGGTAAGTCCACATTCCTCCACATTTGTGCAGGTCTTGACTCCGCAGACGCAGGTCGTGTTCTTATCCGCGGTCAGGATATTACAAAAATGTCAGCAGATGAGCTTAGCCGTTTCCGCGGAATGAACACAGGCTTCATCTTCCAGAGACACAACCTCATTCCTCAGTTCACAGCTCTCGAAAACATCCTCATTCCCACAATGATGTGTAACAAGTCCGAGCTTTCTTATCAGGAAACACTCCGTCGTCTCGTTGAAACACTTCAGCTTACCGAGCGTCTGAACCACCTCCCCTCCGAGCTTTCAGGTGGTCAGCAGCAGAGAGTTGCCATCGCACGTGCCCTTATCAATATGCCCGATATCGTGTTCGCCGATGAGCCTACAGGAAACCTCGACAGAAAGAACGCAGACGAAGTTCTTAAGCTTCTTCTCAAGACAAGAGAGGAAATGGGTCAGACACTTATCATGGTAACTCACGACCTCTCCATTGCCGACCACGCAGACCGTATCTTCCGTATGGATAACGGTGTTCTCTCCCTCGAAAGAGACTACATCGGCGGTACAAAGCGTACTATCACATCTTACTGATAATCAACAAAAAGACTTCGACGAAAGATGAACCGCATCCCCCCAAAAAGTCAGACAAAGAATCTAACGATTTGGAGGTAACATCATCGACCGTCGAGGTCTTTTTTCATACCGTAATTGGAGCGTGCATATTATATTGCAAAACAATTCTTATGCGAGGTCTGTTATGAAGCAGGAAATACACGCTGCTCTGAATTTCTTTATTTTTGCTTTTCTTTTCATGAGTGCGTCTCTTATAATCGGCAAGAATACCTACGACAGCATAGTTGCGGATTCTGTTGTAAACGCTGAGGTTGATGACGGATATGTTTTTGTGTTGGATTCGGGACATGGCGGTGAAGACGGAGGAGCAGAGGTTGACGGAACTCTCGAAAAAGACTTGAATCTCGATATAACAAGCTGTATCGCCGACCTATGCACGATATTCAACGTGAAAGTAAAGCTGACAAGAAGTGATGACAGGCTTCTTTACGACTACTACAACGAATTTGAGAATTACAGTGGTAAAAAGAAAACCTACGACCTGCGAAATCGTCTGCGGATAGGTGAAGAAAGCTCTCCAATGTTGTACGTCAGCATTCACATGAACAAATTCACTCAGCCGCAGTACAAGGGACTCCAGGTATATTATTCACCGAATACAAGCGAAAGCGAAAAAGCGGCAGAGGTTATCAGAGCTTATGCCATGAAATATCTTGACCCCGAAAATATGCGTGAAACGAAGCGTGCAACAAATGCAATCTACATTTTGAAACGGATAAGCGTACCGGCAGTTCTGGTTGAATGCGGATTTATGTCTTGTCCCGATGAGCTTGCCCTGCTCAAAACCTCTGAATACCGTGAAAAAACGGCGGCGGTTATTTTTGCCTCCTGCATGGAATATACACTGCTTAACAAATGATTTGCACTTGATATTACCACGAAACTGCGGTATAATATAGTATGCTAAAATAAATCAAGGAATAAACCCATGAAAGTAAAAACAGTCTATGTTTGCAGTGAATGCGACCACCAAAGCTCAAAATGGCTCGGTAAATGCCCAAACTGCGGTGCATGGAACACATTTGTAGAGGAAAATTATCAGACTCCCGCAAAATCAGGTTCATCGAAAGGCTCTTCTTCATCCATCCGTCTCTCAAAAGACCGTGAACAGGCAAGAAAATTCGGTGAATTTACAATGCCAGACTACCTACGTCACAGCACCGGTATCGGAGAGCTTGACCGTGTTCTCGGCGGAGGAATGGTGGAAGGCTCCGTTGTTCTTCTCGCAGGTGAACCCGGTATCGGAAAATCAACACTGCTTATGCAACTGTGCGGTCAGATAGGCGACTCCTGCAAGGTGCTGTATGTATCGGGAGAAGAATCAAAGGTTCAGCTGAAAATGCGTGCCGACAGACTCGGTGTAAATGCTGAATTTGTTTATGTTCTCACCGAAACAGACATTACGGACATTCTTGCCGAATTTGACAGGATAAAGCCCGATATAATGATTGTCGATTCAATCCAGACAATGTATACGGAAGCCTCGTCCTCAATGAGCGGAAGTGTAACTCAGGTCAGAGAATGTGCGTCTTTGCTTATTGAACGGGCGAAAACAAACGGTACGTCTGTAGTTATTGTCGGTCATGTCAATAAGGAAGGTGGCATAGCAGGTCCTAAGGTGCTTGAGCATATGGTAGACGCTGTGCTGTATTTCGAGGGCGACAGAAGACAGTCCCACAGAATCATCCGTGCGATAAAGAACCGCTTCGGCTCCACAAATGAAATAGGTGTCTTTGAAATGTGTGAAGACGGTCTTGAAGAAGTCGCAAATCCGTCCGCAATGCTTCTCGAAGAACGTCCCACGGGAGTAAGCGGAAGCTGTGCCGTCTGTATAATGGAAGGCAGCCGTCCTTTGATTGCGGAAATACAGGCTCTCGTAACCCCAACGGTCTTCCCCTCCCCTCGCAGAACATCAAACGGTGTTGATTACAACCGAATGTGCCTGCTTCTCGCCGTGCTTGAAAAACGTCTCGGACTGAAATTTTCATCATGTGACGTATATCTAAACGTAATAGGCGGTCTGCGACTTGACGAACCCGCAATAGATGCCGCCGTATGCCTTGCAATGATTTCATCCCTGAGAGATATTCCCGTTCCCGATAACATCATTGCTTTCGGCGAAGTGGGTCTGTCGGGTGAATTTCGTTCCGTATCCTCGGCAGAACAACGCCTCAACGAAGCATACAGACTCGGCTTTACCAGAATAGCAATGCCTAAGCGTTCCCATATAAAAAATACACCCGACGGCATTGAAATAGTACCTCTCACCGGAATATATGATGCTCTGAAGCTACTTGCTACGGAAAACGTAAAAAAGCCGCACGAGGATTGACCCTCACTTCAACGCATTACTTGACAAATAAAGAAAAATATTATATAATAATTCATTAAAAGAACGATAAAGGAAATACTTAAAATGAAAATTACTCCCGTAAAAGGAACCTCGGATTTTCTTCCGGGCGAGGTGCTTATCAGAGACTATCTGCAAAGCAGTATCCTTGAAACATACCGCTCCTGCGGATTTGAAAGAATCTCAACTCCCATTATCGAAGACATAGAAAACCTCGACAAAAGCGACGGCGGCGAAAACCTCAATCTTATTTTTAAGATAATGAAGCGTGGTGAAAAGCTCGAGGAGGCTATTTCTTCCGGCAACGAAAAGGATATTGCCGACATGGGTCTTCGCTATGACCTTACACTCCCCCTCACACGTTACTATGCAAATAATCGTGCAAAGCTTGCAAATCCCTTTAAGGTCATTCAGATAGACAGAGTTTATCGTGCGGAACGTCCTCAGAAAGGCAGAATGCGTGAGTTCTACCAGTGCGACATTGATATAATCGGTTCGGATTCATGGACAGCAGAAGTAGAGCTTATCACAACCACCGCAAAGGCTCTCCACAACATAGGCTTCTCAAGATTCGGCATAAGAATCAACGACAGAAGACTTCTCAAGGCTATAATCATGGGTGCGGGATTTGAAGAAAATGCCTGCGATTCCGTTTGTATTTCCCTCGACAAGCTCGACAAAATCGGATTCGACGGCGTAAAAGCAGAGCTTCTCGAAAAGGGCTTTGACTCCGCTGTTGTAGAAAAGCTTATCTCCGCAATCGGAGTAACACCTTTCACTCTCGATGATGCCGAAAAACTCTGCGGAAAGCTCGATTGTATCGACAACCTCAGACGTATCATGGATGCTTCCAACTCTCTCGCAGACGGATTTGAAGTAACCTACGACATGACTCTTGTTCGTGGTCAGGGCTACTACACAGGCACTGTTTTCGAGATTTCCAGTCCCGACTTCAAGGGTGCTATCGGCGGTGGCGGTCGCTATGACAACCTCATCGGTAAGTTCCTCGGCGAAAGCATTCCCGCTGTAGGATTCTCAATCGGATTTGAAAGACTTTGTGCTATTCTTCTCGAACAGAAATATCAGATTCCCACTCAGAAAAAGAAATTTGCCGTTATCTATGACGATGACAATTTCACAGACGCACTCAAGCTTGCGGATTCCATGAGAGGCGAATACGATGTTGCTCTTTATAAATCCGTTAAAAAGCTCGGAAAGCTGTTCTCAAAGCTCGAGGAAAGCGGATTCTGCGGTTGTCGTGTAATGTCGCAGGAAGAAGCCAAGTATTTCGGCGAATAATGCAAAATCCCTTGACAAATCAAACAAAAAGTGATATTATATCTGTGTATTGAAATGCGATGATGGAAAAAGAGTAGCGTGTTCGATTTCTCAGAGAGTTGGCGGTCGGTGCAAGCCAATGAATACCGTATGCGTGAATACATTTCCGTAGCAGCACACCGAAGGATTTTTTCTGCGTAGGCTGTGACGTTTGATATACGTTATAATATCAGGGCATAATCAGTGCCTACTGAGGCTGTACTCGTGAGGGTATGGTAAACTGAGGTGGTAACACGGTATATCCGTCCTCTGCTGTTTTGTCGGCAGGGGACTTTTTGTTTTCCGCCGAAATATATACTCAACAAATGGAGACAAAAACAATGGTAATTACCGATCTTCTCGAAAAAAACGCAAAGCTGTATCCCGATGATGTGGCTCTTGTTGAAATAAATCCCGCTAATCAGCCCGATGTAAATCTTCCGTGGCGTGAATATTCTCTTATTGAAACGGCTCCCGGTGGAAAATATCGCCGTGAAATGACATGGAGAGAATTTGACACAAAGGCAAACTGCTTCGCAAATCTTCTCAAGACTCGTGGTGTTGAAAAGGGTGACAAGGTAGCTATCCTTCTCATGAACTGCATTGAATGGCTCCCGATTTACTTCGGTATTCTGAAAACGGGTGCTCTTGCCGTTCCCATGAACTATCGCTACTCCTCCGACGAAATCAAATACTGCTGTGAGCTTGCTGATGTGTCCGTTCTTGTTTTCGGTCCCGAATTTACAGAACGTGTATCAAACGTATTCCTCGATATGCCTCTCGTGAAGAACTACTTCTTTGTCGGTGACAACACTCCCGATTTTGCAAGCAACTACAACAAGCTTGTTACATACTGCTCCACCGTAGCTCCCGCCGTTGAACTTGAAGAGGATGACGATGCCGCAATATATTTCTCCTCGGGTACTACCGGCTTCCCCAAAGCTATTCTGCACGCTCACCGTTCTCTTATCAATTCATGTCGTACAGAACAGAATCATCACGGTCAGACAAGAGATGACGTGTTCCTTTGTATCCCTCCGCTTTATCATACGGGAGCAAAGATGCACTGGTTCGGAAGTCTTCTCAGTGGCAGCCGTGCGGTAATTTTAAAGGGAGTTTCCCCCGAGTGGATTCTTCGTGCCGTTTCGGAAGAAAAAGCTACAATAGTATGGCTTCTCGTGCCGTGGGCTCAGGATATACTTGACGCTATCGAAAGAGGCGATATCAACCTCGAAAATTACAGAATATCCCAGTGGAGACTTATGCACATCGGAGCACAGCCTGTTCCGCCGTCTCTTATCAAGCGTTGGAAAGCGGTATTCCCGAACCACAAATATGATACAAACTACGGTTTATCCGAATCCATAGGACCCGGTTGCGTGCATCTCGGCGTAGATAATATCGACAAGGTTGGTGCTATAGGTGTTCCCGGTTATCTCTGGGATGCAGATATAGTTGCACCCGATGGTCACAGCTGTGATACCGAAGAAGTCGGCGAGCTTATCGTAAAGGGTCCCGGTGTCATGAAATGCTACTACAAAAACGAAGAAGCTACAAACGAGATACTCAAAAACGGCTGGCTCTATACGGGCGACATGGCTAAACGTGACAGCGATGGCTTTATATACCTTGTAGACCGCAAAAAAGACGTTATAATCACAGGCGGCGAAAACCTCTACCCGGTTCAGATTGAAGATTTTCTCAGACAGAATGAAAAAATCAAGGATGTTGCAGTAATCGGTCTCCCCGATGAAAGACTCGGCGAAATTGCGGCGGCAATAATCGAGCTGAAACCCGAAGTGAATGCAACCGAAGAAGAAATCAACGAGTTCTGCCTTGCACTTCCCCGTTACAAGCGTCCGAAAAAGGTGATTTTTGCAACTGTTCCCCGTAATCCCACAGGAAAGATAGAAAAACCGAAGCTCAGAGAGATTTACTGCGGTGTATCACTTGTAGAAGCTCAAACAACAAGATAAATTAAATCGACCTCACAGAGTTTAATTTCACTCAGACTCTGCGAGGTCATTTTTTCAGAAATTTTGCGAAAATTTTACAAATTTCATTGACAATATTCATTCACTGTGATATAATAAACGTCCATTTTTTATATAAAAGGCGGTGAACAATTATGATCGAGCTTGAAGGCATAAACAAAACATTCCGTGTGTCAAAAAGAAATTCCGGTATGAATGAAGCTATACGAGCGTTCTTCAAAAGAGAATACACAACGGTAAACGCACTGTCCGATGTTTCTTTCAAAATAGATGACGGAGAAATGGTCGGCTATATCGGTCCGAACGGTGCGGGAAAGAGCAGTACGATAAAGATAATGAGCGGAATCTTGACCCCCGACAGCGGAAAATGCGTCATAAACGGCTTGACTCCGTGGAAAGACAGAACTCGACACGTTTCGAGAATCGGTGTAGTGTTCGGTCAGCGTTCACAGCTTTGGTGGGATGTTCCCGTCATTGATTCGTTTGAATTGCTTCGTGACATATACAAAATAGATGACGTAACATACAAAAGCAATCTCGATGAGCTTACTTCTTCACTGAAAATCGAGGAAATACTGAAAACTCCTACAAGACAGCTCTCCCTCGGTCAGCGAATGCGATGTGAAATTGCCGCCTCCCTGCTTCATTCTCCGTCGGTTCTTTTCCTTGATGAGCCGACTATCGGTCTTGACGCGGTCTCGAAAATAGCGGTTCGTGAGTTTGTAAAAAAGCTGAACCGTGAGCATGGAACGACCGTTATCCTTACCACGCACGATATGCAGGATATAGAAGCTCTTACAAATCGAATACTTCTGATAGGGGACGGAAAAATACTTCTTGACGGAAAACTCGATGAACTTAAAGCCAAACGCTCTTCAAAGAGACGAATAAAGCTTGAATATTCCTCAGGCGAAGTAGTTGAATGTCAAGGAATGACTGTAAGCCGTCCCTCTCCAATGCACGCAATCTGTACGGTGGATATATCAGTCCTTAGTATCTCCGCCGCAATCGAGTATATATCGAAAAAAGCGGAAATATCCGACCTGTCAGTTGAAGGAACAAGTGCGGAGGAGCTTGTTGTCTCTCTCTACAAGGAGTTTGACATATGAAAAAATATCTTTCGCTTTTCAGAATGCGGTTTTTGAATGGTCTCCAGTACAGAGCCGCCGCAATCGCAGGAATCTCGACTCAGTTTGCGTGGGGATTTCTGAACATTCTCTTATATAAGGCATTATACGAATCAAATCCGTCAAGCTTTCCGATGGAGTTTTCACAGCTTTCTGTCTACATATGGCTTAGACAGGCTTTTCTTTCGCTTTTCAACTCATGGCAGTTTGAGGGCGAAATACTCGATATGATAGAAAACGGAAATATCGCATATGAGCTTGCACGTCCCGTAGATCTTTACTCCATGTGGTTCATGCGTGGCTTTTCGTCCAGACTTTCGAGAGCCGCACTCAGATGTATGCCGATTCTTATTGTTGCGGCATTACTTCCCTATCCTTACGGAATGACGTTACCGCACAGCTTCGAGAACGCCGTTGTATTCCTTTTCTCGATGTTTTTGTCAGCTGTCTGCGTTATCTCATACACAATGCTCGTTTATATTATGTCGTGCAACACCATTAATTCAAAAGGCGTAAAGCTAATCTGCGTGAATCTCGTTGATTTTCTCAGCGGTGCTCTCGTTCCTATGACATTTATGCCTGATGCTATGAGACGTTTTCTCGAGTTTTCTCCGTTCGGGGCGATGGAAAATCTTCCGTTCAGAGTATACAGCGGAAATATTAGCGGAAGTGAAATGTGGATATTCTTCCTGCTTCAGATATTCTGGTGTGCCGTTATGCTGATTGTCGGTAAAATATGGCTCAATATATCTTTAAAAAAGATAGTCGTACAGGGAGGCTGACATGAACGGAATAAAATTATATCTCAAATATTTCAGCATCCACCTGAGAAGTGCCATGCAATACAAGGCTTCGTTTCTTATGACTGCCTTTGGACAATTTCTGACATCTTTTGCGGCATTTATATCGATAATACTTCTGATGAATCGTTTTCACAGCGTCGGAGGCTTCAATGTTCGTGAAGTGCTTGTTTGCTATAGCACGATTCTGATTTCGTTTTCTGTTGCAGAATGCTTTTTCAGAGGTTTTGACACATTCCCCCGAATGATTTCAAACGGCGAATTTGAAAGAATGCTCACAAGACCTCGGAATCTGATTTTACAGATAATCGGCTCAAGAATAGAGTTCTCACGAATCGGACGCTTTTTACAGGCACTTGTTGTTCTTTGTGTAGTTCTTCCTCAAAGCGGAATCGAATGGAACATAGCAAGGATAGTAACGCTTATACTTATGATTCTCGGCGGAGTTATATTGTTTGCGGGACTTTTCGTCATTTATGCTTCGATATGCTTCTTCTCGACCGACGGACTGGAGTTCATGAATATCTTCACAGACGGCACAAGAGAGTTCGGTGTGTATCCGTTTTCGATATACGGAAAAAAGATTTTGAAATTCTATACTTTTATAATTCCTATTGCAACTGTACAGTATTATCCTCTCTTGTTTCTCCTCGGCAGAGTTGACAGCGTTATGTATATGCTTTTACCTATCTCCTCGGTTATATTCCTTATTCCGTGTATGATTATATGGAAGATAGGAGTTCGCCATTTCAAAGGAACAGGCTCATAAACAAAAAACACCACCGACTTCTATATCAAAATTAAATTGATATACGTCGAGTGGTGATTTTTTTATTATTCTTCGTCGAACTTTCTAAGTCCCGCTACCTCAGATACGGGAAGCGAGAAGCATATTGCACCCGCACTTGTCGAGGTTCCCGCATTCTGATTGATAGCACGCATTATATCTGATTTTTTGTCGGATGTGGATACAATGTATATCATATCCTTTTCTTCAGCAAGGGATACTCCGAAGAATTTCTCGGTCTTGTTTTTGCCGGTTCCCTTAGCGTGAAGAACCGTACCACCGGCAGCTCCTGCTGAACGTGCCGCATCCATTACCATATCGGAATAGCCTTCGTTAAGAATAACTACGATAAGTTCATGTTCAAATTCCATATTGGGTCTTCCTCCCTCGATGCTCTGACCGTCAGTCAAATACTCGAGAGTTTTACCTCCTCCAACAGATTTCATGGGTATTGCCATCATAATTCCGTTTCCGGGAATGTCTATAAACATTTTTCTTTTTGCGTTTTTGATAAGCTTTTTTTTAGCTTCGGCATTTGCAACGGTGCTGATTATAGCTTTTTCAGTTGTTTCAAGTCCGTAATCCGCAAGATATTCCGATGTTGCTGTTCCCTTACCGAGATTTGTCAGCACCATCGAAAGAGACAGCTCCTCATGTATATCAAGCATGGCGGCGGCTTTTGCACGGTCTGTTATTGTTATTACATAATAAAGCTCCATTGTGTCCTCCTTATTCCGTCCAAAGCTCGATAATTTCGTCGTCTGCATATTCGGGCAACTGTTCCTGCTTTCCTGCTCTCTTTGTCTTGACAACATAGATTGCACCCATTATCTGGACAGTGATAAGAGGCATCATAGCAACCATGGCAACAAGTCCGAACGCATCCGTCATGATATTTCCTCCGAGTGCGGAGCAAGCACCCATTGCAAAAGGAAGCATGAAGGTTGCTGTAAGAGGACCGGAGGCAACTCCACCTGAGTCAAATGCAATCGCAGTAAAGGTCGGAGGAACAAAGAATGCCAGTCCGAGAGCTATGATATATCCCGGCACCATAAACCACATTATGGAAATTCCGGTGATAACTCTAATCATAGCAAGACCCATAGCGGCGGATATGGCAATCGACAGGCTGAGTCCCATAGCCTTTGCGGAGATTGCACCGGCACTAAGCTCCTCGACCTGCTTATTGAGAACGTGTACTGCCGGCTCTGCATTGATGATAAACCAACCCATAAGCATAGCAAGCGGAATAAGCAGATATTTGAGATTATGCTCTACTATATTCTGTCCGAGAACGTAACCGAGAGAAGAAAATCCTACGTTTACGCCTGTGAGGAACAAAACAAGTCCTACATATGTATACAAGATACCTATGATTATCTTAACGAGGGGACGCTTTTTAAGTTTGAGCGAGATTACCTGGAAAATAAGGAAAAATACGAATATCGGAAGAAGCGCGACCGCAACCTCCTTCATATACACGGGTATTTCACGGATAAACTCACGTCCGAGGTCTACTGTATTCTCATAATTTGCGGCATATGAGGAAAGAGTTGCCTCCGCACTGTCAGTATAAATAAAGCTGAGGATAAGCACGGCAAGAATCGGTCCTATAGAGCAAAGAGCAATAAGACCAAAGCTGTCGGATTTTGCCTTTTCGTCGCTTCGGATAGATGCAACACCGACACCGAGAGCCATTATGAACGGAACGGTGATAGGTCCTGTTGTAACTCCGCCCGAGTCAAATGCAACTGAAAGGAAGCTTGTGTCCGCAAATGCAGCAATAACGAACAGTGCCGCATAGAAGACGATAAGAAGCCATTTCAGCGAAATACTGAAAAGTATTCTCAGCATACTTACGAGAAGGAACAATCCGACTCCGACAGACACCGTAATTATAAGCACGGTCTTGTCTATCGCAGGGGCATTTGTCGCAAGCACCTGTAAGTCGGGTTCGGCAAGGGTTATAATAAATCCAAGCACAAAGCTAAGCAGCAATATGAGCCACAGCTTACGGGATTTTGTCAGCTTTGCACCTATATGATTTCCCATCTGAGTCATTGAAACGTCCGAGCCTATAGTAAAAAGTCCCATTCCGATTATTATCATCACGGAACCTATAAGGAACGAAAGCATCAGACCGTTGTTTACGGGGATAAGCAACAGGCACAAACACGCAACTATCAGCGTTATCGGCAGAACCGACGCAACTGATTCACGCATTTTTTCTTTCAGCAGGCTTTTGGGGAGCAAATCTGTAAACCTCCTTATATGAGTTTTATTTGGGAATACTAATTAGGATATAAGATTAAACATAAATATTACGGCACCGAGAATAACAAGAACTACACCTGTTGCTCTGTTGAGAGTTTTCGGCTCTGCCTTATTTGCAAATACAGCGGCTATTCTTGCCCATACAAGAGTAAACGCTATCGAGAGACAAAGCACGAGAACATCGGGAGCACCGCCTATCATAAAGTGTGACACGGAGCCTGTGAGAGCCGTAAATGTCATGATGAACACACTTGTTCCGACAGCGGTTTTCAGCTCATAGCCAAGCACGCTTGTAAGAATAAGAAGCATCATCATTCCGCCGCCTGCACCTATAAATCCGCAGATAAAGCCGATAAGCATACCACAGAGAACGGACTGAACGGCACGCTTTTTCGCAGATACCGCAAGCATATTTTCCTTAGTGGTCATGACTGGCTTTACGATGAATTTTACACCGAGCAGGAACGTCATTACCACAGAAAATCCGCCCATAGTATTTGACGGAACAAGATTTGAGACATAACTTCCTACAACGGTGAACACCAAGACGGTAATCATCATAAGAAGTCCGTTTTTGATATCGAGATTTTTGTTCTTACCGTATGTATATGCGGAAATCGCACTTGCAAGCACATCCGATGCGAGAGCTATTCCGACTGCCATGTATGCGTCCATTCCGAGGAAAGTCACAAGCATGGGAGTTATAACAGCCGCCGCACTCATACCTGCAAATCCCGTACCGAGACCCGCACCCATTCCGGCGAAGAAAGTAACCAGGATAATTCTGATAATATTGGTCAACTAATACCCCTCTTTCACAATTCATTCATTTTAGAACAATTATACCATACTTTCCCCCACAAAAAATGGAGATAATGTAAATTTAACAAATACATTTACACAGAAAAAAGCCGCCATAAAAAACCGACCTCCAAATCGTTAGTTTTTCGTCTAACTTTCGGGGGTCGGTTCAACGGACGCACGACTTAAAAATCGTCCATCTCCGGCGACTTTTTATCTACATTAAAGCTGAGACAACGCTCTGTAATCCTCTTTCAGATGTGAATACAGACCCTTGTATATGCCGTAGAATTTATTATATTCTTCATGTGCCTTCATGTCGCATTCGGTAGTTTCCTTGACATGAACGACAGCATCACACGCTTCTTTAACAGAGGGATACACTCCTGCCCCGACCATTGCGAGAATTGCGGCACCAAATGCAGGTCCTTCGTCAGACTCCACGGTTGTAACGGGAATACCGTACACATCGGCGAGCATTTTTCTCCACAACTTGCTTTTTCCGCCTCCTCCGCATATCTTCATGCTTTCCGGATGAATATTCATCTCATTCAGCACACTGAGACAGTCGTTGAGAGAATAGCACACTCCCTCGAGCAGTGAACGAATCATATCTCCCCTTGTATGCATAGCGGAAAGTCCGATAAATGCACCTCTTGCGTTCGGATCAAGGTGAGGTGTACGTTCACCCATGAGGTAAGGAAGATAGAGCAGTCTGTTCGCACCTATTACCGAACCCTCTGCTTCCTTATCCATTATAACATACGGGTCGCAGTCGAGCTTTGCACTTTCGTTGACTTCATCCGTGCATACAGTATCTCGAAGCCATCTAAGCGAAAGTCCTGCCGCCTGAGTTACTCCCATGACGTGCCATGCACCCGGAACCGCACAGCAGAATGTGTGTACTCTGCCACCCATATCTATTTCGGGCTTATCTGTGTGAGCAAATACAACTCCGCTTGTTCCTATAGTTGTGAATGCCTGACCGTCTGTTACAACTCCCTCTCCGACTGCCGCCGCCGCATTATCTCCTGCACCTCCGACAACGGGAGTACCGACTGCAAGACCGCATTTTTCGGCAGCTTCGGGTGTGATATATCCCGTAATTTCGGGGGATTCGTATACCTTTCCGAGAAGTTCCTTGTTTATTTCAAGTGCATTCAGAACCTCATCCGACCAGCATCTGTTCTTTATGTCGAGAAGCTGCATACCGCCTGCGTCAGACACCTCTGTAGCGTACTCGCCCGTCAAAACAAATCTGATGTAGTCTTTCGGAAGAAGTATATGCCTGCATTTTTCGTATATCTCAGGCTCATGCTTTTTAACCCACATTATTTTGGAAGCAGTAAAGCCTGTAAGTGCGGGATTTGCCGTAATTTGAATCAGCTTTTCTCTGCCGACAATGCGTTCAATATCCTCGCATTCTTCTCCCGTTCTCTGGTCACACCAAATTATAGACGGACGAAGAACCTCGTTCATCTCGTCAAGCATTACAAGACCGTGCATCTGTCCCGTAATTCCGACTCCGACAACATCGTTTTTGTCTATTCCAGAGCTGCTTATCACATTACGGATGGTTTCGATTGCCGCATTTTTCCAGTCTGTCGGATTCTGCTCTGCCCAACCGTTCTGCGGCTGATACATGGGATATTCCACCGTACTTGAAGCAAGCTTTTTTCCGAGTGTATCGAACAACACGGTTTTTGTTCCCGATGTACCAACGTCAATACCAATTGTGTATTTCATTTTCATTTTACCTTTATCTCAATGCAATCAGAAAGTCCAAGCTCACGGCTTCTTTCGTCGGGAAGATGTCCGCCAACGTAGAATGTGAGAGCTGTGTCGGCATTCGTTCTTGTTCCGTCAGCAAGCACAGCCTTTGTCCAGAATGCGTCAACGTCTATTTCAACCTCACGCTCCTCACCTGACTTAAGCTCAACCGCTTCAAGACCGCAAAGCTGGAAATTCGGGGTAGTTGTTCTCGAATCCTTGTAAGAAGCATATACCTGAACCTTTTCGATACCGTCCATGCTTCCGCTGTTTTTGAGCTTTACGCTGACCTTGTATCCGTTTTCGGTATTGCTTACATTTGCGTCTGAATAGTCAAAGGTTGTGTAGGAAAGTCCGTAACCGAAAGGATAAAGCGGCTTTTCGGTCATATATCTGTATGTTCTTCCTGTCATGTTGTAGTCTGTAAAATCGGGAAGAACATTGTGTTCGCCGTAGAATGTAATGGGAAGTCTGCCGTTCGGAGAATACTTACCTGCAATAAGCTCCGCAAGTGCAAGACCGCCTACCGCACCCGGATACCACATATCAATAACAGCATGAACCTTTGAAAGAAGCTCATCACCGAGGTCAAGAGCACCGCCGCCCATAAGCACGATAACTACATCCTTGCATACCTCGCACACCTTATTTGCAAGCTCCATCTGAGTTTTCGGAAGTTTGAGTGCAACCTTGTCACCGTTGTCGAAGTATTCGTTCTTCATTCCGGTTTCTTCGCCCTCGATAGTGCAGTCAAGACCGAGACAAAGTACGGTTACATCTGCGTTTTCGGCATATGCGATACCCTCGCTTATCATGTTGGTGAAGCCTAGGCAGTCATTACGGTTATCGACCCAGATATTGCAACCCTTTGCCACACGAACATTTTCACTGCCGAATATACGTCTCATTCCGTCTGCGGGGGTAATATATTCCGATGCCATACCGTTGTAGTTACCCTCAAGTGCAATGTGCGACATGGAGTTCGGACCTATAACGGCAATTTTCTTCTTTGCATCGGGGGACAGCGGCAGGAATCCGTCATTTTTAAGAAGAACCGCACATTCCTCTGCCGCCTTTAAGTTGAGCTGTCTGAATTCCTCGCAGTCAAGCTTATCGAAAGGAATATCTGAATAAGGACGTTCCTCTTCAAATTCGCCGAGAAGCACTCTTGTAGTGTAAACTCTGACAGCGGCTTCTGTTATGTCTTCCTCAGTGATAAGGTCACGCTCGTATGCTTCCATAAGATGAGCATATGCACTTCCGCAGTTGAGCTGACAGCCTGCCTTTATAGAGATTGCACAAGCGTCAAAAATGTTGTCTGTATAGTGATGATATGAAAGAATATCCTGAATAGCACCGCAGTCGGAAGTGAAATATCCGTCAAATCCCCACTTTCCGTAGAGAATATCTTGTATAAGCTCCTTTGAAGCACAGCAGGGATAGCCGTTCATTCGGTTATATGCACCCATGACACCGGCAACATCCGCATTCACCGCATATTCAAACGCAGGAAGATATGTTTCCCAAAGGTCGTGGTCGTTTACCTCAGCGTTAAAGCAGTGTCTGAGAGGCTCGGGACCTGAATGAACCGCAAAATGCTTTGCACAAGCGGCAGCTTTCAAAAACTCACCGTCTCCCTGAATACCCTTTATATAATTTACACCCATTGCGGAAGTAAGATACGGGTCTTCTCCGAATGTTTCCTGTCCTCTACCCCATCTCGGGTCACGGAAAATATTGATATTCGGAGTCCAGTATGTAAGTCCCTTGTAAATATCGTAGTCTCCGTATTTTTGTGAGCTGTTGTATTTAGCTCTTGCTTCCGTGGAAACCGCTTCTCCGACCTTTCCTATCAGCTTGGGGTCAAAGGTAGCGGCAAGTCCTATTGCATGAGGAAATACGGTAGCCATACCCGAACGTGCAACACCGTGGGAAGCTTCGTTCCACCAGTTATACTCATGTATGCCGAGTCTTTCTATAGCCGGAGAATTGTAAAGGAGCTGAGACGCTTTTTCCTCGACTGTCATCTGCTCTACAAGCTCACGGGCTTTTTTTCTTGCAATTTCCTTGTTCATTTTATTCTGCCTTTCCGCAAATGTCAGATACCGAACATCACGCTGTTCATTACGTTTTCGAGATATTCCTGTCTGCCACTCTTGTTTGTGGTAACGTCTCCCATAGCCTTTGCATATGCTTCAAGCTCTTCGATTGTAGCAGTCTTGTCGGTAATCTTCTTTCCGATACCGCTGTTGTAGCTGTCGTATCTCTGTGCAACGAAACCGTCTATTCTGCCGTCCTTGATTATTCTGTCCGCGATTCTGAGACCGAGTGCAAAGGTGTCCATACCTGCGATGTAGGAGTAGGCAATATCCTCCCATGTGTAAGAGCCTCTGCGTGCCTTTGCGTCAAAGTTAAGACCGCCGTTTGTAAATCCGCCGGCACGAATTACTTCAAGCATACAAAGGGATGTTTCGTACACATTTGTCGGGAACTGGTCTGTATCCCATCCGAGGAACATATCTCCCTGGTTTGCGTCTATTGAACCGAATGCACCGTTGATTCTTGCTACATTAAGCTCATGCTGGAAGGTGTGTCCCGCAAGAGTTGCGTGGTTTGCTTCAATATTAAGCTTGAAATCCTTGTCGAGTCCGTATTTTGCAAGGAATCCGCATACTGTAGCGGCATCAAAATCGTACTGGTGCTTTGTGGGTTCCTTCGGCTTGGGTTCGATATAGAAGTCTCCCGTGAAGCCTATGGAACGTGCATAATCGGAGGTAAGCTTGAGCAGGAATGCCATATTGTCAAGCTCACGACCCATATCTGTATTGAGAAGTGTTTCGTAGCCCTCTCTGCCACCCCAGTAAACATATCCGTTACCGCCGAGCTTAACGGTAATTTCGATAGCCTTCTTTATCTGAGCCGCCGCAAAAGCAAATACATCCGCATTCGGAGCTGTTCCCGCACCGTGCATATAACGGGGATTGTTGAAGCAGTTCGCAGTACCCCAGAGAAGCTTCTTATTGTTCTCCTGCATAAGCTCGGAAAGAAGTGTACTTATCACGTCAAGTCTTTCGTTGCTTTCATCGAGAGTTCTTCCTTCGGGAGCGATGTCTCTGTCGTGGAAGCAGTAGTAATCTATCGAGAGCTTGTTCATAAATTCAAAAGCCGCACGAGCCTTTGCCTTAGCCTGCTCCATGGGATCGCTTTCACCGTATGTCTTTACGTTTGTTCCGCATCCGAACATATCGGTACCGTCCGCACACATTGTATGCCAGTATGACATAGCAAACTTCAGCTGTTCACGCATAGTCTTTCCGAGAATCTCTTCATCGGGATTGTACCAGTGGAATGCCATAGGGTTGTTTGAGTCTCTGCCCTCGTATTTCACATAGGGTATTTCGGGGAAAAATTCTTTCATAGCGAGCCGTCTCCTCTATATATAATATAATGTTTAATTCTGTCTATATTGTAGAATATCCTCATTGAAATTTCACGTCATACGGCTATTTTTTATAGACAAAATTTGTCTTTTGCCATATTTCTTCTTTTTCTCCGTAATCGGATATTGAAAAAATTTCTCTTATGCGGTATAATCAGGTAAGTAAACAAATTTTTATACGGTGACAAAATGTTTTACGAAAACAAGCACTCTCTTTCCGCAGACTATTTCGCAGTCGAGCATGGCACGGATTTTGAGTTTCCTGCCCATATTCACCACTGCTTTGAGCTTCTCTGCGTGCTTGAGGGAGAAATGCAGGTGACAATAGACAGCTCCTCCTATAAGCTTTCTTCAGGGGAAGCCGTAATGATATTCTCAAATCAAATGCACCAAATGAACACGCCCGTGCATTCAAAGCATATTCTTGTGCTGTTCTCACCAAAGCTGATAAGTGCGTATGCCGAAAAGACCTCGGGAATGATTCCCACGCAAAGCAAATTCAGACCGAGTGCGTTTTATATAGAAAAGCTAAACTCTGTTTCAAACGGAAGCTCACTGATCGAACAAAAGGGACTTCTGTACTCTCTTTGCGGAGAATTTGACAAAAGCACAGACTATAGTGACGCTTCAAGTGCAGAAGTCTCAAGCTCTTCCGGAACACTTCTCTACAGCATATTCAGATTTATCGAAAACAACTACAGCAAGAGCTGTTCCCTTTCGGATCTTGCACGCTCCACCGGCTACGATTACTCATATCTTTCCAGATATTTCCGCAAAGCCGTCGGAATATCCTACAACGATTATGTAAATCAGCACCGCATAAGCAAGTCCTGCTATCTCCTCGCCAACACGGAAATGACCGTCCTTGAAATATCCAACGAATGCGGTCTCGGCTCACTCAGAAGCTTCAACAGAATATTCAAAGAACAGCTTGGAGTACCGCCCGCCGAATACAGAAAACGTCTCCGTGAAGCCTCATCAGAATAAAAAAATCCCCGTATGACGAATGCACTCTCACTTTAACCTGCCCCCTGTCAAGTAGACAAAGCAAAAAACAAAAAGAATTTGTTAA
>CAYWFS010000004.1:46116-62675 GCA_964457685.1 uncultured Ruminococcus sp. | reverse complement strand
CAGTCGAGCAGAACTACCGCTTCTTCAGCTTCGGTGATGCTATGTTTATCCGATAATATGGACAAGAAAATAAGAACAATTTCGGTACTCGGACCCACAGCCTCGGGAAAAACATCTCTTGCGATAGAGCTTGCAAAGCGTCTTGACGGCGAGATAATATCCTGCGATTCAATGCAGCTTTATCGGGGTATGGACATCGGTACCGCCACTCCCACTGTCGCAGAACGAGAGGGAATACCTCATCACCTGTTTGATATTATCGAGCCTGAGGATGAGTTTTGTGCGGCTGAATACGCAACTCTTGCAAGAGCGGCGGTCGAGGATATAGCATCCCGTGGAAAGCTTCCCATATTTTGCGGCGGCACGGGAATGTACCACGATTCGGTTATGAAGATAACATCATTTTCGGAGGGAGAACAGAACGAAGAGCTTCGTGAAAGTCTTTACGAATATGCCCGTACAATGGGAAACGAGGCACTTCACAACAGACTCAGAGAAATCGACCCCGAAAGTGCGGAAGCGATACATCCTAACAACGTAAAACGAGTTGTAAGAGCCATCGAGGTGTATGAAACTACCGGTAAAACAAAGACAGAAACCGATAAAGAACAGACCTCGGGTGAGAGCCTTTACGATGACTGTGCATTTATTATAGATTTTGCTTCCCGTGATATTCTTTATGACAGAATCGAGCTTAGGGTGGATATGATGTTTGACGAAGGACTGGAGGAGGAAGCAAGACGACTTCTTCTCGGCGGTCGCAGCATAGGAAGAACTGCCGCTCAAGCAATAGGATATAAGGAATTTCTGCCCTATTTCAACGGTGAAAAAACAATTGACGAAGTTCGATACGATATAAAGCTTGCTACAAGGCATTATGCAAAGCGTCAAATGATATGGTTCAGAAAGGATAAAAACGCATTCAGACTTATTCCGGATGATAACGGGTATATAAAAAATGCGTCAACTCTTGCGTCGGAAGCAGCGGATTTGTTTCTTTCGACAAAACCTTGACGAATTTCAGCGTGATTTGACGAGAAAATTTGTACGTCTCAAAAGTCGGTTATAACATTGACAAGACAGACAGTATGTGATATAATAATCTCCGCTACGATACAATATATTGTGTGGTCGATACCGAGTGACTACACGATATATTGTATTCTTATGAGAGAATGTATTTACAGAGGATAGATCTTTACCGGATAACGGTAGAAGAAAGGCGGTTTACACTCTATGAAGATAATAAAGCGAAACGGTTCGGAAGCCGAGTTCGACATAACAAAAATAATATCGGCTATAAGCAAGGCAAACCTGAATGTGGACGAGGGCTGCCGCATGACCGTTGTTCAGATAAAGCGTATTGCGGAAAGCGTTGTTCTTTCATGTGAACAGCTTGGAAGAAGTCCCTCGGTTGAAGAAGTGCAGGATATGGTTGAACATCAGATAATGGCTCACGGTGCATTTGAGGTTGCAAAAGCGTATATCACCTACAGATATACAAGAAACCTTGTCCGTCAGTCGAATACTACCGATGACAAGATACTCTCCCTTATCGAATGCAATAACGAGGAAGCAAAGCAGGAAAACTCCAATAAGAACCCCGTTATCAACTCTACTCAGAGAGACTATATGGCAGGTGAGGTTTCGAGAGATATTACAAACCGTATACTTCTCCCCGCAGATATAGTTGAAGCTCATAACGAGGGAATAATCCATTTCCACGATACGGACTACTACGCACAGCATATGCATAACTGCGACCTTGTTAACCTCGAGGATATGCTTCAAAACGGTACCGTTATCACCGGAACTATGATAGAGCGTCCGCACAGCTTCTCCACAGCCTGCAACATCGCAACTCAGATTATAGCTCAGGTTGCGTCTAACCAGTACGGTGGTCAGTCTATCTCTCTCACACACCTTGCACCGTTTGTTGATGTGTCGAGAAAGAAGATTCGCAACGATGTTGTTGAGGAAAACCGTATAATAGGCAGAGACCTTACTCACGAAGAGCTTAATACCCTTGTTGAAAGAAGACTCCGTGATGAAGTAAGAAAGGGTGTCCAGACTATCCAGTATCAGGTAGTTACACTCCTTACCACAAACGGTCAGGCTCCGTTCGTTACCGTGTTTATGTATCTCGGTGAAGCAAAGAACGAGCAGGAAAAGAACGACCTTGCAATCATAATCGAGGAAGTCCTTATTCAGAGATGTCAGGGTGTAAAGAACGAAAAGGGAGTTTGGGTAACACCTGCGTTCCCGAAGCTTATATACGTCCTTGAAGAGGATAATATCCACGAGGATTCCGAATATTACTACTTGACAAAGCTTGCCGCAAAATGTACCGCTAAGCGTATGGTTCCCGACTATATTTCGGAGAAGAAAATGCTTGAGCTGAAGGTCGATAAAAACGGTCAGGGACATTGCTATACCTGCATGGGTTGCCGTTCGTTCCTCACACCTTACGTTGACCCCGAAACAAATCAGCCTAAGTATTACGGAAGATTCAATCAGGGTGTCGTTACGCTCAATCTTCCCGATATTGCACTGTCATCGGGCGGAAATGTTGATAAGTTCTGGCAGATATTCGATGAAAGACTCGAGCTTTGCCACCGTGCATTGATGTGCAGACATAATCGCCTTAAAGGAACTCTTTCCGATGCCGCTCCTATCCTCTGGCAGTACGGTGCTTGTGCAAGACTGAAAAAAGGTGAGCCTATAGATAAGCTTCTCTACGGCGGTTATTCCACAATATCTCTCGGATATGCGGGACTTTACGAATGTGTTAAGTTCATGACCGGAAAGAGCCACACAGACTCCACCGCTACTCCGTTTGCACTCGATATAATGGAAAGAATGAATACCGCTTGCCGTGATTGGAAGAAGCTTCATAATATCGACTTCTCGCTTTACGGAACTCCCCTTGAATCCACAACATATAAGTTTGCAAAGTGCCTGCAAAGAAGATTCGGCGTTATCGAGGGTATTACCGATAAGGGATATATCACAAACAGCTATCACGTTAACGTCCGTGAGGATATAGATGCGTTCACGAAGCTCGCATTCGAGGCTCAGTTCCAGCATCTTTCACCCGGAGGAGCTATCAGCTATATCGAAGTGCCGAATATGCAGAGCAATATAGAAGCGGTTCTCCAGGTAATGAAATTCATCTACAACAATATCATCTACGCAGAGCTTAACACAAAGAGCGACTACTGCCAGGTTTGCGGATACGACGGTGAAATAAAAATCGTTGAGGACAGCGGAAAGCTTGTTTGGGAATGTCCCAACTGCGGAAACCGTGACCAGGATAATATGAATGTTGCAAGACGTACCTGCGGCTATATAGGAACACAGTTCTGGAATCAGGGAAGAACCCAGGAAATAAAGGACAGAGTTCTGCATCTGTAATAGGAGAGCAATATGCACTACGGTGAGATAAAAAATTGCGATATTGCAAACGGTGTCGGAGTAAGAGTTACGCTGTTTGTTTCGGGATGTACGAATCATTGCGAGAAATGCTTCCAACCGCAGACATGGGATTTCGGCTTCGGAAACGAGTTCACACCCGAGGTTGAAAAAAAGATACTGGAGATGCTTTCCCCCGACTATATAAACGGACTGACTCTCCTCGGTGGTGAGCCGTTTGAACCGTCAAATCAGCGTGCTTTACTTCCGTTTGTGAAGTCTGTGCGTGAAAAGTATCCCGAAAAAAGTATTTGGGCATTCTCCGGCTTTACCTATGAGGAGCTTACCGGAGATGGAACACATCCTCACTGTGAAGTCACGGAGGAGCTTCTCGGACTGATTGACGTGCTTGTTGACGGACGCTTTGTTTACGAAAAAAGAAATATCTCCCTGCGTTTCAGAGGTTCCGAAAATCAGCGTTTGATAGATCTTAATAAGACAAGACAGGAAAACAAAATAGTCCTCTGGAATGAATAATTATAAGACAAGTCTGCATATATACAGACTTGTTTTTATTTGTAATACGTTTTTTGTATGGAATATGTGAGAAACAGCGGCATTTTTGCGTGAATTTTGGTATGCATATACTTGACAAAGGGAGCAATTCATTGTATAATTAAATATCATTTCTTTTTGGAAAAATGCATATTATATTTGGAGGCTCAATACCATGCAGAAACGTATCTTAGCTTTGATACTTGCATCTCTCATGCTCGTTTCCGCTACCGCTTGCAGTGAATCGAACGACAATAAAGATGTTGAGACAAAGAAACAAAACACAGACGTTGTGTCTGCCGATAACGACACTACCGAGGAAGATGCTGTAGATGTCGATAATCTCACAGATTACGAAAAGAGACAGCTTATCTCCGACAATCTTCCCGACGTTTCGTTCGGTGGAGAGGATTTCACTGTTGTTACTCCCGAAACATACCTCAGCGTTAACTACAATCTCGAAATCGTTGCCGAAGATATAACAGGTGACGCTTGTAACGACGCAATATACAACAGAAACCTTGCTGTTGAAAACCGTTTCGATGTAAAAATCCACGGTCAGGAAGACTCCGCACCCTACAACACCGTAGTTACCGCTGCTAATTCCGGTCTTACAGAGTACGATGTTGTTTCTCTTTGGGATTACCTCGCATATGTTCCGATAAGCAATAAGGCTGTTGTAAACTGGAAGGAAGTTCCCAATATCGACCTTTCTCAGCCTTGGTACAGCGAATCTAACGAAAACGCTACCATCAACGACAGACTTTACGCTATCTATTCAGACCTTTCCACATCATCTCTTACTCTTACATACAGCATTTTCTTCAATGTAGAGATAATGGAAAACTACGGCTATTCTTCAAGCGATCTTTACTCCATGGTAAAGGACGGCACATGGACATTCGATAAGTTCTCCTCCATCGTTTCTTCCATGTATGAGGATAAGAACGGTAACGGTACAAAGGACAGTGAAGACTTCTTCGGCTTCGGTTACTACATCAATAACCCCGCAGACGTATGGCAGGCAGCATTCGACCAGCCCATGCTCAACATAGACGGCGACGAAATAACTCCCGCTATCATGTGTGACAAGTCCATCTCTATCATGGATGCTCTTACAGACTTCCACCAGAACAACGACGGTTACTTCAGATATACAGACGGTAACGCAGCAGAAGAAACATACTTCAGCAATGACCTTCTTGCTATGGCTCCTCTCCGCTTCAATGCCGCTTTCACCTCTCTCCGTGATATGGAATCCCAGTACTCCATGCTTCCTTATCCGAAGTGGGATGAAGCTCAGACAAACTACTACACATCCGCGGACGACAAGTTCTCCGTATTCGTTATTCCGCTCAGCTGCTATGACAATATAGAAAAGATCGGTACAATCTTCGAAGCAATGTCCGCAGAGTCCTACAAGACAGTATACCCCGAATACTATGATACCGCCCTCAAGGGTAAGTACTCCTCCGAAGCTGAAACAGCTGAAATGGTAGATATCATCGTTTCCGGACGTAACTTCGACTTCTCCTTCCAGTTCGGTGAATCTTACTTCGCTAACATCTGCTATATGTTCAGAGGTATGCTCCAGAGCGAAACCAACGACCTCGCAAGCCGTTACAAGACTAAGGAAAAGGTTCTCGAGAAGCAGATTTCCGTTAAATTCCTCCCTCTTTACACAGAGGACTAATTAAATAACCCGAAAAGGTCCGGTTGAAAAATCGGGCTTTTTCTTTGTTTTGACGATTGTGCATAATTGCCGATTCGTTGGTTTGAATTGTACATCTCGTTCAAATAATTGCACAACTAGAGAGCTACAAGTGTAGTAAATAAGTAACTATTAATTGCGAATTGTTTTTGTTTTCGATTTATTTAGTGATTTGACAAGTCTCGGAAATACAATGCGATCATATAAACCAACTGCCAAACTATACAAAATAGCCAAATAATAAAAAACTTACACTTAAATTAAAATAAAAGCGATATAAATGTTGCACAAAACACTTGAATTGATTCGTGGGTTGTTGTATAATAATCACATAATTAATATCGAGCTTGTTCACCGCCTTTGAAAAGCTCAAAATTATGGAGGTCATATAACAACAATGAAAAGACGTGCTTTGTGCTTGATACTCGCTTCTCTTATGCTTGTTTCCGCTACGGCTTGCAGTGAAACGAAAGATAATACCGAGACAGAAAAGAAGACGAATACAGATGTTGCTTCCACCGATGATAATACTGCGGAGGAAGATGTGGACTATGATAATCTCACCGACTACGAAAAGAGACAGCTTATCCCCGATAATCTTCCCGATGTTACATACGACGGAGACACAATGAACTTCCTCACGCCGAATGTGTACAGAAGTGTTGACTACAAGCTTGAAATAGTTGCGGAGGAGCTTACGGGAGACGCTTGTAATGACTCAGTGTACAACAGAAATCTCGATATCGAGAACCGCTTCGATGTTAAAATCGGTGCTACGGAAGACTCCACTCCTTGGGATCAGGCTGTAACAATGGCAAAAGCCGGCACCGAGGACTATCAGGTAGTGTCTATTTACGACTACTTCGCATACGTTCCGATAAGCAGCCAGGCTGTACTCAACTGGAGAGAAATTCCGAATATCGACCTGACTCAGCCCTGGTATAACCAGACAGCCAATACTCAGGCTACTCTGAACGACAGACTTTATGCTGTTTACTCCGACCTTTCAACAACATCGCTTACTCTGTCGTACTCCATATTCTTCAATACCGAAATAATGGACAACTACGGCTATCCGTCAAGCTCTCTTTACTCGATGGTAAAGGAAGGCACATGGACGTTTGATAAGTTCAGCGAAATAGTTGCCACTATGTATGAGGATAAGAACGGTAATGGTCAGAGAGACACAAGTGACTTCTACGGCTTCGGTTACTATATCGAAAACGTGGCAGACGTATGGCAGGCAGCATTCGACCAGCCTATAGTTAACAATGACGGCGAAAATCTGACTCCGGCTATCATGTGCGACAAGTCCGTTGCTATCATTGAAAAGCTCTTGAGCTTCAACGAAGAAAATGACGGCTTCTATCGTTATACAAGTGCGGCTAACGAAGAAGAAACTTACTTCCGTAACGAGCTTCTTGCTATGGCTCCTCTCCGTATAAATGCCGCTTTCACCACTCTCCGTGATATGGAAGCTCAGTATTCACTCCTTCCTTTCCCGAAGTGGGATGAAGCTCAGACAAACTACTATACAAACGCAGACGATAAGTTCTCCGCATTTGTTATCCCCACAAGCTCATACGCTAAGCGTGAAATGATAGGTACTATCTTTGAAGCAATGTCCGCAGAATCCTATAAGAAGGTATATCCCGAATATTACGATACAGCACTCAAGGGCAAGTACTCCTCCGAACCCGAAACCGCAGAAATGGTTGACCTCATCGTTGCGGGTCGTAACTTCGACTTCTCGTTCCAGTTCGGCGAAACCTACATGGCAAGAATGTGCTACCTCTTCAGAGATTTGCTTTTAGACGGTTCTGACGCTCTCGCTTCCACATATAAGAAGAAAGAGACAGTACTTACAAAATCCATTAGCAAAAAACTCGTTCCCCTGTACTTCGATGAATGATAACTGAATAAAAAATCCGACCTGTGATGCAAAAGTCATGGGTCGTTTTTTTGTTGGTAATTGCTGTTTTTGCGGTGGTAATCTTGGCAATATACGCCAATAATTCACAAAAACAAAAATGACACATATAACTAACAAGTAACAAATATCCACAAAATCACGCCGGATGAGTCATTTTTTGGAAATATCAAGAATGAAAAGAAATATAACCCTTGTATTCGTGATAAATAATCAGTGCAAATATACTAAATATTAAAAATAATAGCGAAAAAAATCAAAATTTGCATATAAACAATGCACAAAACACTTGATTTAAAACGTGTGTTATTGTATAATAAGCACATACAGATGGCTTGAGTCATACATATATGATTTATCGAACTTTGGAGGAATTTACAGACAATGAAAAAACGTGCTTTGTGCTTGATACTTGCTTCTCTTATGCTCGTTTCCGCTACGGCTTGCAGTGAGACAAAGGATAATACCGAGACCGATAAAAAGACGAACACAGATGTTGCTTCCACCGATGATAATACTGCGGAGGAAGATGTGGACTATGATAATCTCACCGACTACGAAAAGAGACAGCTCATTTCCGATAATCTTCCCGATGTTTCATACGACGGAGAGAATGTAAATTTTCTCACAAAGACTACGATAAACAGTGTAAATTACCTGCTTGAAATAATTACGGATGAGCTTACAGGTGACGCTTGTAACGATGCTGTATACAACAGAAATTTGGATATTGAAAGCAGATTTGATGTAAAGATAGGTGCCGATGAAACCACATATCCGTGGAATGAAGCTGTAACAATGTCAAAGGCAGGCACGGATGATTATCTTGTTGTTTCGCTATATGACTATCTTGCGTATATTCCGATAAGTGCAAAGGCTGTACTTAACTGGACGGAAGTTCCGAATGTGGATTTGACTCAGCCTTGGTATAACCAAACCGCAAATACTCAGGCTACTCTGAATGACAGACTGTATGCTGTTTACTCCGACCTTTCCACAACTTCGCTTACACTCTCGTATTCGATATTCTTCAATACGGAAATTATGGATAGCTACGGATATTCATCAAGCACGCTGTACTCCCTTGTTAAAGAGGGAAAGTGGACGTTTGATAAGTTCAGCGAGATAGTTTCCGATATGTATGAGGATAAAAACGGTAACGGTAAGAGAGATATAAACGACTTCTACGGCTTCGGTTACTATATCGAAAACGTGGCAGACGTATGGCAGGCAGCATTTGACCAGCCGATACTCATCAATGACGGCGAAACTCTGACTCCGGCAATCATGTGTGATAAGTCGGTATCCATCATCGAAAAGCTCGTGAACTTCAACGAAAACAATGACGGATATTTCAGATATACAAGTGCGTACCTTGAAGAAACATATTTCAGAAATGAGCTTCTTGCAATGGCACCCCTCCGCTTCAATGCTGCTTTCACCACTCTCCGTGATATGGAAGCTCAGTATTCGCTCCTTCCTTTCCCGAAGTGGGATGAAGCCCAGTCGGATTACTATACAAACGCAGACGATAAGTTCTCTACATTTGTTATCCCGACAAGCTCATACGGTAAGCTTGATATGATAGGTGTTATTTTTGAAGCACTTTCCGCAGAATCCTATAAGAAGGTTTACCCCGAATATTACGATACCGCTCTCAAGGGTAAGTATTCTTCCGAAGCCGAGACCGCAGAAATGGTTGATCTCATCGTTGCAGGTCGTAACTTCGACTTCTCGTTCCAGTTCGGCGAAACCTATGTTACAAGAATGTGCTACCTCTTCAGAGATATGCTCAAAGACGGAAACACCGACCTTGCTTCTCAGTACAAGAAAAAGGAAAAAGCTCTTACGAAGTCAATCGAACAGAAGCTCGTTCCTCTTTATACTGACGGAGACTGATAAGATTTAATAAGTAGTTTAATCCTTTAAAACAGACCGTTCCTTGCTTTTTTGATATTCAAAGGGCAGGGGACGATCTGTTTTTTGCTTTTATAATTCCGCAGATGGATTTTCGTATTGAATCGGCGGGAATTACGGTCATTGCAAGACACGCACAAATGATAAGCTCCCGTAAATCAAGCGGAACGCATCTGAAAACCTCTCCGCCGAAATATATTATAAGCAGCTGGATCATCGCAACGGCAGGCATTATGAGAGCAAAAGCCTTGTTCCTTGTTATACTCGAAAGGATATTTATGCGTTCCGTGCGTGTGCATAAAGCAATGCCGATTCCCATGAATATAAAAAGTGCGAAGAATGCTGTCATGTAATAAGTGTCATCCCCCGGGAATAAATGTCGCATATCTTTTGACAGAAGAAAGTACATAGAAAGTATAACGGCATAACCTCCCGTGAGGATTATCTGCCATACCATTTGCCGTGTGAGAATAGGCTCGCCTCTTTTTGTCGGGGACAGACTCATATATTCCTCGAGAGCAGGTTCGCCCGAAAAAGCAAGAGAACCGAGAGTGTCCATTATAATATTGACCCAAAGCATCTGAATAACCGTGACGGGCGAATCAATCCCGAATGCCGTTCCGAGTACGGAGACCCCGACAGCCGCCATGTTCATTGTTATTTGGAATGTTATAAACTTGCGTATGCTTGAGAAAATAGTCCGTCCGAACAATATTGCCTTGGTTATTGAAACAAAATTGTCGTCCGTTATGACAATATCTCCCGCTTCTCGTGCCACATCGCTTCCGCTTCCCATTGCAAATCCGACATCCGCCGCTTTCAGTGCAGGTGCATCGTTTATTCCGTCTCCCGTCATTCCTACTATGTGACCGTTCGCCTTTGAAAGACGAATGAGCCTGCTCTTGTCGGATGGAGTAACACGGGAGATAACTCGTATATGCGGCAGAAGCTTTGTGAGGTCGTCGTCACTCAGCTTGTGCAGCTCATCGCCGTCTATGATTATTTCACGTTTTGAGTCCGTGTAGCGTGATATGTCGGTGCCTGAGAAGAATACAGTGCCGCGTGAGATAATTCCGCATTCTTCTGCTATTTTTGCGGCAGTGTCACGGTTGTCTCCCGTTATCATTACCACCTGTATTCCTGCCTTTTTGCATTCGTTTATCGCAGGGATTACCTCACGTCTTATTTCGTCATGGATGATTATCAGAGAAACAAAGGTGAGAGATGTGCTTTTCCCGAGACCGTGCAATGATAGTTCTCCGAATATTTCCGAGTCTCCCTCTGCCGTTAGAAGAACACGACATGATGCGGCGGCTCTTTCGGATATTGTCTCGGTGAGAAAATCGAGCTTTTTCTTTGTCATTTGCTTTTTCTCGCCGCTGTCCGTCAGGTAGTACATACAATACGGGAGAAGAATATCCGCACCGCCTCTTATATATGCCTTGCCGTTTTTCATTCCTGCGGAGAATTTTCTTGAGGAATCAAACGGGATGTGATTTTTTTCGGGCAAGGAGTCTTTTTTGCGACCGAGAAATTTCATGACGGCTTTTTCCGTCGAGTTTCCGACAGATGAGCATACTTCGTCTCCGTCAAGTAAGCTGTCTGCGATGTGCTTTGATGAGCTTTTCAGTGCCGTCAGAGAATAAAACTCGCTTCTTTCGGCTGAAATAACGCTTGTTACAGTGAGCTTTCCCGTCGTCAGGGTCCCTGTTTTGTCGGTAAACAGCATATCAATGCTTCCTGCTGTCTCTATTCCCACCAGACGGCGAACAAGAACTCCCGAACGAAGCATACGTTTCATGTTTGAAGAAAGAACTACTGTTATCATCATCGGAAGCCCCTCGGGAACCGCAACGACAACTACAGAAATAGCCATTGTAAACGCAGTTATGAATTCGGGTAGGGAATACCTTATGTCGCATAACTTTGCAAGTGCAATACTCGGATTCATACCCGCCTCTATCCAAAATGCGTCAATAAGATGTACAAGTGCAACAATGATTGCCGAAGCATAGCCTATCTTTGAAATTGTTTTCGCAAGAGCCGTCAGTCGCTCCTTGAGAGGGCTTATGTCGTTTTCGCAGGATAATTCACCTGCTATTGAACCGTACATCGTGTTGTCTCCTACAGCCGTTGCAAGCATTATTGCGTTTCCGTCTGTGACGTGACTTCCACGGAAAACATTTGCGTATGTGTGATTTTCACTCGGCTTTGACAATGAATTGCGGTATTCCTTTAGTAAAGTCGGAGAAAAAGCTTTTACAGCCTTTTTGCTTTCACCCGTGAGAGGAGCCTCGTCACAGCTTACCTTTCCGACAAGTATTATTCCGTCGGCAGGAACAGTCTCACCCGGCTTCAGTGCGATTACGTCGTGACGTACTATCTCCGATACCGGTATCTCTACCTCGTTTCCGTCACGAATAACATTTGCACTCGTGTCGTTGAGTCCGGCGTAAAGACTTTCAAATGCCTTTCCGGATGAGCGTTCGGAGAGAGTGGTGACAAAAGCGGAGATAAACACCGTTGCGGCGATTCCGATAGTTTCCGCCCAGTTTATATCGGAAAACGTGAAGATTGTGTTTATCGCAAGTGCCGCTATCAGTATCTTTATTATCGGGTCGTTCAGATTCTTTGCGAATTGAGTAAAAAATCCGCTGTGCTTGCTTCTTGAAATGGAGTTTGAGCCGTATAAGCTTTTTGCTTCCTCGGCTTCACTTCCGCTCAAACCTTGTAATACGTTCGGTAAAATGAGAGCGGGAGATGGTTTTTTCTCCGTTCTGCCGAGTGAAAGATTTAGTTTTTCGTTCATTTTATCACCGTTACAATAATTTTTGTTGTCATGAAGATTATATTCGTGCCGCGGCGGCTTTAATACGGTTTTGCACTTTCGGGGAAATAACAAAATGTATGTAAGAGTATTCTGAAGCGATAGTATTTTGAGCAAAAAAGACGAAGAAAATCGTTGAAAAAAGGATTGACAAAAGAAAGCGAAAATGGTATAATCAATGCTTGAACGGGCAAATCATTATAAGCCTGTCTCTCTACCGTTGCGTGATCTGTCAACGGTCTGAAGTCCATAGGGAGGTATAAAACAATGGAAAAGATCATCAACTCTTACGAAACTCTTTATGTTATTGACCCTGATCTTACCGAGGAAGCTACAAAAGCTCTTGTTGAGAAGTTCAACAAGCTCATCTCGGCAAGCGGTGAAATCGTTGAAACAAACGAATGGGGCAAGCGTAAGCTCGCATATCCCATCAACGATAAGACCGAGGGTTATTATGTGCTGGTAACCTTCAAGAGCGAAGGCACACTTCCTGTTGAACTCGAAAGAATTTTCGGTATCACAGAAGGCATTCTCCGCTCCATCGTTATTCGTCACGAAGACAAGAAAGCGTCCAAAAAGGCAGTAAAGGCTGAGGCGTAAGTTGCTTCAACCGTCCTTAATTTAAGGAGAAATTATGGCTAACTTTAACTTTAACAAGGTTATTCTCGGCGGACGTTTGACAGCAGATCCCGAACTTAAAACCACACCGTCCGGAATTTCCGTGACATCATTTACTGTTGCGGTTAACAGACGATATGGCGGAAAAGCAGGAGAGGAAGCACAGGCGGATTTCTTTAATGTAACCGCATGGCGTCAGACGGCAGAGTTTATCACACGCTATTTCAGAAAAGCAAGCTCCATTTGCGTTGTCGGAACACTTCAGACACGTTCATGGACTGACCAGCAGGGACAGAAGCGTTTTGCTACCGAAATAGTTGCCGATGAAGCTTACTTTGTTGACGCAAAGAGCGAGAGTCCGATTGCGGTACAGCAGGCAAATGCTATGTACACACAGCAGTCACCCTCGTATGTCCCCGACGGATACGGAGTTTATTCGGGAGCACCTACAACGGGCTTCCAGAATCAGACAGCTCCCAAATTCGAAGAAATATCAGATGACGAAGAATTACCGTTCTAATGTAATTCACTAAATTAACAGGAGGATTTAAGTAAGATGGATACAGAAAAGACCGAAGTTGTTGCTGAAGAGACTGCTGCTCCTGCAACTACAGAAAGAACAGAAGCTGCTCCCCAGCAGAGATACAACCGCCAGAACAGAAATAACAGAAGAAAGAAAGTTTGCCTGTTCTGTGCTGAAAACATTGATTACATCGATTACAAGGATACAGTAAGACTCAGAAAGTGCGTTGCACCCGAAAGAGGTAAGATCCTTCCCAGAAGAATTTCCGGCACCTGTGCTAAGCATCAGAGACAGCTCACTGTTGCTATTAAGCGCGCCCGCCACGTTGCTCTTCTCCCGTACGTTGCTGACTAATTCAGCAAAGTACAACGTTGCTGACTAAGCAAGGTACAAAGAGTATCAGGCACAAATTAAATCTTTCGTAAAAGAAAGAACTTTTTACGGCAAAATCCGTAAATGAAACAAGAATTAATTTTAGTTTGTTTGGAAGAGGTGAATCAAAATGAAAGAAGGAATCCATCCTCAGTACACAGAGGTGACAATTCGTTGTGCTTGCGGTGAAACCGTAAAGACACGTTCAACGAAGGGCGATGCTAACGGTGAGCTTCGCGTTGACATTTGTTCTAAGTGCCATCCTTTCTTTACCGGTAAGCAGAAGTTTGTTGATGCTGGCGGACGCGTTGATAAGTTTAAGAAGCGTCTTGAACAGAGCGGCAAATAATTAAGCTGTTCGGTAGTTTCCGAAATATATGATCGGGTAGGTAAACGAGGCTAAGGCTTTGTTTGTCTGCCCGATTTTTCTGTTGTTTTGAGGATGTATGAATATTTTTGTAATTTCGAGACAGAATTAACGGAGGTATTTGTATGGATAGAAACGAGAACACCGCACAGGGTATCAAAGCGATACTGTGTGCAATTTATAAACAAAATCAGGAAAACGAGTGTAAAATTTCGCTCGGAGAACTTGAAAAACTATGCGAAACTGCGGAATGCGAATGCGTAGGTATCGTAACGCAGTCCCGTGAAACACCCGATGTCAGAACCGTACTCGGTAAGGGTAAGGTTGCGGAGCTTTCGGAACTTTGCGAAAGTACAGGTGCGGAGCTTGTTGTGTTCGACTGTGAGCTTTCACCGTCGCAGATAAAGGCTCTCGAGGATGATATTTCATCCGAAGTGTCGGTAATAGACAGAAGTATGCTGATACTTGATATATTCGCAGACCATGCCAGAACAAGCGAGGGTCGTCTTCAGGTAGAGCTTGCACAGCTGAGATATACCTCTCCCAGACTTGTCGGACGTGGTAAGGAGCTGTCGAGACAGGGCGGTACCGCATCCTCGGGTTCGGTTGGAGCAAGAGGTCCCGGTGAAACAAAGCTTGAGATTGACAGACGAAGAATCAAAGAAAAAATATCCGCACTTGAGGATGAGCTTAAAAAAGTCGAGCAAAATCGAATGATAATGCGTCGCCAGAGAGATAAATCGGGTATTGTGAAATGCGGTATCGTCGGTTATACAAACGCAGGAAAAAGTACGCTTCTTAACTATCTGACGGGTGCGGGAATACTTGCGGAAAATAAGCTCTTTGCAACACTTGACCCCACCACAAGACAGTTCGTTACCGAAAACGGTGTAAAGCTCCTGCTTACGGATACGGTAGGATTTATAAGAAATCTTCCGCACCACCTTATTAAAGCGTTCAAATCAACTCTCGATGAAGCGGTGTATTCCGATATTCTTATGATAGTTATAGACGCTTCCGATAAGGAGTTTATAAGTCAGACCGAGGTTACATCGAACCTTCTCGAGGAGCTTGGTGCCGCATCAAAGCCTATGCTCTATGTGTTCAATAAATGCGATGCCTGCGAGGACAGAGATGCTCTTATTCAGATGAAAACTCTTGCTTCAAAGACAAATACAGAAGTCGTGTTTGTTTCCGCTAAAACGGGAGCAGGCTGTGATAAGCTTGTCGAGACACTGGAAAAAATGGCACAAAGCGGAAAGCATCACATAAAACTCTTTATTCCGCCGGAAGAGGGAAGCATTACGGGAATCATATATAAAGAAGGCGATGACGTTACCGTTGATTACCGTGAGGACGGAATATACTGCGAATGCGATGCCGATGAAAAGCTTTATGCAAAGCTGAAAAAGTATATTATTGAAGAATAACGGAACCTTTGATGAAAAAGAAAAACAATGCTGCCGCTGAGCAGACAATTGAAGTTGTAAAAAAAAGAATAACTCTTGCAAATTCCGTGTCCTGTGAAATGGAGGAGAAAAAATCTGTTTTCATAGGTCATGCCTCTCCCGTTTCTTCCGAAGATGAAGCAAGGACCTTTATCGACGCAAAAAAACGTGAGTTCCATGATGCCCGTCATAACTGCTATGCGTATTTGCTGAACGATGGAGCGATTGCCAGATATTCCGATGACGGTGAACCTGCGGGAACAGCGGGAGTACCTATCCTGAACGTCATAAAAATGTCGGGTGCTACCGATCTTGTCGTTGTGGTTACGAGATATTTCGGAGGTATTCTTCTCGGTGCAGGAGGTCTTGTAAGAGCTTATACGGCCTCTGCGAAAATGGCGGTTGACGAAGCCGGGCTTGCGGTGTTCGAGAGCTACAGCCTGTTTAAAATGAGCGTAACATATTCTGACTACCAACGACTCACCGTTGCACTTGAGAAAATAGGTGCAAGCGAAGAAAATTGCGAATTCGGCGAAGAGGTAAGCCTTGTGTCTGCCATTGAAAGCTCAAGAAGCGGAGAACTGCGTACATTGTTTTCCGAATTGACCTACGGTAAGGGAAGCATTACTCACATCGGAGACGAAGAAAGAGCCTCTCGCGTGGGGTAAGATAAGAAAATTCTTTCATTTACTCTGCCATAAAACAATTTTTTTCCGAAAAAAGAAATAATCGAATTTTTTGCGTATATTAATAGGTGTATCGGGAAATGACAACTTTAAGCTTGTTATTACGTTATGTATAGCGAGAAAGACTTCTCCCGAGCAAACCGAAAATATACGCGAAATCTTTTATTGAAAAAGAAAATTGCACACATAGTTTA